>JAGRPO010000022.1 GCA_019449455.1 Betaproteobacteria bacterium | reverse complement strand
CGGGAGAGGCCGGCCACGACGGCGGGGAGGTCCTTGCGAAGCAGTTGGATGTCCAGCATGGGCGGAAGCGGATTCGAATGGGGGAAGCCGCAATTATAGTCGGTCGCCCCCGCTTCCCCGCCGGCGGTTCAGGGCTTGTCGTCCCCGGACTCCTTGTCGCGCCGCCGCAGCCAGGCGAGCTTGTCGCGGATCTTGGCTTCCAGCCCGCGATCGGTCGGCTGGTACCAGCCCGGCGGGTCGAGGCCGTCGGGAAGGTAGCTCTCGCCGGCCGCGTAACCGCCGTCCTCGTCGTGCGCGTAGCGGTAGCCCTTGCCGTAGCCCAGGTCCTTCATGAGCCGCGTGGGCGCATTGCGAAGGTGCAGGGGAACGGGGCGGCTCGCGTCCTTCGAGACGAACTCGCGCGCCGCACCGTACGCCAGGTAGACCGCGTTGGATTTCGGGGCGACGGCGAGGTAGACCACGCATTCGGCGAGCGCCAGCTCCCCCTCGGGAGACCCGAGGCGATCGTAGACCTCGGCCGCGCGCATCGCGATCTCCAGGGAGCGCGGGTCGGCCAGGCCGACGTCCTCCGTGGCCATGCGGATCATCCGCCGCGCGAGGTACCGGGGATCGGCTCCCCCGTCGAGCATGCGCACCATCCAGTAGAGCGCCGCGTCCGGATCGCTGCCGCGCACGGACTTGTGCAGCGCCGAGATCTGGTCGTAGAAGTTCTCGCCGCCCTTGTCGAAGCGGCGACCGGACCGCGTGACCACGCCGTCGACGAACTCGACGTCCGCGCCCCGGCGGGCGGCCGCCCGCGCCGCGCTCGCGACCTGCTCGACGAGGTTGAGCGCGCGCCGGCCGTCGCCGTCGGCCAGCTCCGCGATCCGCTTCCTCGCCTCGACCGTGACGTCGATCGCCTCCGCCTCGAACCCGCGCACGACGAGGCGGTCGAGGTCGTCCTCGCCGAGGCTCTCCAGCACGTAGACCTGGGCACGCGAAAGGAGCGCCCCGTTCACCTCGAAGGAGGGGTTTTCCGTCGTCGCCCCGATGAAGGTGAGGAGCCCGCTCTCCACGTGCGGCAGGAAGGCGTCCTGCTGCGACTTGTTGAAGCGGTGCACCTCGTCCACGAAGAGGATGGTCGCGCGGCCGTGCGCATCGCGCGCGAGGCGCGCGCGCTCCACCGCCTCGCGGATTTCCTTCACGCCGGCCAGGACCGCGGACATCGCGATGAACTCGGCCCCGAACGCCTCGGCGAGCAGCCGGGAGAGCGTGGTCTTGCCGACGCCGGGCGGCCCCCATAGGATCATGGAGTGGGGCTTGCCGGAGGCGAGCGCCACGGCGATGGGCCTGCCCTCGCCCAGGAGGTGGCGCTGGCCCACGACGTCCTCGACCCGCTTCGGGCGCAACCGCTCCGCGAGCGGCGCGTTCGCCTCCCCGCTGGCGGTAAAGAGGTCCGTGGTTTCGGTCATCGGCGAGCCTGTCGACGAGGACCAGGCGGGGGGGTGCTGTCGACGGTCATGATAAGCCCGGTGGAGGGATGGCAGCGATGCGCATCAGGATGGAGGCGAGGGACGCGTACCTGTGGGTGGAGGCCGCCGGCCCGTTCGACGCGGAGGTCGGCCGGAGGGCCGTCGGCGAGATCTTCGAGGCTTGCGCGAGCCAGGGACTGCATCTCGTCCTGGTCGACGCGCGCGGCCTCGAGCACGTCGTGGGCATCTCCGAGCGATTCGAGCTGGGCCGTTCGTTCGCCGAGCGCCGCACGGGCCCCGTGAGAATCGCGATCCTGGTCGACGCGTCCCAGATGGTGACCAAGACGCTGGAGGATTCCGCCCGCAACCGCGGCGTTCCGGTGCTCACCACGGCGGTGGCGCGGGAGGCCTACGGCTTCCTCGGCCTGGCCCCGCCGGGCTGAGGCCCCGGCGCGGCCGGCATCTCGTCGAGCACGTCGGCCCCCTTGGGCGGCGTGAAGCGGAAGGTGCCGGCGTCGACGCGCGCGCCCGCCCTGAACTCCGGGAACCGCAACGCCGTGCGCCCCCCGAGCGAATCGTGGAGCTCCATGGCGGCCGGCACGGCCCCCTTCATGCCGATGCGAACGCGATCGAATCCGGTGTCGCGCTCCTTCGGCACGGCGTCCAGCCAGTCGAGACCGTCGGCCGGGCCGGCTTCGCGCAGCGTGAAGACGGCAGTCACGTCCCCGTCGCCCGTGAGCAGCGCCGCCGGCGTGGCGGACAGCGCGCGGTCCATGGGTCTCACGGTGACCTGGTTCAGGTCCTCGTCGTGGATCCACAGCCTCGTCCCGTCGGCCACGATGACCGTGCGGACCGGCTTGTCGTAGGCCCAGCGGAACCGGCCCGGCCGGGAGAAGGCGAAGGTGCCCGAGGAGCGGTCCACCTGCCTGCCCGACCGGTCGAAGACCTGCTGCTCGAAGCGCGCGGTGGCCGAGCGCGAGGCGGCCGTGAACGCGAGGAACGCGTCGACCGCGCCGGCGGCCGCGGCGAGCGGAACGAAGGCGGCGAGCGCGGCCAGGGCGAGATGCGCGCGCCTCACTTCTCCGCCCTCGCGGGGGACAGGATCTCGCGGTTGCCGTTGGAGGCCATCGGCGAGACGAGCCCGGCGCGCTCCATGTCCTCGATCAGGCGCGCGGCGCGGTTGTAGCCGATGCGAAGGTGGCGCTGCACGAGCGATATCGAGGCGCGCCGGTTCTGCAGGACGATCTGCACGGCCTGGTCGTAGAGCGGGTCGGCCTCGCCGCCGGGACCCTCGCCCCCGCCCGCGTCGGCCTCCGAGAGCTCGGGATCGTCGAGGATGCCTTCGATGTACTGCGCCCCGCCCTGCCGCTTGAGGCGCTCGACCACGCGCTGCACCTCCGCGTCCGCCACGTAGGCCCCGTGCACGCGCTGCGGGTGCCCCGCTCCCGGCGGCAGGTAGAGCATGTCGCCCTGCCCCAGCAGGCTCTCGGCGCCCTGCTGGTCGAGGATGGTGCGCGAATCGACCTTGGAGGAGACCTGGAACGCCACGCGCGTGGGCACGTTGGCCTTGATGAGGCCGGTGATCACGTCCACCGACGGGCGCTGCGTGGCGAGGACGAGGTGGATGCCGGAGGCGCGCGACTTCTGCGCGAGGCGCGCGATCAGCTCCTCCACCTTCTTGCCCGCGACCATCATGAGGTCGGCCAGCTCGTCGATCACGACGACGATGAACGGCAGCTCCTCGAGGTTCTCGGGGCTTTCGGGCGTGAGGCTGAAGGGGTGCTTGAGCGGCTGCTTCTTCTCGATGCCCTCGCGGATCTTGTGGTTGTATCCGGCGAGGTTCCGCACCGACACCATCGACATGAGCTTGTAGCGCCGGTCCATCTCCACCACGCACCAGTGCAGCGCCGCGGCGGCCTGGCGCATGTCGGTCACCACCGGCGCGAGGAGGTGCGGGATGCCCTCGTAGACCGACAGCTCGAGCATCTTCGGGTCGACCAGGATGAGCCGCACGTCGGAGGCCGGCGACTTGTAGACGAGCGACAGGATCATCGCGTTGATGGCGACGGACTTCCCGGAGCCGGTGGTGCCGGCCACGAGGAGGTGCGGCATGCGCGCGAGGTCCGCGACCACGGGCTTGCCGGTGATGTCCTTGCCCATCGCGATCGTCAGGTGCGAATGCATGTCGGCATAGGCCTGGGAGCCGATGATCTCCGACAGCCGCACGATCTCGCGCTTGGCGTTCGGGATCTCGAGGCCCATGCAGGAAGTGCCCGGAATCGTCTCGACGACGCGGATCGCGGTGACCGAGAGCGCGCGGGCGAGGTCGCGCGCCAGGTTCACGACCTGCGCGCCCTTCACGCCGACGGCCGGCTCCACCTCGTAGCGCGTGATGACGGGGCCGGGGTAGGCCGCGACCACCTTCACCTGCACGTTGAAGTCGAGGAGCTTTCGCTCGATGAGGCGCGAGGTGTACTCGAGCGTCTCGGGCGTCGGGCGCTCGACGTGGCTGTCGGCGGGATCGAGGAGCGCGATGGGCGGCAGCGGCGAGTCGGGAAGGTCGGCGAAGAGCGGCACCTGCCTCTCCTTCGCCGCCCGCTCGCTCTTCGCGATCGCGACCTCCGGCGCCGCGATGCGGATCGGCTCGTGCTCCTCGAAGATCTTCTTGGCCTCCTCCACCTTCTCCTCGCGCGCCTGCGCGGCGGCGAGCCCGGCCTCCCGGTCGCGCCGCGCCTCGATCCTCGCGCGCACCTTGCCGACGGACCACTCGATCGCCGCGCCGATCTTCTCCGCGAAGCGGATCCAGGACAGGCCCGAGAAGACGCTGAACGACGCGGCCAGCGCGGCGATGAGGACGAGCGTGGCGCCCGTGAACCCCAGCCCCGCGGCCACGGGGCCGGCGAGCACGTCGCCCAGGACCCCCCCGGGCGCGAGCGGCAGCGTGGCCTTCAGGCTGTGCAGTCGCATCGCCTCGAGCGCGCTGCTCGCGCCGAGGAGGACGGCGAAGCCGGCAAGCGACGCCGCGAGCGAGCGGCGGCACACGATCTCCCACGCCTCGACGCGCGCGTAGAGCCGCAGGACGCCCCAGGCGGCGAGCGCCACCCACCACCACGCGGACAGGCCGAACACGTACAGCAGGAGGTCGGCGATCCACGCGCCCAGCGCCCCGGCGCGATTGCCGACGGGCTCGCCCGAGCCGCTGAAGAAGGGACCCGGATCGCCCTTCTGGTAGCTGCCCAGCGCGAGCGCGAGGTAGAGCCCCGCCGCGAGGAGCAGGATCCACCCCGCCTCGCGCAGGACGCGGGCGAGGCGCGGATTGGGAGGGACGGGTTTAGCGGGAGTGGCGGCCATCGGCGAGTGCTCGTGATGGCCGATTATAGGGCCCCGCGGGGCCGCGGGGCCGGGACGGCCGCCGGGAGAACTACAGCGACGGCGGGAGTTCGCGGTTGATGATCGTGATGGACCGGGACTCCACCGCGATGAACCCGCGGTCGGAAAGGTCCTTGAGGATGCGGTTCACCATCTCGCGCGAGGCGCCCACCATGTTGGCGAGGTCCTGCTGCGAGAGCTTCTCGCTCACGACGAGCTTGCCGTTGGTGTTCACGGCGAGCTCCAGCAGCGTGCTCGCCACCCGCCCGTAGACGTCCATGAGGGCGAGCGTGCCGATCTTGCGGTCGGCCTCGCGCACGCGCTGCGCCAGCACCCGCAGCACCATGTTGGCGATGCGCGGGGCGCGCTCCACGCAGTGCTCGAAGGCGTGGTGCGAGAGGATGAGGAAGGTCGAGGGCTCGAGCGTCGTGACGGACGCCGAGCGCGGCTGCTGGTCGATCATCGCCATTTCACCGAAGAAATGGCCGGTGCCGAGGAGCTTCAGGATGATCTCGCGCCCTTCCTCGTCGCCGATGAACACCTTCACGCGCCCGGATTCGATCATGTAGAGCGAGTCCCCGATCTCGCCCTCCGTGAGGACGACGGCGTGCTTCGGATAGCTCTTCTCGACGGCCACGGAGCGGATCACGTCCAGCTCCTGGTCGTTCATCTGCGTGAAGAACGGGACAGCCTTGAGCGCCTGCGTGCGCTCGCCGATGGCCGGCTTCGGGGTGGTGGTGGACATTACGCAGGAATATAGCCAAAACCCCTTACCTGTCAATTGTTTGATCTCAACGAGCCCCGCGGTGGGATAATGGGCGTTCCCCGTGCGCCGTCTTGCGCGCCGGCCTTCGCCCCCTTCCCCCAATGACCACCCGACACAGCCGCCTCCTCATCCTGGGCTCCGGACCCGCGGGCTATACCGCCGCCGTCTACGCCGCCCGCGCCAACCTGAAGCCCGTCCTGATCACCGGCCTCGCCCAGGGCGGCCAGCTCATGACGACGACCGACGTCGACAACTGGCCGGCGGACCACGCCGGCGTCCAGGGCCCCGAGCTCATGGAGCGCTTCCAGAAGCACGCCGAGCGCTTCGAGACGCAGATCGTCTTCGACCACATCCACACCGCGAAGCTGCGCGACAAGCCCATCGCCCTCGTGGGCGACTCCGGCACCTACACCTGCGACGCGCTCATCATCGCCACCGGCGCCTCCGCCCAGTACCTCGGCCTGCCCTCCGAGCAGGCCTTCATGGGCAAGGGCGTCTCCGGCTGCGCCACCTGCGACGGGTTCTTCTACAAGGGCCAGGACGTGTGCGTGGTCGGCGGCGGCAACACCGCGGTCGAGGAAGCCCTCTACCTCGCCAACATCGCGCGCCACGTGACCGTCATCCACCGGCGCGACAGGTTCCGCTCGGAGAAGATCCTGCAGGACAAGCTCTTCGCCAAGGAGAAGGAAGGCAAGGTCGCGATCGTGTGGAACCACACGCTCGACGAGGTGCTGGGCGACGCGAGCGGCGTGACGGGCGTGCGAATCAAGTCGGCCGTCGATGGAAGCACGCGCGAGCTCAAGCTCACCGGCTGCTTCATCGCCATCGGGCACAAGCCCAACACCGATCTCTTCGAGGGCCAGCTCGAGATGAAGGGGGGCTACATCGTCACCCGCACCGGGCTGGAGGGGAACGCCACGGCCACCAGCATCCCCGGCGTGTTCGCCGCGGGCGATGTGCAGGACCACGTGTACCGCCAGGCCGTGACGAGCGCGGCCACCGGCTGCATGGCGGCGCTCGACGCCGACCGGTTCCTGGAGAGCCTCGCGTCTTGAAACCCGCCCGCCCGGGCGCGACGCCGGCGGACGACGATGCCGATCTTTTCCGCCGCGAGATGCGCGACGTGTCGCCGGTCCGCCCGTCGAACCGGGTCGCGCATCGCCGGGAGCCCCCGCCGCCCGTGCCCGTCCAGCGCCTGGAGGACGAGCGCGCCGTGCTCGAGGAGCTCGCGCGCCTGGCCGGCAGCGCGGACGACATCGAGATCGACGAGGACCACGCCTACCTGCGGCCCGGGCTGCCGCGCGAGGTGCTGCGCAAGCTTCGCCGCGTGCACTGGGTGGTTCAGGACGAGCTCGACCTGCACGGCCTCACCGGCGACGAGGCCGCGCTCGCCACGGCCCGCTTCCTCGCCGACAGCGTCCGGCGGGGGCTTCGCTGCCTGCGCGTCATCCACGGCAAGGGCCTGGGGTCGCACAACCGCGAGCCGGTGCTCAAGGGGCGCGTCCGCAAGCTCCTCGCGCGGAAATCCGAGGTGCTCGCCTTCTCCGAGCCGCCGCCGGCCCACGGCGGCGGCGGGGCCGTGATCGTGCTGCTCGACTCGAAGGCGGGCCCGTGAGCGCCTCCCGGGTCGCGGCCTTCCTCGTCGCGGCGCTCGCGCTCTTCGTGGGCGTGGACAACATGCAGCGCCCGCTCGCGCACCCGGACGAGGGGCGCTATTCCGAGATCTCGCGGGAGATGGCCGCCAGCGGCGACTGGGTGACGCCGAGGCTCAACGGCATCAAGTATTTCGAGAAGCCGCCCCTGCAGTACTGGGCCAGCGCCGCGTCCTTCACGCTCTTCGGGGAAAGCGCGTTCACGGCCCGCATCTACACCGCGCTTTGCGGGTTGCTCGCGCTCGTCGCTGTCGGGTTCACGGCAAGGCGGCTGGCGGGCGGCGACGGCGCCCTGCTCGCCGTCGGGGTGCTGCTCTCCAGCCCGTATTTCCTCGGCCTGGGCGGCGTGGTCACCCTCGACATGGGGCTCACGGCGTGGACCACGATCGCGGTGTGCGCCTTCCTGCTCGCCGTGACCGGCCCCGAGGACGGCCGGCGCCGCTGGATGCTCCTCGCGTGGGCGGGGATGGCGCTCGCGGTCCTCTCCAAGGGACTCATCGGCATCGTCTTCCCGGCGGCCGCGATCTTCCTGCATTGCCTCGTGAACCGCGACTGGCGGCTCGTCCGGAAACTGGAGTGGGCCCGGGGCGTCGCGCTCTTCCTCGCCATCGCCGCGCCGTGGTTCGTGCTGGTGTCGCTCGCCAACCCGGAGTTCCCGCAGTTCTTCTTCGTGCACGAGCATTTCGAGCGCTTCCTCACGAAGTCGCACCGTCGCGAGGAGCCCTGGTGGTACTTCTGGCCGATCCTCTTCGTCGGTTTCCTGCCCTGGATGGTCACGCTCGTCCCCGCGGCGCTCGACGGCTGGCGACGCGAGGCCGGCGGGACGGCGTTCCCGTGGCGGCGCTTCGCGATCCTGTGGACGGCCTTCGTGATGCTTTTCTTCAGCGCCTCGGGATCGAAGCTTCCGGCCTACATCCTGCCGGTGTTCCCGGTGTTCGCCTTCGTCCTGGGCGACTGGCTCGCGCGCGCGCCGGCACGCAGCCTCTGGATGCCGGTCGCGGTGATCGTTCCCCTGCTCGTGGCGGCGATCGCGGTGGCCTGGGGAGCGCCCGAGCGCGCGAGGAACGACTGGACGCGGGAACTGTATGCCGCCGCCCGTCCGTGGGTCCTCGCGGGGCTGGCTCTCCTCGCCATCACGCTCGCGGCGGGAGCGCTCAGGCTTCGCGCCGGGCGCAAGCGGGGCGCGGTCCTCGCGATCGTGGCGGCCTCGCTCCTCTTCATCGATTTCGTCGAGGACGGCTACGAGCGGCTGGCGCCCCGCCAATCGGGCCTGCAGGTCGCCGAGGTGATGAAGAAAAGCCTCACGCCCGCGACCCGCCTCTATTCGGTCGGCTATTACGACCAGACCATCCCGTTCTACCTCGGCCGGACGGTGACGCTGGTCGATTACCGGGACGAATTCTCCACCGGACTCGATCGGGAGCCGGAGCGCGCCATCTCCACGCTGGAGGCGTTCGAGGCGGACTGGGTGCGGCCGGGGGATGCGATGGCTATAATTCACCCCGACCTCCACGAGAAGCTCTCCACCCGGGGCCTCGCGATGACCCTCCTGCACCGAGACGAGCGCCGCATCCTGGTCCGCAAGCCGTGAACGCCGTCAGCCTCTCGCTCGTCCTCGCCGGCGTCCTGCTGAACGCCGCGGCGCAACTCCTTCTCAAGGCGGGAACGAACCGCATCGGGGAGTTCGCGTTCTCCGTCGAGAACATCGTCCCCATCGGGCTCAAGGTGGCCTCGAGCCCCTTCGTGTTCGGGGGCCTCGCCTGCTACGCGGTGAGCGTGGTCGTCTGGATCATGGCGCTCTCCCGCGTGCCGGTGTCGATCGCCTACCCGATGCTCTCCATCGGCTACATCGTGAACGCCGCGGCCGCGTGGTTCCTGTTCGGCGAATCGATCACGGCGCAGAAGCTCGCGGGCATCGGCTTCATCGTGGTCGGCGTGTGGCTGGTGGCCAGGTCATGACGGCGGCCTTCCTCCCCTTCGCGCGGCCCGTGATCGACGAGTCGATGATCGCCGCCGTCGGCGAGACGCTGCGCGGCCGCTGGATCGCGAGCGGGCCGCAGGTGCAGGCCTTCGAGGCCGCACTTTCCGCGTACGTGGGCGGCCGGCCGGTCCGCTCGCTCACCTCCGCCACCGGCGCGATGGAGGTGGCCCTCGAGCTGCTCGGCATCGGCCCCGGCGACGAGGTGATCACGCCGGCGCAGAGCTTCTTCGCCTCGGCCAACGTCATCGAGCGCGTGGGCGCGAAGGCGGTGTTCGTGGACGTGCACCTCGCCACCCGGAACATCGACCTCGCCGCGGCCGCGGCCGCGGCGGGCGCGCGCACGAAGGCGCTGCTGCCGGTGCACTACAACGCGCCGCTCGACCCGGACGCGCTCGCCGCCTTCCGCGCGCGCCACGGCGTGCGCATCATCGAGGACGCGGCGCTCGCCATCGGCTCGCGCGCCGGCTCCCGGCCCGTGGGCGCCACGGGCGACCTCGTCTCCTTCAGCTTCCACCCCAACAAGAACATGACCACCATCGAGGGCGGCGCCCTCGTGGTGAACGACTCCGCCGAGGCGGCGGCGGTCGAGCGGCTGCGGTTCCACGGCATCGCGAAGCTGGCCGACGGCACGCGCGACGTGGAGGTGGCCGGCGGCAAGTACAACCTGTCCGACGTCTCGGCGCGGCTGGGCCTCGCGCAACTGGCTCGCCTGGACGAGTGGTGCCGCGCCCGCGAGCGGCTGGCGATGCACTACTTCGGCTGCCTCGCGGGCGACGACCTCCTCGTCCCCGACCGCCTGCCGCCCCGGGAGAACCCCGGGCACAGCTGGAACATGTTCACCGTCCTGCTGCCCCTGGGCGAGATGGCGATCACGCGCCGGCAGTTCACGGAGGCCATGCAGCGCGAAGGGATCGGCATCGGCCTGTCCTACGAGGCGATACACCTCACCTCGTACTACCGCGCCCGGGGCTGGCGCGAGGGGCAGTTCCCCGTGTCCGAGCGCATCGGGCGCGAGACGGTCACGCTCCCGCTCTTCCCCGAGATGACGGCGGGCGACGTGGAGCGCGTGTGCGAATGCGCCCGGCGCGTCGTCCGGTCCCGTCCCGGATGAACGCCGTGGCCGACCCGACGCTGTCCGTCGTCATCCCCGTCTACAACGAGGAGGCGGTGCTGCAGGCCCTCTTCGACCGCCTCTATCCGGCCCTCGACGCGCTCGGGTGCGCCTACGAGATCATCTTCGTGAACGACGGCAGCCGCGACAAGTCCCCGGCCCTCCTGCGCGAGCAGTTCCAGAGGCGCCCCGACGTGACGCGCGTGGTCCTCTTCAACGGCAACTACGGCCAGCACATGGCGATCATGGCGGGCTTCGAGTACTGCCGCGGCCAACGGGTGGTGACGCTGGATGCGGACCTGCAGAACCCCCCGGAGGAGATCGCGAAGCTCCTCGCGAAGATGGACGAGGGCCACGACTACGTGGGCTCGATCCGCCTGATGCGCCAGGACGTCGCGTGGCGCCGGTGGGCGTCGAAGGCGATGAACCGGCTGCGCGAGCGCCTGACCCGGATCCGCATGACCGACCAGGGATGCATGCTGCGCGCCTACGACCGCGCGATCGTGGACGCGATCCGCTCCTCGCGCGAGGTGAGCACCTATATCCCGGCGCTCGCCTACTCGTTCGCGCACAGCCCCGCGGAGGTCGAGGTCGCCCACGAGGAGCGGGCCGCCGGCGAGTCGAAGTACTCGCTCTACAAGCTGATCCGCCTCAACTTCGACCTCGTGACCGGCTTCTCCATCGTGCCGCTGCAGCTCTTCTCGCTCTTCGGCATCGGCGTGTCGATCGTGGCCCTCGTGACGTACTTCGTCGTCATCGCCAAGCGGATCCTCGCCGGCGAGGTGAACGGGTTCCTCGTGATCTGGGACCGCGACATCCTGGCCTTCTTCCTCATCGGGGTCCTCCTCTTCGGGCTGGGGCTGATCGGCGAGTACGTCGGCCGGATCTACCAGCAGGTCCGCGATCGCCCCCGCTACCTCGTCCAGGCCGTCCTCGAGAAACTCGACCGGTGAGTTCCAGCGCGATCGTCTTCGCCTACCACGACGTGGGCTGCCGGTGCCTTTCCGTCCTGCTGGCGAACGGCGTTCGCGTGCCCCTCGTGGTCACCCACCGCGACAGTCCCGGCGAGAACATCTGGTTCGCGAGCGTGGAGCGCATGGCGCGCGAGGCGGGACTCGAGGTGGCGACCCCGGACGACCCGAACGAGCCCGGTTTCGTCGCGCGGCTCGAGGCGATCGCGCCGGACTTCATCTTCTCCTTCTACTATCGCCGGATGCTCTCGCCCGCGGTGCTGGCGACGGCACGCCGCGGCGCGTTCAACATGCACGGTTCCCTGCTGCCGAAATACCGGGGGCGCGTGCCGATCAACTGGGCCGTCATCCACGGCGAGCGCGAGACCGGGGCCACCCTGCACGAGATGGTCGCCAAGCCCGACGCGGGGCGCATCGCCGGCCAGGAGGCGGTGCCCATCGGCGACAACGACACGGCATCCGAGGTCTTCGCGCGGGTCACGCAGGCGGCGGGGCGCGTCCTGGAGCGCGCCCTGCCCTCGCTCGTCGCCGGCACGGCCGAACTGCGGCCCCAGGCCTTGCGCGAAGGTTCCTATTTCCGGGGGCGGAAGGCGGAGGATGGGCGCATCGACTGGAGCAAGGGCGCCCGGGAGATCCACAACCTCGTCCGGGCGGTCGCCCCGCCCTACCCCGGCGCCTTCACGGCGCTCCAGGGGCGCCGCGTGCGGGTGCTCCGCACCTGGTGGTCCGACCCGCCCCCGATCGCGCCCGGCGCGCCCGGGACCGTCACCGCGGCCGGCGGCCGGGCCTGGGCCTGCTGCGGCGACGGTCGCTGGCTCGAGCTGCGGGAGGTCGAGATCGAGGGCGCCGGGTCGCTCGAGGGCGCGGCGCTCGCCGCGCGCTTTGCCCCCGGCGCCGGCGGCATGGGACAATTCACCTTCGACCGAGGCGCCACCGGCGCCGCGGCCGACCTTCCAGGTACGACGACGACATGACCAAGCGCATCTGCATCCTCGGCGTGAACGGCTTCATCGGCCATCACCTCTCCCAGAAGATCCTCGCGGACACGGACTGGGAGGTCTACGGCATGGACATGGGCTCGGACCGCGTGGCGGACCTGCTGCCGCACCCGCGCTTCCATTTCTTCGAGGGCGACATCACGATCAACCGCGAGTGGATCGAGTACCACATCCGCAAGTGCGACGTGATCCTGCCTCTGGTGGCGATCGCCACGCCCGCCACCTACGTGCGCGAGCCGCTCAAGGTCTTCGAGCTGGACTTCGAGGCGAACCTGCCGATCGTGCGTTCGTGCGTGAAGCACGGCAAGCGCATCCTGTTTCCCTCGACCTCCGAGGTCTACGGGATGTGCCGCGACGAGCAGTTCGACCCGTACGCCTCCGAGCTCGTCCTCGGGCCCATCGACAAGCAGCGCTGGATCTACTCGTGCTCCAAGCAGCTCATGGACCGGGTGATCTGGGCCTACGGCTCCATGGGACAGCTCGACTTCACGCTGTTCCGGCCGTTCAACTGGATCGGCGCGGGCCTCGACTCCATCCACACCGCCAAGGAAGGGTCATCGCGCGTGATCACGCAGTTCCTGGGGCACATCGTGCGCGGCGAGCCCATCAAGCTGGTCGACGGCGGGGCGCAGAAGCGCGCCTTCACGTTCATCGACGACGGCATCTCGGCCCTGATGAAGATCATCGAGAACCCGGGGGGAATCGCCACCGGGCGCATCTACAACATCGGCAACCCCGACAACAACTTCTCCGTCCGCGAGCTCGCCGCGATGATGCTCGATCTCGCGAAGTCCTACCCCGAGTACCGGGAGAACGCCGCGCGGGTGAGGATCGTCGAGGTGAGCTCGGACGACTACTACGGCAAGGGCTACCAGGACGTGCAGAACCGCGTGCCGAAGATCGACAACACGATGAAGGACCTCGGCTGGGCGCCGAAGGTGGACATGGCCACCGCACTCGCGCGAATCTTCGACTCCTACCGCTCGTCGATCGAAGACGCGCGCGCGCTCGCCTCCTGAACGGGAGGGCGGGCCCAATGAGGCAATCCGTCATGGACAATCCGGTGGTCGGCGTGGTGATGGGATCCCAGAGCGACTGGGAAGTGATGCAGCACACGGCCAAGGTCCTCAAGGACTTCGGCGTGCCCTTCGAGGCGAAGGTCGTCTCGGCGCACCGCACGCCGGACGCGATGTTCGAGTACGCCGAGAGCGCCCGCGGCCGGGGGCTGCACTGCATCGTGGCGGGCGCCGGCGGGGCGGCCCACCTGCCGGGGATGATCGCCTCGAAGACGACGCTCCCGGTCCTGGGAGTGCCCGTCCCCTCGAAGCACCTCGCCGGGCAGGATTCGCTCTATTCCATCGTGCAGATGCCCAAGGGCATTCCCGTGGCCACCTTCGCGATCGGCGAGGCGGGGGCGGCCAACGCGGGACTTTTCGCGGTGAGCCTCCTCGCCGCCACCGACGCGGCGCTGGCGACGAAGCTCGCGACCTATCGCGAGGAGCTTCGCGAGATGGTCGCGGCCATGCAACTGCCCGACGTGCTGTGATCGCTCCCGGCGCCACCCTCGGCCTACTGGGCGGCGGGCAGCTGGGCCGCATGTTCACCGTGGCGGCGCGCACCCTGGGCTACCGCGTCACGGTCCTCGACCCGGATCCCCACTCCCCGGCCGCGGAGTTCGCGACCGGCCACCTGAACACCGGCTACACGGACCCCGCCTCGCTCGACGAGCTTTCGCGGACCTGCGCCGCCGTGACCACCGAATTCGAGAACGCGCCCGCGCAGGCGCTGCTCGCGCTCGCCGAGAAGACGCTGGTGCGCCCCAGCGGCAACGCCGTGGCGGTGGCCCAGGACCGCAGCCGCGAGAAGGGCTTCATCGCGGCCGCGGACCTCCCGGTCGGCCCCTATGCGGACGTGCGCAGCGAGGCCGACTTCGACGGCGCGCTCGCGCGCGTGAAGCTCCCCGCCATCCTCAAGACGGCGCGCTTCGGCTACGACGGCAAGGGCCAGGCCACGATCGCCTCGCGGGCCGACCTGGCGCGCGCCTTCGCCGACTGGAAGCGCGTGCCCTGCGTCCTGGAGGAGCGGCTCGCCCTCGAGCTCGAGATCTCGGTGATCCTCGCGCGCGCCGCCGACGGCCGGGTGGAGGTCTTCCCGGTGGCGGAGAACCGGCATGCGCGCGGGATCCTCGACGTCACGATCGCTCCCGCCCGCATCCCCGGCGCGCTCGCGGCAGAGGCGACCGCGCTCGCCACGCGCCTGGCGCAGGCCCTCGACTACGTGGGCGTCCTCGCCGTCGAGATGTTCGTCGTGGGGGGCCGGCTCCTCGTGAACGAGATCGCGCCGCGCCCGCACAACAGCGGCCACTACACGATCGACGCTTGCCGCACCTCGCAGTTCGAGCAGCAGGTGCGCGTCCTCTGCGGCCTGCCGCTCGGCGACCCCACGCTGCACACGCCCGCGGTGATGGTGAACCTGCTGGGCGACGTCTGGCGCGACGGCGAGCCGCGCTGGGACGCCGTGCTGCGCCACGCCGGGGCCCACCTGCACCTCTACGGCAAGCGCGAGGCGCGCCCCGGGCGCAAGATGGGGCACGTCACGGTCTGCGAGCCGGTCCTCGAGACCGCCCTCGACGTCGCGATGGCCATCCGCCGGGATCTCGGCATCGCCGAATCCAACTGAGCCCCCCGTCGCGTCGAACGGCGACATCCCCCAACCGGAGCACCGTCATGAGCCCTCGCCGTCCCCTTCTCGCGGCCTTCGTCGCCGCGCTCTGCCTTTTCTCCTCCAGCCTGGCCCTCGCGCTCGCCGGCACGCCGGTCGCGCCATCGGGAAAGATCGCCACCGAATCGCGCGACGCCAGGGACTTCACGGGAGTCGCCCTCGCCATCCCGGGCACGGCCGTCATCCGGCAGGGCGCGCCCGCGTCGGTGGCGATCGAGGCCGACGACAACCTCCTGCCGGAGATCGAGACCGTGGTCGAGCGAGGGGTCCTGAAGATCCGGTTCAAGCGCCCGCTGAAGCTCGGCGGCCGCGCCACGATCCGCCTCCTGGTCACCGGGCCGGCGATCGAATCCCTGGCCGTGGCCGGCAGCGGCGACATCCTGGCCGAATCGATCAAGGCCAGGGCCCTCGATATCTCGGTGGCGGGATCGGGCGACGTGAAGATCGCGCGGCTCGAGGCGGGCTCGCTCAAGGCGAGCGTCGCGGGCAGTGGCAACATCAAGGCAGGCGGGAAGGTCGAGGACTTCTCGGCGAGCATCGCGGGCTCGGGCGACATCGGGACCGGGCCTCTGGAATGCCGGCGCGCCAAGGTGTCGATCGCCGGCTCCGGCAACGTGGCCGTCTGGGCCCGGGAATCGCTCAACGTGTCGACCACCGGCAGCGGCGACGTGAGCTACTACGGCGACCCGGCCATCACGAAGAGGGTCATCGGTTCGGGGGCGCTCAAGCGCCTCGGCTCCGCTCCCTGAGGCATGTTCGGCTGGTTCGGCAAGCGCGACGCGAAAGCCGAGCCCATCGACGAGGGGCTCTGGGAAAGCGCTTCGTTCCCCTACCTCTTCATGCGGGGACTGCCCGCGGCCGACGACGCGAGGCTTCGCGAGCTGGCCGGGCGATTCCTCGCGCGCAAGCACTTCTCCGGGACCCACGACCTGGACATCACGCCGTTCATGCGGGTGCAGGTGGCCGCGCAGGCCTCGATCCTGGTCCTGGAGCTGGGCCTCGAGTGGTACGACGGCTGGAGCGAGATCATCGTCTACCCGGGGCAGTTCGCGCCGGAGCGCGAGATCGTCGACGAGGCGGGCGTCGTGCACCTGGTGAACGACGCGATGGCGGGCGAGGCCTGGCTCGGAGGCCCGGTGATCCTCTCCTACGAGGACGTCGCGATGACGAGCGACGAGGACGCGCGGGTGGCGGGCTACAACGTGGTGATCCACGAGTTCGCCCACAAGCTCGACATGCTCAACGGGGACCCGAACGGCCTGCCGCCGCTGCACGCGGGAATGCCGCTCGGCGCCTGGCGCAAGGCGTTCACCGAGGCGTACGGGGACTTCCGCCGCCGCGTGGACGAGGCCGACCGCCAGGCCGAGGAGGATGACGGGGCGGCGCTCGACGCCCTGCCGGTGGACCCCTACGCCGCGGAAAGCCCGGGCGAGTTCTTCGCGGTGGTGTCGGAGGCGTTCTTCGAGACGCCCGAACGGCTCGAGCCCGCCTATCCGGCGGTCTATGCGCAGCTGAAGCAGTTCTACCGGCAGGACCCGCTGGCGCGGCTCGCGGACAGCGGAGCCTGAAGCGCCGGGGAAGGCCCGGTCAGAGGAAGAGGACGGCGGGGAATACCGCGATCGCGAGGACGATGAGGACCCACTCGCAGTTCCACCGTTTCAGGTGGCCCGTGTAGTGGAGAATGATCGCGGCGATGGCGAAAACGTAGAACGCTGCAAGGAGCATGCTTTTTCCCCGGATTTGCGATGCAGGATAGCAGGAAAGGCCACGGGGGCCTAGACCGCGTCCTCGCCCGTTTCCCCGGTGCGGATGCGCACCACCTGCGGCACGTCGCAGACGAAGATCTTGCCGTCGCCGATCTTGCCCGTGCGGGCGGCCTTGACGATCGCGTCGATGGCCTTGTCCACCAGCGAATCGCCGACGACGACCTCGACCTTCACCTTGGGCAGGAAGTCCACGACGTATTCGGCCCCGCGGTAGAGCTCCGTGTGGCCCTTCTGCCGGCCGAAGCCCTTCACCTCGGTCACGGTGAGGCCGGAGACGCCGATCTCGGAAAGGGCCTCGCGCACCTCGTCCAGCTTGAACGGCTTGATGACGGCTTCGATCTTCTTCATGGCGGTCAGACCCTCGGACGGAACCCCGATGTTATCGGATAGCGCCAGTCCTTGCCAAAACCGCGTGGCGTGATCCGCACGCCCGGCGGCGCCTGGCGGCGCTTGTATTCGTTCACCCGGATGAGGTGCACCACGCGGCGCACCGCCTCGGCGTCGTAGCCCAGACCCATGATGGCCTCGGGGTCCATGTCGCGTTCCATGTAGCGCTCGACGACCGCGTCCAGCAGCTCGTAGGGCGGAAGGCTGTCCTGGTCCGTCTGGTCGGGGCGCAATTCGGCCGACGGGGCCCGGTCGATCACCCTCTGGGGAATGACGCCGCCCTGCGAATTGCGCCAGTAGGCCAGGCGATAGACGAGCGTCTTCACGACATCCTTGATGAGCGCGAAGCCGCCCGCCATGTCGCCGTAGAGCGTGGCGTACCCGGTGGCCATCTCGCTCTTGTTGCCGGTGCTCACCACGAGCCAGCCGAACTTGTTCGACAGCGCCATGAGGAGCGTCCCGCGGGTTCGCGCCTGGAGGTTCTCCTCGGTGGCGTCCTCGGGCAGGCCGGCGAACTCCGGCGCGAGCTGCGCGCGGAAAGCGTCGAAGACGGGCTTGATCGCGATTTCCCTGTATTGCAGGCGCATCAGCCGGGCCATCTCGCGCGCGTCCTCGATGCTCATCGCGGCCGTGTAATCCGAGGGCATCATGACCGCGTGCACGCGCTCCGGGCCCAGAGCGTCCGCGCAGATCGCGGCCACCAGCGCCGAGTCCACCCCCCCAGACAGACCCACGAGGACGCCCGGAAAGCCGTTCTTCTCCACGTAGTCGCGCACGCCCGTGAGGAGCGCGCGGTAGATCGTCTCCTCCTCGGTGAGGGGCGGGGCGACGGGGCCGGTGACGCGGTCCCCCTCGAACGACAGGATGTCCACGGCCTCGCGGAACGATTCGCCCTGATAGCCCAGCGCGCCATCGGCGTGGAACGCGAAGGACGCGCCGTCGAACACGAGCTCGTCCTGCCCGCCCACCCAGTGCACGTACAGAAGCGGCAATCCCGTTTCCTTCACGCGATCGCCCATCACCTGGTAGCGCTGGGCCAGCTTGTTGCGGTGGTACGGGGAGGCATTGATGGAAAGCAGGAGCTCCGCCCCGGCCGCCTTGGCCTGGGTCGCGGACTGCGGGAACCAGAGATCCTCGCAGATCGTGAGCGCGATCTTTCGTCCCTCGACCTCGAAGACGCACGGGCGGTCGCCGGTGGCGAAATAGCGCTTCTCGTCGAACACGTTGTAGTTGGGCAGGCGCTGCTTGAAGTAGATCGCCTCGATCGCCCCGCCGCGCAGGACGGAGGCGGCGTTGTAGCGCGTGCGGCCTTCGCGATGCGGGTGGCCGACGACCACCGCGATCTCGGGGGCGTAGCCGGCCAGGGCGAGAAGCTCCTCCCCGCACTGGTCGCAGAAGTCGTTGCGCAGGAGGAGGTCCTCGGGCGGGTAGCCGGACAGCGCCATCTCCGGCGTGACCACGAGCTTGGCGCCCGCGGCGCGAGCCTGGTCGATGGCCGAGCGGATGCGGGCCGCATTGCCGGCGAAATCGCCCACGGTGGTATTGATCTGGGCGACGGCGATCTTCATCGGGCGGGGAAGACTTCTCGCAAAAAGGCCGGTGGATCCGGCGGGGGGACGGATAGAATCGAAGTCCGACATTATAAGTCCGCCGCCACTTGCCCGAGTCCGTCCGCCTCGTCGACTCGCTCGATGCCGTCCCGGCCGATGCCTGGGACCGGCTCCACGGCGGCAACCCGACGCTGTCGCACGCCTTCCTGGACAGCCT
>JAGRPO010000115.1 GCA_019449455.1 Betaproteobacteria bacterium | reverse complement strand
CCAGGCGGTCTTCATCGAGGCCGATTCGCGCTACATGGGCAAGGGCTGGTCGATCCTCTCGCGGCCGCCGTTCCCGCTTCATTACCGCATCCGGCTGGGGCGCCGCTTCGAGGCGCCGGCCGACGTGCGCGCCTTCACGGCGGAGCTGGAGGGCTATTTCGCGGCCGAACTCTCGACGCGACGCGCGACGGCGGGCGCTGCGCGTGTCGCCGATGCGCCCGAGGGCGCGGCATCCCATCGATGACTAAACGCAGCGCCTCGCACCTCGTCCTCATCCCGAGCTACAACCCGGGTCCCGCCGTCTACGAGACGGTCCGGGCCGCGAGACGCTACTGGGAGCCGGTGTGGGTGGTCGTCGACGGCAGCGACGACGGAACCGCGGAGGGACTCCAGGCGCTCGCGCGCGAGGACGCGGGTCTCCGCGTGATCGTGATCCCGGCGAACGGCGGCAAGGGGGCGGCGGTGCTGCACGGGATCACGCTCGCCGCGGCCGAGGGCTATACGCACGCGCTCACGATGGATTCCGACGGGCAGCATCCGGCGGCGAGCATCCCGGAGTTCATGGCGGCCTCCGCCGCGCGGCCCGGGGCGGCGGTGCTTGGGGTGCCGGTGTTCGACGCGAGCGCTCCCGCGCTGCGGGTGAAGGGGCGGCGCATCTCCAACTGGTTCGCCAACCTGGAGACGCTCTGGCTCGGCATCGGCGACTCGCTGTTCGGCTTCCGCGTCTATCCCATCGCCGACCTCGCCGCGATCATGCGGCGCCAGCGCTGGATGCGCCGCTTCGACTTCGACCCCGAGGCCACGGTGCGGCTGGTGTGGCGCGGCGTGCCGGTCGTGAACGTGCCCGCCCCGGTGCGCTACCTGCGCCCGGACGAGGGCGGCGTCTCGCACTTCGACTACTGGCGCGACAACAAGCTGCTCACCTGGATGCACACCCGGCTGGTGCTCGAGTTTCTCCTGCGGCTGCCGGCGCTCGCCGCCCGCCGCCTGCGCGGCTGACGCCCGCGGTCCTCAGGCGATTCCGCCGTTGACGCCGATGACCTGCCCGGTGATGTAGCCCGCTTCGTCCGAGCAGAGGAAGGCGACGAGGCTCGCGACGTCCTCGGGGCGGCCGGCGCGCTTCACAGGCACGAGGCGCTCGATGGTCTCGCGCGGGAAGGCGGCCTCGCTCATCGGCGTGGCGATGATGCCCGGCGCCACGGCGTTCACCGTGATGCCGCGGCTCGCGACCTCGAGCGAAAGCGACCGGGTGGCCGCGTTCAGCGCGCCCTTGGCGGCCGCGTAGTTCGCCTGCCCGCGGTTGCCGATCTGGCCGGCGACCGAGGAGATGTTGACGATCCGGCCCCAGCGCGTGCGGATCATCTCCATGAGCAGGGGCTGGGTCACGTGGAAGAACCCATGCAGCGAGACGTCGATCACGCGGTGCCACTGCTCGCGGCGCATGCCGGGAAACGCGGCGTCGTCGTGGGCGCCCGCGTTGTTCACGAGCACCTGGATGGGGCCGGCCTCGAGGAGCGCCTCGACCGCGCGCGCGGTGGCCTCGCCATCGGTCACGTCGAACGCCACGGCCTGCGCGGCGCCGCCTCCGGCGACGATGCTGGCGGCCAGCGACTGCGCCGCCTCGATGTGGCGGTTGCCGTGCACGATCACTTCGAACCCGCGCGCCGCGAAGGCGCGGCAGATGGCGGCCCCGATCGCGCCGCTGCCGCCGGTGACGAGCGCGCGGCGGGTCACGCCGCGGCTCCCGGAAGAGAGCGATCCCCGGCGTCGAGCACCACGGCGACCCGGCCTTCGACGAGGCGGCGGCCCGCGCCCTCGACGCAAAACTCGTAGAGCACGCCGCCCGCGTCGCCCCCGATGCGCTCGGCGTGGATGGCGAGGGGCCCGGCGACGTCGTCGAGCCGGCGCACGTGGAAGGTGACGGAGCGCGCGCTCGCGAGGTAGCCCGCCCCGAGCGGGCCGCCTGCCTCGGCGACGAGGGCGCCGTGCGCGGCGACGGCCTGTGCCGCGTACTCGATTCCCGCGGCGACGGGCAGCTCGCCCGCGCGGCGCAGCGGATGGCCGGGCTCGCGATGGCGCGTCGCGACGCAGTCGATGCGTTGCGCATCCCAGGCCGCGACGCCCTCGAGCAGGTTCATGTCGCCGCGGTGCGGCAGGTGGGTCGCGAGCCAGGCGCGATCGCGGGTGCCGGGCGTCACGGGCGCGCCTCCACCGCGAGCGACAGCCCGGGCAGGTACTCGATCACGACGCGGCCCGCGCTTCCCGAGGCGAGCAGGGCGAGCATGGGCAGCGACCTGGCCGCCGGGTTGCCGCGGCGCAAGGCCTCCAGCCCCGCATCGGCGAGCGTGGCGGGGGCCTCGTCCACGAGCTCGACCATGATGGCCGTTCCCGCGCCGTCGTCGCCCGAGGCGAGCGCCAGGGCGGCGCCGAACGCGTCGGGCAGGGGCCGCGCCGCATGGATCGGCTCGGGATAGGGGACGTCGTAGGCGATCACCAGGACGGCTTCGGAGGGGGCGGCCGCGAGCCGCACGAGGGCCTCCAGCAGCCCGGCGCCGAAGCTGCCGTCGAAGGCGCAGAGGCTGTCGGCCGTCTTCATGGCGCGCGTCGCGATGCCCCAGTAGCCCGCGGGCGCGTTGTGCACCGAATTGTGGAAGCGGGTCGGCGAGATGAGGCGATCGTCCGTCGCGAGCGATTCGCAGATCGCGTGCAGGTTGTCGCCGTCTCCGTTGGAGGAGGTGAACACCGTCGCGAACTCGTGCGCCGCGCGGCCCGAACGGCCCGCGGCCTGCAATCCCGCGGCGATCGCGAGGCGCACGTTCCTGCCGCAGCGGCGGCGCTCGGCGGGAGGCAGCAGCTCCGGGGCCGGCAACACGGTCGGCGTGGGGACGAACGGGCGGGCCCCGCGAAGCACCTCGCGGGCGTCGTCCCAGTCGCCGATGCCGGGGCCGAGGGTTCCCACGCCCTCCACGCGCGCCGCGAGCCTCATGCGGACCCTCCCGGCGCGGCGCCGAAGACGAGGCTGCAGTTGGAGCCGCCGAAGCCGAAGGAGTTGCTCATCACGCGGGCCAGCGGGCGGCGCGCGAGCGCGGTCCCGTAGCGCGAGCGCAGCTGCGGGTCGATCTCCTGCGTGCCCGGGCTCGCCGGCGTGAACCCGTGGCGCAGCGCGAGCAGCGAGATCGCCGCCTCCAGCGACCCCGCGGCGCCGAGCGCGTGGCCCGTCGCGCCCTTGGTGGAGTTGCAGGCAACCGCGTCGCCGAAGAGCGCGAACACGGCCTTGTCCTCCGACGCGTCGTTCGCGAGCGTGGCCGTGCCGTGCAGGTTCACGTAGTCGATGTCGGCGGGTGCCAGGCCCGCGGCCGCCAGGGCCGATTCCATCGCGAGGCGCGCGCCCAGGCCCTCGGGATGGGGCGACGACATGTGGTGCGCGTCGGAGGATTCCCCGGCGCCCAGCAGCCACAGCGGCGATTGCCCCTTCGCGGGGACGCGCGGGCCGACGAGGAAGTAGCCAGCGCCCTCGCCGATCGAGATGCCGTTGCGTGCGGCGTCCCACGGGCGGCAGGGCTGCGCCGAGAGGAGCTCGAGGGAGTGGAACCCGTAGAGGGTCGTGAGGCAGAAGGTGTCCACGCCGCCCACGACGGCCGCGTCGATGAGCCCGGCGTCGATCATGCGCGCGGCCGAGGCGAACACCTTCGCGCTCGAGGAGCAGGCCGTCGACTGGACCGCGCAGGGCCCCGCGAGGCCGAGGCGTTCGCGGACGTAATGCGCCACCGAGTACGTGTTGTGCACGTGGCGGTACTCGAACGACGGCGGCAGCGCGCCGGTGGCCGGATCGCGGTGGCGGTAGGCGATTTCCGTCGACAGGATGCCCGCCGTGCTCGTTCCCATGAAGACGCCCACGCGCGCCGGGCCGTGCTGGGCGGCGGCCCGCGCCACCGCGTCCTCGAAGCCATCCTGCGCGAGGGCCAGGTCCGCGAGCCGGTTATTGCGGCAATCGAAGCGCGCGAGCGCGGGCGGGAGCGCGTGCCCGTCCAGCCCCGGCACTTCGCCGACGAAGGTCGCGAGGTCCACCGTCTCGAAGCGGCAGGGCGCCAGTCCGCTGCGGCCCGCGAGCAGGGACTCCAGCGAGGGCGCAAGGCCCAGGCCCAGGCAGCTCGTGGCCGTGAAAGCGGATATGGGCAGGGGACGCAAGTTTCGGGCGGGGGTGGGACTGCACGAATGGTAGCAAACTCGGACCCGCTCAAGCGGCGAGTTCGCCCCGCGATGCGCAGGGCCCCGCGAGGCGCGCGACGAGGAGCACGTTCGCGAACCCGGTTCCCGCGCTCATCGGCCGCGCCTCGACCCGGAAGCCGAGCGCCTCGAGCGCGCGCGCCCACTCGTCGGTCGCGCGGCCGTGGAGGCGCGTGAGGCGGTGGCCGCGCAGGCGCATGACGATGCGGTCGACCCACTCGGTGTAGCGAAAGCGCAGCGAGCCGGATTTCGCCCCGATGCGAAGGAGCAGCAGGCCGCCGGCGCCGAGCGCGCCGCGCACGCGCCGCAGCACGTCGTCCTGGGCATCGCGGTCCACGTAATGGAGGACGTCGAGGATCACGATGGCGTCGGCCTCGCCGAAATCGGCCTCGCGCATGTCGCCGCAGGTGAAGCGCGCCTGCGCGCCGAGCGCGGACTGCGCCCTGGCGACATCGCGCGCCAGGAGGTCGATGCCGCGGAACTCCCGGGGTGCGGGGGGCGCGGGCCAATCCGCGGGCCAGTCGCCGGAAGCGTGGCGCGCGCGCGCCGCGGCGAGGAGGGCGGCAAGGTTGCCCTGCCCGCAGCCGATGTCGAGGATGCACGGCTCGCCGGCCAGCAGGCCGTGCTCGAGGAGGTGGCGGAAGACGGGGTCGCGGCCCAGCTTGCCGCTCGCGAAGTGGCGCGCGTAGCGGTCCTTCGGCGGGTAGCGCCGCGCCGCCTCCCGGACCAGGGAGCGGAAGAACCCGGAGCTCACGAATCGACGGCGTCGCGAAGCGTGACCGCCCTGAGTCCCCGGGCCTCGGCGGCGTCGAGCAGGCGCGCAAGCGCCTCGAGGATCACCGGGCGGCCGTCGGCGGCGCGGGCCGCGTTGCCGTCGTGAAGGAGCACGATGTCGCCCGCGGCGAGTCCGCGCGTGAGACGGGCCGCGACGCGCTCCGGATCGCGCGTGCGCGTGTCGAATCCCCGCCGCGTCCACGAGGCGAGGCGCAGGCCCAGGCCGTGCAGGACCGGATCGAGGAACGGGTTGCGCAGCCCCGCCGGCGGCCGGAAGAAGCGCGGCACGCATCCGGTGAGCTCGGCGAGGGTATCCTGCGCGGCCCCGATCTCGTCCCGCTGGCCGCGCAGGCCGAGGAAAGGAAAGGTCGCGAGGTGGCGCGACGAGTGGTTCTCCACCGAATGCCCGCGGCGCGCGATCTCGCGGCACAGGTCCGGATGCGCGCGCGCCCGCGCCGCGATGCAGAAGAACGTGGCTTTCACGCCGCGCCGGTCGAGGAGGTCGAGCGTCGGGGCAGTGACCAGGGGATCGGGGCCGTCGTCGATCGTGATCGCGATCTCGCCCCGCTCGCGGGCCGGCTCCGGAAGGCGCGCGAGGTTGGGTCCCAGCCACGTGCTGCGCGGCCACAGGCCGGCGGCGGTGAGGAGCGCGTGGTTGGCCACGATCGCGCCGACGGCCCAGGGCCAGGCCAGCGGGTCGGCGAGCAGGCCGACGCCGGCGAGGCCGTGCAATCCCATCGAGCCCGCGATGACCGGCGAGGGGCGCCAGCGCGCGGACGTCTCGGGACGGGGGATGACCTGGCTCACGCGCGCGTGTCCCTTGCGCGCATCCCGCGGGCGGCCGAGGCGGTGCGCGGCACGGGGGAGAGACCTCCGCCGTGGCCGTCGAGAAAAGCGTCCCACGCGCGGCGCCACGTCGGCCAGTCGTGGCCACCGGGGATGCGGTGCACGCGGCCGGCGGGAAGCGCCTCGCCCATCCGCCGCTGGCCTTCGGCGAAGCGATCGGATTCGCCGTAGTAGAGATAGGCGGGCAGGCGGCCGTTGCCGCGGGAGGCGAGCCACGCCCACGCTTCGCGCTCCGCATCGGCCGTTGCGGTGGCTTCCGGGCGCCAGGCCGCGAGGCCGCCGGCCGCGTCGATCTCGCGGATCACGTCGCGCGTGCCGGGATAGGGGGCCAGGAGCACGAGGCCCTCGAGGTCCGCCTCGTGGCGCGCCGCGTAGGCGAGCGCCGCGAGCCCCCCGAGGGAAATGCCCGCGAGCCACAGGCGCGTGCGACCGCGCGCGAGGGACGGGGCCACCAAGGCTTCGCGCAGCGCGTCGGCGATGGTGCCGTCGGCGACCTGCGCGGGCGGCGTGCGGACCAGCGCGAGGCGCGCGTGCAGGCCGCGCTCGCGCACGGCCGCGACGAAGCCTTCGCGATGGAAGTCCTCGGGCTCGCTGAAGGTGCCCGTGAGCAGGACGAGGAGGACATCGGGGGACGGCTCGCAGGCCGCTTCGTCGATCAGGATCCGCATGGATTGGCGCGCTCCGGGTGGGCCATTATGCCGCAGCGTCGCCGCGCGATGGCTGTCCGCTTCCGGACGACCACGCCGCCGAGAACACGAGCGAAAGGAAGGCGCCCACCGCGACCGAGGAGCCGATCGCGTTGAGGACGGGAATCGATGAGAGCCCGAGCAGGCCGAAGCTCGCGATCGTGGTCACGTTGGCGAGCGCGAGCGAGGCGAGGGTTCGTGCCGCATCCGGGCCGGCGCGCTCGCCGATCCGGTCGAAGAAGAGCGCGTAGTTGGAGCCGATCGCCACGATGAGGGTGAGGCCGACGAGGTGCGGAATGGTCAGGCGCGTGCCGGCGAGCGCGTGCAGGGCGGCCACCACGAGGACGCTCGCGAGGAGCGGCGCGAGGATGCGCGCCACGCGCCGCGGCGAGCGGATCGCGGCGAGGAGTATGGCCGCGACCGCGAGGACGCCGAGGCTGCAGAGCAGCACCGCCTGCTCGAGATAGCCGGCGTAGAGCCGGTCGGCCTCGGCCTTGAGGTCGAGGAACAGCGCGCCGGGCACGCCGGAGGCGGAGACGGCGCCCGCGATCGCGCCCGGGTCGAACGCGTTGGAGACGCCGCGCAGGCCCACCAGCGCGGTCCACCGGCCGGACGCATCGGCGAAGAGCAGGCCGTCGAGCGCCAGGTCGAGCGCCGTCCCGCGGAACGACGCGCGCGTGAGCGCCGGCGCCTCGCGCGCCTGCTGGACATCCGCGACGAAGGGCTCGAGCTTCCCGGCGCGCAGCGGCAGGCCCGCGAGCGCGGGGACCAGCCGCTCGCGCAGCGCCGCGGCCTCGGGCAGGCTGTCGCGGCGCGCCTTCTGCGTCGCGAGGCTCGGCAGGAAGCGCGCGGGGCTTTCGTAGCCCGCGAGCTTGCCCTCGGCGACCAGCCGGTCCATCCGCTCGCCCAGCTTCTCGGCGGCGGCGAGCGCGGCGTCCTCCGAGGGGGCGAATACGGCGACCATGAAGCGCGCGTCGGGCGCGGCGAGGCCGGCCCGCAACTCGGCGTCGAGCTTCCGGTCGCCCGCGCCGATGGGGTTGAGGCTCGCGAGTTCCGTGTCCCACAGGGTGCCCGGCCGGGAAGCCAGCACGGCGACGGCGGCGGCGGCCAGCACCGCGACCGCCCAGCGCAACCTCCTGGCCATCGAAGCCAGGGTCGCCAGGCGTTCGCCGGCCGCGGAGAGGTCGCGGACGCGCAGCCCCGGCGGCAGCAGCGCCGGCAGCACGTAGCGCGCCACGAGCGCCGCGACGATCAGCCCCACGATCGAGTACAGGCCGAGCTGCGCGAGGCCGGGAAGCCCGGACAGGAGGAGCGCGGCGAACCCCGCGATCGACGTCGCCACGCCCAGCCGGATCGTGGGCCAGGAGCCCCGGATCCACGCGTCGCCGCCCGGCCGCTCGTCGCGCCCCGCCTGCACGAAGAGAAAGATGGAGTAGTCCACCGCTTCGCCGATGAGCGTCGTGCCGAAGCCGAGCGTGATGCCGTGCACCAGCCCGTGGCCCAGCGACACCGCGGCGATTCCGGCGAGCGCGCCGGTGACGACGGGCGCGAGACCGAGGGCCAGCGCCGCCGCCGAGCGGTACACGGCGAGCAGGAGGATCACCACGAAGGCGCCGGCGACGATGCCGATCCGCAGGACCTCGGACTCGATCATGGCGCGCGCGCGCACCGAGAACACGCCCGCCCCGGTCAGGACGAGGCGCGCCTGCCCCGCCTTCCCGCCCGACTGCGCGACGGCCTTCGCGAACGCGGCCTCGGCGGACGCGATGGCGCGCGACTGCGCGTCGATGTCCGAGGCGCCCGCGAGCGTGCGGGCGATGAGCAGCGCGCGCGCTCCGTCCGGGGAGACCCAGACGCCTTCTTCCACGCGCGGCCCGGAGGTCGACTGCAGGCGCTCGACGAGGCCCACCAGCTCGCCGGTGGGGTCGCGGGGGACGATCGCCTTCAGGGCGGGCCCCGCCGGCGAGGCGAGAAGCGCCACGGTTTCGGTCACCGCCTCGCGCAACCCCTCGACCGAGAAGCGGCGCGCGTCCACGGCGGGGCTCAGCGCGTAGCGATGGGCGAAGAGGAGCTCGCGCTCGCGTTCGTGCCCCGCGGCGGCGCCGTTGGCCACGGCGGCGAACGCCGGGTCGCGGCGCAGGCCGTCGGCCAGCGCGCGCGACAGCGCCCCGCGCGTGGCCGCGTCCGCGCCCTCGATGCCGAGCAGGACGACGCGCGACAGCGCGCCTTCGCGCAACTGGTCCACGAGCAGCCGCTGCTCCGGCGTCGGCGCCCGCGGCAGGAAGGAGGAGAGGTCCGCGACGAAGCGCGTGTTGGCGACCTGCAGGACGCACAGCGCGAGGCCCGCGAGCCAGATCGCGACCCGCAGCGCGCGGTGGCGCATCACGGGTCCGTCCGGCGGATCATCATGAGCGTGCGGTCGCCGTCGGCCTGGAAGATCTCGACGCGGTGGATGTCCGCCTGCCGCCCGCTCACCTCGATGCGCGCCACGAATCCCGCCGCCACCGGCGAGAGGGGCTTCAGGACGAGATTCCACCGCTTCGCCTCGCCCTCGAGGGCGAGCGCGTAGGCGCGCTCGAGCGCCGCGCGGTCGCCGGCCAGCGTGCCGCGGATGCTCTCGATGAACACGGCGATCTCGGGGTGCTCGCGCAGCGACAGGGTGTGGCGCCTGCCCGCGCGCTCGAGGGTGAGCACGTCGCCGTCGACCACCATCGAATCGGTTCCCGGCGCCAGGGTGCGCTTCTCGAGCCGGTTGGGCGGCGTGAAGCGCAGCTCTCCCGAGAGTTCGAGGGGGCGATCGAGCAGGGCGAGGTGGCGCGTCTCGTTGAACGTCGCGCGGCCGGGCTTGTTGCGCGAGAGCAGCTCCATGAGGGTCGCGACGTCCCAGCCCGCGGCCGACGCCCATGGCGCGAGCGCGAGGAGCGCCGCGGCAACCAGCGAGCGCGCGGCGCGAACGAAGTCAGGCTGCGCGGGGCGGCGACCAGAAGTCATAGAAATTGAACCAGTTGAAGGGCGATTGGCGCGCGTAATGCTCGAGGCGGCCGGCGTAGCGCGCGACCGCCTCCGCCACCAGGCGGTCCCGCGCCGCCCGGTCGCCGGCATCGGCGGCGGAGAAATCCGCGATTGCCTCGAAGTAGATGTCGTACCGGTTCGCCCCGGCATAGAGGCCGGTCATGAAGTACACCGGGCAGCGCAGGATCGCCGCCATTCGCATCGGCCCGATCGGCAAGGGCGCCGCTTCGCCGAGGAAAGGCACGGCCAGCATCCGCTCGTTGCCGGGCGTCCGGTCGGCGAGCACGCCGACCAGCGCGCCATGGTCGAGGTGCTCGCGCAGCTTGAGCATGGATTCCAGCCGCCCGAGGGAGACGATGCCGTCGAGGGCGTGCGGGTTGATCGCGGCGAGGACGGCGTTCAGCTTGCGCGCGTTCTCCTCGACCATGGCCATCACCACGGGACGGCGCGTGCGGCTGCGGCCGCAGGCCCGGATCGCCTCGAAGCTGCCGAGGTGGCTGCCCATGAGGAACACCCCGCACTGCGCCGGCAGTTCGTCGATGAGTTCCGCGCCGTGCACCCGGATGTCGAACGGGTCGAAGCGGTCGGCGACGAAGAAGACGCGGTCGTGGATGGTGGTGGCGAAGCAGAGGAAATGGCGGTAGCGCTCCGCGAGGCTCGGCGGGCGTCCGAGGGCGTGCGACAGGAACCGGTGCGATGCCCGGCGGGCCGCGCCCGAGGTGGCCAGGAAGTAGGCGGCGATGACGTAAAGCAGGGCGCGCGCCGGCCCGCGGCCGAGCCGAAGCGACACCCACGCCATGAAGCGGATCAGCGCGGGGCTGCCGCGTTCGGCGCGCGCCCGCCAGGCCTGCGCGCGGCCGTGCCCGTCCGGCGGCGTGGCGCTCAAGGGGCGCTCCCGGGCGCGCGGCGCGGGGCCAGCGTGCCGATGGCCACCGGGCCATCGGGTCCGTGGACCTCGAAGCGGATCGACCCGGAGTCGAGGCGCTGGTGGCGAAGTCGCAGCGCCGTTCCCGGGAGCACCGGGCGCACGAACTTCACGCTGGCGAGCGTCCACGCGGTCAGGTCGCCAAGCGCCGGGCTCTCGAGGGCGGCCAGGGATTCGGCGAGCAGCACCACGCCCGGGAGCACCGGCCGGCCCGGGAAGTGGCCGGCGTATGCCGGGTGGTCCGCCGCGACGGCAAGGTCGATGTCGCCGCTGTCCGCCTGCATCACCGTGCCTCCGGCTCGCGGCGCGCGCGGGCGGCGAGCTCGAGCAGCGCCTCGCGCGGAAGCTTGCCGGTCGGGCGCCGCGGAAGCGACTCGACGAGCAGCAGCGGGCGCGGCAGGAAGACCGGATCGATGCGCGCGCGCAGCCCGGCGAGGATCTCCGCGGCGGTCAGGCCGGGCGCCACGGCGAAGGCCATGAGCCGCGTGACGCCGTCTTCCGCGTCCTCGTCCGGAATGAAGAACGCGCCGTCCACGACCCCGTCGATCGCGGTGAGCTGGTGATCGAGGTAGCCGAGGGAATTGCGCTTGCCCGCGATGTTCACCATGTCCGCCGAGCGGCCGAGCAGGCGGAAATGGCGGCCATCCGCGCCGACCTCGATCAGGTCCGCGAGCGCGGTGGGGGACTCGATGTGCCCGCCCGAGGCGATGACGGTTTCGCCGTCCGACTGGAGGCGAACGCCGTCGTAGGCTTCCCAGTCCGGCGACAGCGTCGGCCGGCGCGTCGCGAGCTGCCCGGTCTCGGTGCAGCCGTAGATCTCGAGGAGCGTGGCGCCGGTGCGCGCCTCGACCTCCTGCGCCAGCCTCGCGGACAGGGGCGCCGTCGCCGACACGATGCGCTCGAGACGGGCCGCCTGGCCGCCCGCGAGCCAGTTGCGCAGGTGGAAGGGCGTGGTGAAGAGCGTGCGCGCGGGCGGCAGGGCGCCGATCGCCGCGTCGATCTCCGCGGGGAAGAAGGGGCGCTCGGCGGTGAGCGCGGCACCGCTCACGAGCGGCAGCAGCACGGTCGACTCCAGGCCGAACATGTGCTGCGGCGGCACGGTGCCGAGGATCGCGTGGCCCGCGCCCGCGATGCCCAGGCGCGCGGCCTCGGCGCTGACGTTGCGCACCAGCGCGCCCCAGCGCTTCTCATGGGGCTGCGGCTCGCCCGTCGAGCCGGACGTGAAGACGATGGCCGCGACCTGGCTCGCGGCGACCGACGGCGCTTGCGCAGCGTCGCCCGCCTGCGGGTCGGAGGGCAGGACGACCCGCGGCAGGTCGATCCCGGCACCCGGCGCGTCCGAGACGAAGTAGGCGTCCGGAGCGAAGGCGCGCATGGCGCGGACGAGGTTGGGCGTCGTCGCGGGCGGCAGCAGCGTGGCATGCCCGCGCGCGAGGGCGGCGAGGAGCGCGACCGCGAAGCGGTAGCGGTCGCTGCAGAGGTTGAGCATGTGCCCCGTGGCCGGCAGCGCGGCCGCGGCGCGCGCGACGTCGCCCAGGAAACGGCGCGCGGTGACGGGCACGCCGCGCCGGTATGCGGCCACGTCATCGAGGCTGCGATACCCCACCACCGGGCATCGTCCGGAATCGCGCGAGGCGGATTGCGCGTGGGGCATCGTCACCCGCGCGGACTCAGTTCGGGGCCCGGGCCCGCGTCGCCTGCGAGTGGCCCCAGAACGCGCGCATGCCGTCGAGGATGCTGCCGCGCCGCCAGTCCTTGATCGCGCGCCGGCGCACCGCGTACTCGACCACGAACATGGCCGTCACCAGGGGCAGCGTGAGGAAGTTCGCGAGCACCGACCAGGCGGCGACGTACCCGCCCAGGAAAAGCGCGCAGGACAGCGCCGCGAGCGCGAGGAAGAAGAGGGTCCAGGCGAGCGTGACCTGGCGCGTGTAGCGCGCGACCTCGGCCGGAAGCTCGCCGTGCAGCCGCCGCGCGAAGCGCGAGCACAGCGGCTCGGCGGCGCCGAGGAGCGTGCGGCCGAACGTCGCGGCGAGCACCAGGTTCGTGCCGACGTGCTCGAGGAAGTAGACGTTCGGGTAGTGGCGCTCGAGCACTTCCCACCCCAGCCACAGCGCGGCGCCCGCCGTCGCGACGAGGAGCCAGAGGAGGGGACCGCGGGCGCTCGACTGGCGCAGCGCGAGGTAGAGGAGCGCGCCCAGCGGAACCAGGGCCACCAGGGCGCCGAGCACGGGCGCGTTCGAGACCGCGATCGCGTAGTGGGCCGCGGCCGCCAGGGCCAGCGACAGGAAGGCTAAAGCGACGAGGGCCGAGCGCGTCCGCCGCCCGGGGGTCACTTCGTTCTCCGCTCCGCGACGGTCGCGGCGAGGCTGCGCAGCGAGCGGAAGATGCGAACGTTGTCCTGGTCGTCGTCGCGCAGCTTGAAGCCGAAGCGCTTGGAGACGACGAGCGCCACCTCGAGGACGTCGATCGAGTCGAGGCCGAGGCCCTCCTTGTACAGGGGCGCCTCGGGATCGATGTCGCCGGGCGCGGTGTCGAGGTTCAGCGCCGACACGATCATGGCGGCGATTTCGCGCTCGAGCGCTTCGTCGGCGGGATTGCCGGCGACAGCAGCGTTTTCGGAGGTCTCGGCCATCATGAGGCGGGCGTGGCTTGCGGTTGGTGGCGAACGGGGAAATGGTATCACGCGGACTTGCGCGGCCGTCCCCGGCCGCCCCGGGGCGCGGGCAGGGCTTCGCGCCCGAGCACGAAGACGAAACCGGGCCCCGCCGAGACGGTCGGCCACTGGAAGGCGGTCCCGGGGAAGGCGCGCTCGAGGGCCTTGCGGTTGTGGCCGATCTCGACCACCAGCAGCCCGCCGGGATTGAGGTGCCGCTTCGCCTGCGCGAGGATGGCGCGCGTGTGCGCGAGGCCGTCGGCGCCGCTCGCGAGCGCCATTTCCGGCTCGCGGCGGTACTCCTCGGGAAGCTTGCGCATCGAGGCGGCCGTCACGTAGGGGGGGTTGGAGACGATGAGGTCGTAGGCGCGCCCGCCGAGCGCGCCGAAGAGGTCGGACTGCACGAGGCGCACGCGCTTGCCGAGGCGGTAGTCGGAGACGTTGCGCTTCGCCACCGCCAGGGCGTCGGGCGAAAGGTCCGCGGCGTCCACCGACGCCTTCGGGAACGCGAGCGCGGCGAGGATCGCGAGGCAGCCCGAACCCGTGCACAGGTCGAGGACGGCCCGCACGCGCGCGGGCTCCGCGATCCACGGCGCGAGCCGCGGGCGCAGCAGCTCGGCGATGAAGGAGCGCGGCACGATCACGCGCTCGTCCACGTGGAATCGGTTGGGCCCCAGCCACGCCTCCTTCAGCAGGTAGGCGGCGGGCTTGCGGGTGCGGATGCGCTTCGTGACGAGGGCATTGGCGACCTTCGCGCGATCGGGGCCGACGGCGAGGTCGAGGTAGGGGCCGAGCTGGTGCACCGGCAGGCCCAGCGCGTGCAGCACGAGCCAGGCGGCCTCGTCGACGGCGTTGGTCGTGCCGTGCCCGAAGGCGACGCCGGCCTCCTCGAGGCGCGCGGCGGCGTCGAGCACGAGGCTCCTCACGGAGATGCCTTTCGCGGGAACGGTCCGGGCCACGGCGCGGGCTACTTCACGCCGAGCAGGTCTTCGCAGGCGAGGCGGTAGATGTCGGCGAGCGGCTCGATCTCGTCGAGCGACACCGCCTCGTTCACCTTGTGGATCGACCGGTTCACGGGACCGAACTCGACCACCTCCGGGCAGATGTCGATGATGAAGCGCCCGTCGGAGGTGCCGCCCGTCGTGGAGACTTCCGGCGTGACGCCCGACACGCGCTTCACTGCGCCCGAGAGCGCCTGCACCAGGCGTCCGCGCGGCGTCTCGAAGGGCTTGCCCCCCAGGACCCACTCGATTTCATAGTCGAGCCCGTGGCGGTCCAGCACGGCGTGCACGCGCGCCTTCAGGCCCTCGGCGGTGCTCGCGGTCGAGAAGCGGAAATTGAAGTCGACGACCGCCTCGCCGGGGATGATGTTGGTGGCCCCGGTGCCGGCGTGGATGTTGGAGACCTGCCAGGAGGTCGGGGGGAAGAACTCGTTGCCCTCGTCCCAGGCGGTTGCCGAAAGCTCCGCGAGCGCCGGGGCGAAGTCGAGGATCGGGTTCCTGCCGCGGTCGGGGTAGGCGATGTGGCACTGGATGCCCTTCACCTTGAGCCGCCCGGAGAGCGAGCCGCGGCGCCCGTTCTTGATCGTGTCGCCGAAGCGCTCCACGGACGTGGGCTCGCCGACGATGCAGTAGTCGATGCGCTCGCCCCTCGCCTTGAGGGCCTCCACGACGCGCACCGTGCCGTCGACGGCCGGGCCCTCCTCGTCGGAGGTGATCAGGAGGGCGAGCGATCCGGGGTGCGACGGGTGCGCGGCCACGATGCGCTCGGCGGCCACGACGAAGGCGGCGATCGAGGTCTTCATGTCGGCGGCGCCGCGCGCGTGGAGCTTGCCGTCCTTGATCGTGGGGACGAAGGGGTCGGTATGCCACTGGTCGAGCGGGCCCGGGGGCACCACGTCCGTGTGGCCCGCAAGCGCCACCAGCGGCTTGCCCTCGCCGTGGCGGATCCACAGGTTGGTGACCTCGCCGCAGCGCAACGTCTCCGCCTTGAACCCGAGGGGCGCCAGGCGTTCGATCACGAGCTGCTGGCAGCCGCCGTCCTCGGGAGTGACGGAGGGGCGGGCCAGGAGCGACCTGGCCAGTTCGAGCGTCTCGTTCTTCATCGCGTTCCGGTGGCGGGCGCGCGGTCGCGGCGCACGACGGTGGGCCCGACGCGCTCCTCGATGTAGCGCCTGAGCGCGGGCTTCTCGCCGAGGAAGAAGAAGATCTCGGCGCACACGAAGAGCGGCCCGATGGCGAGCTGCCGCGCGTCGTCGAAGAAGGCGGGCTTCATGCCCTCGAAGCGGTGGCCCCAGAACTGCAGGGCCCAGCCGGCGGCGAAGAGCGCGGCCGCGAGGGAGAGCACGCCGCCGACGGGGACGCGCGCCGTGATCTCGCTCGCGAGCGCGCACATGATGAAGAGGGTGGCGCCCATGGCCGCGCCGAAGGCCGCGTCCAGGCGCAGGTAGTAGGCGCAGGCGGCGATGGAGGCGACCGCGGCGAGCGTGATTTCCATGCCGCCGGCGGGGAACGCGGCGAGCGCCAGGGCGAGCACGATCGCGAAGACGATGAGCGGGATGCCCAGGAAGTGGGTCGCGATGTTGCGCCGGTCCCGGTGGTACGCCGCGTACTGCGCGAGGTTTTCCTCGAGGCTCTTCACGCTCGTCGGTCAGCCGAAGCGCGGCTCGGAAGGCTCGTCCGAGATCTTGAACTCGCTGAACGACGGGCCGCCCGGGGCCTTGCCCGCGCTGAGCGCCGCCGGGTTCTTCACCCGCTCCGCCATGGCCGGCATGATCCCGGAGTTGCCCAGCAGCAGGCCGAGGTTGGTGGCGGAGTCGGCGTTGGCGAGCGCCTCGTCGGTGGAGATCTTGCCCTGGCGCACGAGGCGGAAGAGGTCCTGCTCGAAGGTCTGGGAGCCGGGCGACATGCTCCTTTCCATCATCTCCTTCACCTCGCCCACCTCGCCCTTCTCGAT
>JAGRPO010000114.1 GCA_019449455.1 Betaproteobacteria bacterium | reverse complement strand
CGGCAAGCCCCAGTCCATCACGTCCCGGCCGGAGCTGGGGCTCATCAACGGCTTCCGCGTGGTGTTCGTCGGCACCGGGCGCTACCTCGGCCTCGACGATCTCGTCGACCCGGCCTCGCTCGCGCCGCCCAACCAGTGGGCGTACGACCAGTCGCTCTACGCGATCAAGGACGACGGGCCCACGTTCGCGAACTTCCGCGCCGCCAACGTTGTGGAGAACGTGATCGTGCCCGTGGGCGACACCTCCCGGACCACGACCAACAACGCCGTGGACTGGGCCACCCAGGACGGATGGTTCATCGACTTCAACCCCGGGGGCGCTTCGCCGGGCGAGCGGGTGAACATCGACCCGCAGCTCATCCAGGGCACCCTCCTCGTCGTGACCAACGTGCCCAACAACAACGCCTGCACGGTGGGCGGCGACAGCTGGATCTACCAGTTCGACTACAGGTCGGGCACATTCGTCCAGTCCGCCGCGGGCGGGCAGGCCGGCAAGAAATACACCGGCAAGATCACGGTGGGCGTGGTGGTGGTGCGGCTGCCGAGCGGCGTGTTCAAGGGCATCGCGACGGGCGCCACGGGCACCAAGTCGACGTTCGAGGTGAACATCGGCGGTGGCGGCGGGTCGGCGCGGCGCATCTCCTGGCGCGAATTGATGCAGCGATGAGGCATGACATGAGACACGCTCTTGCGTTCGTGTTCCTCTCGGTGGCGGCGGGACTTCCGCTCGCCGCTGCCGCGCAGGGGAGCCCTCCCTCCTACGAGCCGCAAAAACGGTTGCGCACGGCTCTCGACACCTGCCTGAAGACCGAGGTGATGCAGGGCGCCTATTGCGTGCAGAAGTGCGCGACGGGCTTCCGGGCGGCTGCCTCCGGCGCGAAGCCGGCGTGCGTGGCTACCACCGCGGGGGCGAAGCACGTGCCGAAGAAGCCGACGTACACGCCCAAGCCGGAGGGTTCGCCGACGCCCCCGGCTTATGGGGCGGCCGGAGGGGGCTAGGGCTCCGTCCCTGCGCGGGCGATCGACCGCGGCAGCGGGAACGTCACGCTCTCGGTGATTCCCTCGAGTTCGCGCACGCCCGCCGCGCCCATGCGCTGAAGGCGAGCGATCACGTCCTGGACCAGGACTTCCGGCGCGGAGGCGCCAGCGGTGACCCCGATCGTGCGCGCGCCGGCGATCCACTCCGGACGGAGTTCCTCGGCACGATCGACGAGGAACGCGCGCTTGCCGAGGTTCTCGGCGACCTCGCGCAGGCGGTTGGAGTTCGAGCTGTTGGGCGAGCCCACGACGATCACCACGTCGCAGCGCGGCGCCATGAACTTCACCGCGTCCTGGCGGTTCTGCGTGGCGTAGCAGATGTCGTCCTTCTTGGGCCCGAGGATCGCGGGGAAGCGGGCGCGAAGCGCGGCCACGATGCGCGCCGCGTCGTCCATCGACAGCGTCGTCTGCGTCACGTAGGCGACGTTGCCCGGATCCTTGACCACGAGCCGCGCAACGTCGTCCTCGTCTTCCACGAGGTACATGCCGGCCTGCGATTGCCCCATGGTGCCCTCGGCCTCCGGGTGCCCCCGGTGGCCGATCATCACCACCTCGCGGCCGTTGCCGCGCATGCGGGCCACCTCGGCATGCACCTTGGTCACGAGCGGGCAGGTCGCGTCGAACACCCGCAGCCCGCGCTCCTCGGCCTCCTTGCGCACGCCGAGCGATACCCCGTGGGCCGAGAAGATGACCGTGCCTCCGGCGGGGACTTCGGCGAGTTCCTCGACGAAGATCGCCCCCTTGGCGCGCAGGTCCTCCACCACGAACTTGTTGTGCACGATCTCGTGGCGCACGTAGATGGGCGCGCCGTGGACCTCGAGGGCGCGCTCGACGATGGCGATGGCCCGGTCGACGCCGGCGCAGAATCCGCGGGGCCGGGCCAGCACGACTTCGATCGGTTCGGGCATGGGGCTTCGAGGCTCCTCGTCTAGCGGATTCCGGGGCCGGTGCCGGCCCCGCGGGCGGCGCGGGCTTCCCGCAAGCCGTCCCACAGGATGAGCACGACGCCCACCGTGATCGCCGAGTCGGCGACGTTGAAGGCAGGCCAATAGTATCCCGCGGCGTGAAGCTGGATGAAGTCGACCACGTGCCCCAGCGTGACCCTGTCCCAGAGGTTTCCGGCCGCCCCCCCGAGCACGAGGGAGAGCGCGGCGGCGAGAAGCCGGTTGCCGCCGCTCTTGCGGAGCATCGCAACGAGCACGGCGGCGACCGCGACCGTCACGCCGATGAAGAACCAGCGCTGCCAGCCGCCCGCTCCCGCGAGGAAGCTGAAGGCCGCGCCGGCGTTGTGCCAGAGGACGAGGTTCAGGAAGGGCGTGACGACGTGCACCTCCCCGGCGGCGAAGGCCGCGCTGATCCAGGCCTTGGTCGCGAGGTCGGCCGCGGCCACGGCCGCCGAAAGGGCGAGCCACCGCGGCCACGGCGCATGCGGGCGCTCAGGCATGCCGCCGGTCCTCGCCGGCTCCCTCGATGTTGGCCACGCACCGGCCGCAGATGCCGGGATGGCGCGGGTCGGCGCCCACGTCCTCCCGGTAGTGCCAGCAGCGCTCGCACTTGCCGTGCGGGCTGGGCGAGACGCGGACGGCGAGCGACTCGCCGGGCTCCACGGTCGCGGTCGAGGTGATGAGGACGAAGCGCAGGTCGGCGCCGAGGCTCTCGAGCAGCGTCCTGTCACCCTCCGGCGCGAGGATCGAGACCTCGGCCTGCAGCGACGAGCCGATGCCGCCCGACTGGCGAAGCTCCTCGAGCTGCTTCTGGACCAGCGCGCGGATCTCGCGAAGCCGCTTCCACTTGACGAGCAGCGGCGCCTCGCCGGCCTGCTCCGGCAGCACGCCGTCCCAGGTGTGGAAGAAGACGCTCTCGCTCCCGCCGGGGTGGAGGACCGACCAGGCCTCCTCGGCCGTGAAGGAGAGGATCGGCGCCATCACGCGCAGGAGGATCTGCGTGATGTGGTGCAGCGCGGACTGGGCCGCGCGCCGGGCCTGCGAGCCGCGCGCGCAGGTATAGAGCCGGTCCTTGAGGACGTCTAGGTAGAAGCCGCCCAGGTCCTCGGAGCAGAAGGTCTGCAGGCGCTGCGTCACGAGGTGGAACTCGAAGCGCGAGTAGTCGGCAGCGACGGCCTCGGCCATCTCGCGCGTCATGGCGAGGGCGTAGCGGTCGATCTCCGTCCAGCGCCCGGGCGGCAGGAGGTCCCGGGACGCGTCGAAGTCCGCCGTGTTGGCGAGCAGGAACCGCAGGGTGTTGCGGATGCGGCGGTAGCTTTCGACGACGCGCTTGAGGATCTCGTCGGAGATGTAGAGCTCGCCGGAGTAGTCGGCCGAAGCCACCCAGAGCCGGATGATCTCGGCGCCGAGGGTGTCCGAGACCTTCTGCGGCGCGATCACGTTTCCGAGCGACTTGGACATCTTGCGCCCCTGGCCGTCGACGACGAAGCCGTGGGTGAGGAGCGCGTCGTAGGGAGCCCGGCCGTGCATGGCGCAACTGGTGAGAAGGCTCGACTGGAACCAGCCGCGGTGCTGGTCGGAGCCCTCGAGATAGAGGTCGGCGGGCCAGCGCTGCCCCTTCAGCCCGCGCAGCACCGAGAAGTGCGTGGTGCCGGAATCGAACCACACGTCGACGGTGTCGGTGATCTTGCGGTACTTCGCGGGGTCGACGCCGAAGTCCTCGCAGGTCGCCGCGAACCAGGCTTCGATGCCGCCCTTGGCGACGCGCGCGGCCGTCTCCTCCACGAGCCTTTCGGTTTCGGGGTGGAGCTCGTCGGTCTCGCGGTCGAGGAAGAAGGGCAGCGGAACGCCCCAGTTGCGCTGGCGCGAAAGCGTCCAGTCGGGGCGGCCGGCGATCATGGACTCGATGCGCGAGCGCCCCCACGACGGGTAGAAGGTCGTGTCCCCGATGGCCTGCGCCGCGATCTGGCGGAGCGTGCGGCCGTTCTCCGCGGGTTCGTTCGCGCCCGCGGAAGAAGGCCTGTCCATGCCGATGAACCACTGGGTGGTCGCCCGGAAGATGATCGGCGTCTTGTGGCGCCAGCAATGGGGATAGCTGTGGCGGATGGGCTCGTGCTTCAGGAGCGCGCCGTTGGCCGCCAGCATGTCGAGGATCGGCTTTTCCGCCTCGCGCACGCCGAGCCCCGCGAAATGCGGCACGGAAGGCTTGAACTGGCCGCGGTCGTCGACGGGCTGGTCCAGCGGCAGGCCGAACTTCACGCCGGCGTCGAAGTCCTCGGCGCCGTGCGCGGGCGCGGTGTGGACGAGGCCGGTGCCGGCCTCGAGCGTCACGTGCTCGCCCACGATCATCGGGACGTCGCGTGGCTCGAAAGGATGGCGGAACGCGAGCCCGGCCAGCGCGCTGCCGGCGGCGTGGCCGAGGATGCCGGTCGATTCCAGGCCGAAGCGCTTCAGGCTCGCCTCGCGCAGCTCCGCCGCGAGGATGAGCGCGCCGCGCGGCGTGGCGACGAGCTCGTACTCGTGGCCCGGGTGCGCGGCGATGGCCTGGTTGCCCGGAAGCGTCCACGGCGTCGTGGTCCAGATGACCGCGAATGCCGCCGCGGGCGCCCCGGCCAGCCCGAAGGCGCGCGCGACCGCCGCGGGATCGGCGGCGGCGAAGGCGACGTCGATCGCGGCCGAGGTCTTGTCCTCGTACTCGACCTCCGCCTCGGCCAGGGCGGAGCCGCAGTCGATGCACCAGTTCACCGGCTTCAGGCCGCGGTAGAGCAGGCCCTTCTTCCAGATGCGCGCGAGCGCCCGGATCTCGTCGGCCTCCGTGGCGAAATCCATCGTCTTGTACGGGTGCTCCCAGTCGCCCAGAACGCCCAGGCGCCTGAAGTCGGCCATCTGGCGCTCGATCTGCTCGGCGGCGTACGCGCGGCAGAGGCTGCGGGCCTTGTTGCCGTCGAGGTGGCGGCCGTGCTTCTTCTCGATCTGGTGCTCGATGGGCAGGCCGTGGCAGTCCCAGCCCGGCGTGTAGGGCGCGTCGAAGCCGGCAAGCGTCTTCGACTTCACGATGATGTCCTTGAGGACCTTGTTCACCGCGTGGCCGATGTGGATGTCGCCGTTGGCGTACGGCGGGCCGTCGTGGAGCACGAACAGGGGGCGCCCCCGGCAGGCCTCGCGGATGCGGGCGTAGAGGCCATCGTCCTGCCACTGCTTCACCCAGCCCGCTTCGCGCCTGGCGAGGTCGCCGCGCATCGGGAAGGGCGTGTCGGGCAGGTTGAGGGTCTGCTTGTAGTCGGTCTTCGAAGCGTTTGCCATCAGGTCCCCGATTCGCGGAAGTAGGCGCGCGCCGCGTCGCAGTCCCGGCGGATCTGCGACACGAGCTCGTCGATCGAGGCGTATTTCGCCTCGTCGCGCAGCTTCGTCAGGAACTCGATGGAGAGGCGACGCCCGTAGAGGTCGCCCGAGAAATCGAAGAGGTACGCTTCGAGAGTCGCCGGGCCGTCAGTCGCCACGACCGGCTTGTATCCCAGGCTCGCCACTCCCTCGAGTCCGCGAGTTGCTACACCGGTGCATTTTACCGCAAAGACCCCCGTCATCACCGGGCGACCGGGCGGCAGCGCGATGTTGGCCGTGGGGAATCCGAGGTTGCGGCCGAGCTTGGCGCCATGGACCACGCGGCCGCAGATGGCGTAGGGCCGTCCCAGCAGCCGCGAGGCGAGGTCCAGGTCGCCCGCGGACAGCGCTTCGCGCACGCGCGTGCTCGAGACGCGGTCGGCGCCGTCGGCGACCGTGGCGAGCGTCTCGACCTCGTAGCCCAGCCGCGCGCCCTCGGACGCGAGGAAGCCGACGTCGCCCGCCCGCCTCGCGCCGAAGCGGAAGTCCTTCCCCACCAGCACGCGGCGCGCGCCATGCGCCTGCCGCAGGCGAAGCGCGAAGGCCTCGGGCGTGAGCGCGGCGAACTCGCGCGTGAACCGGCAGATGTAGGCGATCCCGATGCCCGCGTCGGCAAAGGCGTGGAGCTTGGCCGAGAGGGTCGACAGGCGCGGCGGCGCGCGTTCCGGAAACAGCAGCTCGCGCGGAAGCGGCTCGAAGGTGAGCACGGCGGGAACGGCGCCGAGCGCCGCGGCTTCCTCGACCACGCGCGCGAGCAGCGCCCGATGGCCGCGGTGCACGCCGTCGAAGCTGCCGATGGCGATGACGGCATCGGGCGCGCCGGGCTTCGGATCGCGGATGACGGAGAGCTTCATCAGTCCT
>JAGRPO010000021.1 GCA_019449455.1 Betaproteobacteria bacterium | reverse complement strand
TGGCCGCCCCCGTGCCCACCTTGCGGAATCCCACCCAGAGCTCCGCGGCGGAGCGGTGGTTCTTCGCGAACCACTTGCGCAGCTCCTCGGGAGTGCGGAAGTAGACGACCTTCGAGGGCGTGGCGGTCATCGCGCCGGGGGTTCGCTCTCGGATTCCTCGCGCTGCCACGGCCAGCGCCCGCTTACTTCCAGCTCGAGCGTGAAGCTGAGCAGCGTGCGGATCGCGACGATCACCGCGAGCACCCCGAGGTTCTGGAACGTGGGCTGGATGGCCACGGTGCCGATGATGTCCGCGATCACCAGCAGCTCGAGGCCCAGCAGGATGGCGCGCCCGAGGTCGGCACGCAGGCCGTTGTAGGCGTCGTGGAACACGACGTGGCGGACAAGCCGCCGCGCGAAGGCGCCGGCGGCGAGCAGCGCCCCCAGGATCAGCACCGCCACGCCCGCCATCTCGACGATGCGCGCGGCGCCTGTGATGAGGTGTTCCTGGTCCATGCCCCGATGATAATCCCGCCGCCGTGCGGGCGCTTCGTCAAGGCCCGTGCGGCGCGAACGCCTCCCAGGCCCACAGCGCGCAGGCGGCCGCGAGCGCCAGCCAGATCGCGATGACCACCACGGCGGCAGCGCGGCCCGAAGGTCGCCCTTCCGCCATCGACTCGCGCGCCCGGCGGCGGCAATCGTCGAGCACCTCCGCGGGGATGAGGCGGTACGCGATCCAGGCGCCGGCCGGAATCAGGATGAGGTCGTCGAGCACGCCCAGGACGGGAATGAAATCGGGGATCAGGTCGATGGGGCTCACCGCGTAGGCGACCACGACCGCCACGAACGCCTTGGCGTACCACGGCGTGCGCGGGTCGCGCGTGGCGAGGTAGAGCGCGAAGGTTTCGCGCTTGAGGTCCTCCACACGCCGTTTCAGGGACGCGAGCATGGCTGACCGCTAAGGCGCCTGCGGCCGGTCGCGGGGCACCAGGGCGAGGTAGTCGGCCACGGTGCCGCCCGCCACGGGCTTGAGCATCACGCGCACGGCGTTGACCTGCCTGCCGATCTCCACGCCTTCGCGCCGGCGCACTTCCGCGTAGCCGACGCTCTCCCAGAACCGCTCCGCCCGGCCGTTGCCCACGACGGCGCCCAGCCGCAGCCAACGCGCGCCGCCGCGCCGCATCCACGACTCGAGCTCGCGGTACATGGCGCGCGCGGCGCCGGTGCCGTGGAGCGCGGTGGCGACGATGAAAAGCCCGATGTGCCACACGCCTTCGGCCAGGAGGTTCGTCACGACGACCGCGACGCCGACCATCGCGTCGCGATCGTCCACGATGCGGATCATCCACTTCCTGCCGAAGGACCAGCCGGGAGGCGGCCGGTCGGCGAACTCGGCGGCCGCCTCGTCGCGGCGAGGCCCCTGGCCGCCGGTGCGCAGGAAGTACTCCGGATTTTCGTCGAAGAACCGCTGCAGCTCCGGGATATCGGCCGCGACGATTTCCAGCGCGCGAAACGCCGGCCCCGAGAAGAGCGCCGCCATCGGATCAGTCGGCGCGCAGGCCGCAGGCCACGATGAACCGCCGGCCGACGGCGTTCAGGGCCAGGAACACCGGGAAGCCGACCGTGATGGCGACCAGCGCAATGGTCCCGGGCGAAACCAGCGTCCAGAGCGAGGCGCTGGCCCCGGTTGCCGCCTCGCAGGTCCACGCGGCGTCGCTCACCCGGCCGCCGCCGTCGCGGCAGGCGTGCTCGGCGAGCAGCACGCAGGCCGCGAGGATCGCGAAGAGGCTGCCCAGGACGGCCAGCGAGCGGTTGCAGCGGCAGGGCGTGAGGTTCACTCGGGCGCGTCGCGCCGGTGCGAGCTGACCCCCGCCGCGCCGAGGACGAGTCCCACCACGAGCACGTACCAGAGCGAGAACGAATCGCCCTTCGCCTCGATGACGGAGCTGCCCTGCAGGACGAGGCCCGCGGCCGAAACAAGCGCGAGGACGATGAGGAGCGCTCCCGTGATCCGCGACAGCATCGGCAGCGCCGTCTTCTCCGACGGGATCGCGGCCATGAGGTATCCGGCGATGGTGAAGGCGGGAAACAGGAGCCACAGGGTGAGTCCCGCCGCCCCGTTCACCAGCCCCAGCGGGATGAGGACCAGGAAGGCGCCCGAGAAGAGGCCCAGGGCAAGGAGAAAGAGGCCGGCAATGAGCAGCATCGATTGCTCCTGATCGGTCGTCGAAGCCGCCATGATAGAGGGCGGAGCCCTCTTGCGTCACCGCACTTCGGAAGCCTTGAAGTGCGGGTTCTCGATGATCCCCAGGCGATTGCCGAACGGATCCTTCACGGCGGCGACCTTGATGCCCTCGCCGACCTCGGTGACGGGCTCGAGCGCGGTGGCGCCGAGAGCGAGCAGGCGCTCGAAGGCCGCCGTGGCATTCGCCACGCCCCACAGCGGCTGCGGCCCCGTCACGCCCGGCGTTGCGTCCGGGAGGAGCCCGAGCTCGAAGCCGCCGACGGCGAAGCCGACATAGAAAGGCTCGTCGAAGTAGGGCTTGGTTCCCGCGACCTGCTCGTACCAGGCCTTGGCTCGAGCGAGGTCGGAGACGGGATAGATGGCGGTCCGCAGGCCGAGCAGCATGGAGTTCTCCTGGATTGTCGAAGTCGGAAATCGTTACCCTGCGCCCCGGCCGACGCGCCACGGCGGAAAGCGCCGGTTCTCCCCGGCGCGGTACAGGCAAAGGAGGTTGCCGTCGGGATCGCGCAGGTAGGCCTCGCGCCACAGCCACGGCTGGTCGGCGGGCGCGCTCTCGAAGCGGATGCCTCGTTTCACGAGGGCCTCGCAGCGCTCGTCGAGGTCGTCGCACTCGAAATAGACCACGACGCCGTGCCCTTTCGGCAGCTCCGGAACCTGGTGCAGCGAGAACGTCGCCCCGCCGTCCGGGCACTCGAAGCGCGCGTACCGCGGCGCGCTGTCCACGATGAGGACGAATCCCAGCGCGCGGTAGAAGTCCATGGCGCGCCGCACGTCAATCGACGGGAGCGTGACCTGGTTAAGGTTCATCGAAGATCGCGCGCGACCCGGTCGGGCTCACGGAAGTGCGCCGGCCTTGCGGGCGATCCGCGAGAAGAACTCGTGGATGCCGCTGTCGCCCATGCTCCGGGCATCGGCGAGCTCGCCGGCGCGCGTGGCCTCGAGGAGCTGGCCGTCCTGCGACAGCACGGCGACCGCGGGAATGCCCTTCTTCAAGGGCACGCCGTAGGACTGCGCGACGTCCACGTTCCTGTCGAACCGGCCCACGTTCACCTTCACTACGCGGAAGCTCCCGGCGACGAGCGCCGCGCTCGCGCCGCTCTTGAACGAAAGGTCGAGAGCCCGGCAATCGCCGCACCAATTCGCGCCGAACACCACGAGCACCGGCACCTTCGCGCGCTTCGCCTCGGCGAGGGCGGCGCGAATGTCGGCCCTCGCGTCGGCCGCCTCGTCGTAGGGCATGGTTGCGGCCGATGCCGGCGCGGCCGCGGCCGCGGCGAGAAGTGCGATGGCGAAGGCTTTGCGCAAGGGGGCTCCGGCTTGCCGACGAGAGGTGAGGAGGCGAAGTGTAACCCGGAGGGAATCGCTGGACACTGGCATGGAAGATGTCGCCGGAGAGCTCACGCGCCATTGTCGGGCGCGCGCGCCGCGGCCTGCAACTTGAGCACCGTGGCCCAGTTTCTCGCGGTGGCCGCCTCCGCCGTGGCGCGGGCGAAGGCCTGCACGAGCTTCGAATCGGCGATTCCGCCGGGACACCACAGGTACGCCGCCTTCCTGCCGACGGCGAGCGCCTCCGGCGCCCACGACTGCGCGAGCAGCGCCCCGGCCTTGCGCAGCGTCTTGCTGGCGTCGACGAACGCGACGAGGCACCTCGCCGGATCGGTCGCGGTTCGCAGCAACGGGTTCTCCGCGACGATGGCATCGAGCTCCTGCGCGGTGACGACGATCACGGGCACCGCGACGCCCAGCCGGCCCTGGATGGAGTCCGCGATCGCCGAGGCCACCTTGCGCACTTCGGGTTGCGGCGCGTCGAAGATCGCGTTGCCGCTGTTGAGCAGGGTGCGCACCCCGGAGAAGCCGAGATCCGCGATGAGGCCGCGCAGGTCGGCCATCGCGATGCGCTTCGCGCGACCGACGTTGATGCCCCGGAGGAGCGCGACGCATCGGGTCATGGCTGTCGCACGGCGTTGCGCGCGGAAACTATTCCGCCGCGAACGACCAGGTGCGCTGGATGAGGCCGTCGGCCACCTCGTACACGACGGCGACCTCGAACGGCTGCGCGCGCACCCCCGAGATTCGCTCGTGGTCGATGATCCTGGACCCCAGCACCATGCGGCCCAGGAGCTCCGCGTGGAGCCTCGCATGGTTGAACCGTTGCGTGGCGTAGAACTCGCCGAGGGCCGCCTTTCCGCTGATGGCCGGCTCGGGCTCGGGCGGCCGATAGACGCGCACGGAGTCGCTGTACTCCGCGAGGAAGCGCTCCAGGTTGCGCGCGTTGTACGCGTCGAGCTGGCGTTGTACGACGGTTTCGGGATCCAAGGGTGCAAGTCCTCCCGTCCCTACTCGATGCGCCACCAGGCCTCGGTGCCGTTGATGTGGATGAGGATCTCGTCGGCGTCGTACGACTTGTCCTTGCCCTCCAGCCGAAGCCCCGGCTCGTGCAGCTCCGCGTGGACGGCCTCCCAGTCGTCCCACTGGGCGGAGTCATCGGTCGTGTTGGCCTGCAGCAGTTCCAGTTCGCGCTCGAAAAGGTCGCGGACCCCCTCGAACTCCGCCGAGGCATGGAATTCGCCGCTGTACCAGGGGAAGTCCGCCTCGCCCTTCCTTAACTCGATGGTGCCCAGGATCACGTTTCCGCGCACAAGGTCCAGGATCTCGGGCATCTGCTGTTTCGGCACGGTCGTTTCTCCTTGCTGTTGCGTACCGGACGCCTGACCCGGGGTTCAGAGCATGAACCGCCGGATGGAGCCGCATACGGAAAGCAACTGCGGGCTTCCCATGCGCCCGATGATCTGGCGGATGACGGTTGCCATGACCTGCTGCACCCCTGCCATGCCGAGGCGCGCCGACCGCTCCAGGACGAATCCCGCGTTGGCGAGCTTGAGCGGCCCCATGAAGTAGTAGTCCATGCCGCAGTTCGACAAGTCCACCACCACGTCCGCGAGGGCGTCGCGATGCACCGTGGCATCCGGAGCCTTCTCGATCGCGCCAAGCAGCGAAAGCGTCCTCTTGCGCAGCGCCTCGGAGTGATAGAAGCGGAGGAACGGCCTGGACGTCCGCGCAGGCGGTTTCGCGGGCAGCCCGGGAGCACGTCTTCCCTTCGGGGGCGCTGCGCGTTTCGAGGGGGTGGCCATTCCGGGCATGATACGGCGTGTGGCGGGGACGCGAGCGCGTCGTCAGGAGGAATCGCTCTCGCCCTCCCTGGCCCAGCTGCCCAGTCCGCTGCCTGTATCCGCCGACAGCGTGAATCGGTCTCCGCACACCACGCAGCGGAATCGATAGTGCACGCTGCCAGGCAGCGCGCCGCTGGCCAGCGCGGAATCCAGCGCCTCCTGCTCGTTGGATGCAAGATTTCGTGCCGCTATCCGGCATAGCACGCCACGGTCCACTTCTTCGGCCGCAAGCCGGACCGCGTGGATGAGGTCCTCTGCCGAGCGGAACTCGTGCGTCGCAAGTTCCCGGCATTCCTCGCAGGTCATCAGATATCGCCGGCCACGTTGCCGATGTCCAGTATCAGCACGTCCCGGCGCTCCTCGCCGCGCGGCTCGTCCAGTCCTTCATTCGGTCCGCGCCCATCGAGCCAGTAGTCGCGCCCTCGCCAACGAACGACGATCGGCGGATCTTCCGGCGGGTTCCCGGGCACGCCGGTTGCGCCAGCGTCGCCCATGGTCGCCGCAAGGCGCTCGCGGGTCCAATGCTCGAAATAGATGTCCACGCTGCCTCGCCAGATCGAGGGGCGCAGCTCGGCGCCGTCCTTCGTCCACAGGCGGTTCATCGTCTGCTCGCAGGTCTCGCCCGGCCGGACCTGACGGCGGAGGATGCCGCACGCCAAGTCCCACAAGTTCGTCTGCCTGGCCACGGCGCGATACGCCGATATCAGCGATCGGGCCGGCCGGCGGCAATGGGGCGCGTGCGGAACAGTTCCGGCTCCCGCTTCATCGTCGAGCAATCTTTTCGGCTGGCGCGCATGACGGACCGTCAGGGATACCCAATAGTGCCTGTCGGGCGCCTTCCCGTAAATGACATGCAGGCAGGCAAGGAAGCGCGCGGGTGATCCTCCTTGCCCGATCCGGCATTCCGCGGAGGCTAGCGATAGAAATGGTAGGTCGCGGAGTACGGCACCCGGGCCCGCTGCTTCACGGTCGAATCCGTGCAGCCCGACGCGGGAGCAACACCGCCGACTGTCGCAACCCTCTGGACGTACTTGACGTCGGAGAACGCACCGGCCCCGGTGTTGTGCTTTGCGGCGAGCAGCAACCAGGGTATGGCGGTCGTGGTCGGGCCGGGATCGCGCGCCTTCACTTCGCCGACGACGGTGCTGCCGTCATTCGCCTCCCACGTCGGGCCGGCATAGTGCTTGCCGAGGCGGCGCCCGGTACCGTCCGCCAGCGTTGCCTCCGGCGCCTTGAAACTCCACTCGTATGTCGCGTCGGGCTTGCGGGAGCATTCATAGATCTGGACGCCGGTCGCAAGGGTCTCGAGGTACAAGGTCGTTCCGGGCGGGGCCTGGAGCGCCGGGGGCACGCTCGGTGGCGTGCGGGTGTC
>JAGRPO010000020.1 GCA_019449455.1 Betaproteobacteria bacterium | reverse complement strand
TGGCGCAATCGCGATTGTCGAAGCGCGTCGGGTAGTTGATGAACTTGAACATGTCCCTCGGGATGCCCAGGTCCGCGAGCACCTGCTTCTGGATGCGGCGGACGGGCGCGAGCGACATCGCCGAGTCGACCACGAACCCGGGAATGAACGCGAACATCTTGGCGTTCAGGCGCATCGTCATCTGCGGGGCGTGCGCGGCCTTCGCGAAGAGGTTCAGGATCTCGCCGATGCGCCGTGGCTCCGGGTCGGTCAGGTGAAAGCACCCGCCGTCGAGTCCCTTCTTGTGGGCGATGTGGTCCATGGCGTCCACCACGAAGTCGACGGGGACGATGTTGATGCGCCCGCCCTCGATGCCCACGGTGGGCATCCACTGCGGCAGCGCCTTGCGCATCCTCTGGATGAGCTTGAAGAAGTAGTAGGGGCCGTCGATCTTGTCGATCTCGCCCGACTTCGAGTGGCCGACCACGATGGCGGGGCGGTAGACGCGCCACGGCCGGCGGCATTGCGCGCGGACGATGCCTTCCGAATCGTGCTTGGTGCGGAAGTAGGGGTGGTCGAGCTCCTCGGCCTCCTCGAACATGTCCTCGCGGAAGACGCCGTCGTAGAGGCCGGCGGCGGCGATCGAGCTCACGTGGTGGAAGCAGCCGGCCTGGACGGCCTCCGCGAACTCCACGGCGTGGCGCGTGCCGTCGATGTTGGCCTTCTCCTGGCTTTCGGCGTCGGCGGAGAGGTCGTAGATGGCGGCGAGGTGGAAGAGGTGCGCCACCTTGCCCTTCATCCGGGCCAGGTCCGCCGCCGACACGCCGAGCCTGGGCTTCGCGAGATCGCCCGCGATGGCCACGACCCGCTTTTCCTGTCCGCCCCAGCGCGGGCGCATCGCGTCGAGCTTCGCGATCGAGCCCTTGCGCACGAGCACGAAGACGGTGCCGTCGCGCTCGAGAAGCTTGTCGATGAGGAAGCGGCCGATGAATCCGGTGCCGCCGGTCACGAAATAGGACATGGATCTCTCCTCGGGGAGCCCTGGGGTTCGGGCGAATGATACACTCGCGCCCCGCCGCTCCAGCCGCCTCTGCGGGCCGCGCAAATTTAGTGTGTCCCCTCTAATCCTTTCGCCTAGGCTGATCCGTGACACCGGGGGCGATTGCCCCCCGGAAAGCGCCTCCCCGCAGGAGGCGACGGATCGCAACCGATGAGGAAAGGACGAACAATGGCCCGCACCGCCCGCACCACCGTCACCACCCGCAGGACCAAGGCACGCGCTCCCGTGGTCACCCCCCGGAAGGCGGCCCGCACCATCCGCGCCTCCGCGCAGAAGGCGTTCGAGGCAGGCGTCCAGGCGGCCTCCGGCGTCCGCCAGTCGGCCGTCGGCGCCTTCGACGCCCTCGTGAGGCAGGGGGCGGCGCTCGAGGCGCGCAGCCGCAGGATGGCGCTCGCGAAGGCCGGGAAGGCGCGCGACGCCGCCTGTGCCCGCGCCGAGGAGGCCCGGACGAAGACCGTCGAGGCGGTTTCCCATCTCGAGAAGGTCTTCGAGCATCGCGTCTCCAGGGCGATCTCCAAGCTCGGCGTCCCGACGTCGCGCGATGTCCGCGCCCTGTCGCGGCAGGTCGCACAGCTGCAGGCGAGCGTCGAAAGGCTGCATCGCGCCCGCGCGCGCGCGGCCCGGTAGGGAATGCCGCGCGGCCCGGCACGCAGGCAATCCGCCGCGAAGGCCAGGTCGCCGTCGCGGCGGAAGGGGCGTGCCGCGGTGAAAGCGCGCATCGGGCTCGCCCTCGCCGGGGGCGGCCCGTTCGGCGCCATCTACGAGATCGGCGCGCTGATGGCGCTCCAGGAATCCCTCGAGGGCGTGGACTTCAGCGACCTGGACGTCTACGTCGGGGTGAGCGCCGGGAGCTTCCTTGCCGCGGCGCTCGCCAACGGCATTCCCGTCTCGGAGATCTACGGAATCTTCATCGAGGGTGACGAGGGGGAAGGGGCGCTCACCCCGGAAGTGTTCATGCGCCCTGCCTTCCGGGAATACCTGGCGCGGGCGCAGAGCGTGCCGCCGATCCTGGCCCGCTCGCTCTGGCAGTACGCGCGGCGGCCGCTTTCCCGCGGGGCGCTCGAGTCGTTCGCGGCCCTGGGCCGCGCCATTCCGACCGGCGTCTTCGACAACGACACCATCCGCCGTTACCTGCACGCCGTCTTCACCCAGCCGGGGCGCACCGACGACTTCCGGTCCCTGGACAGGAGCCTCTACCTCGTCGCCACCGACCTGGACAGCGGCGAGAGCGTGAGCTTCGGCCGGCCGGGCCATGACGACGTGCCGATCTCGCAGGCCGTGCAGGCGAGCGCCGCCCTTCCGGGGCTATTCCCGCCGGTCGAGATCGGCGGGCACAGCTTCGTCGACGGCGCGCTCAAGAAAACGCTGCACGCGTCGGAAGCCCTGGATGACGGGGCGAAGCTCGTGATCTGCGTGAATCCGATCGTCCCTTACGACGCGGGCCTCGCCGCCGAGAAGGGTAGGGGGCGCCACCGCCGGCTCGTCGACGGGGGGCTCCCGGTGGTGCTGTCGCAGACCTTCCGCGCCATCATCCACTCGCGGATGGCGGTGGGGATCTCGAAATACCGCAGCGTCTACCGGGACGCGGACGTGGTCCTCTTCGAGCCGGACGCGGACGACAGCGAGATCTTCTTCACCAACATCTTCAGCTACGCGACCCGGGCCCGCCTTTGCGAGCACGCCTACGGGCGCACGCGCCGCGATCTGCTCCGCAGGCGCCAGGAACTCGAGCCCGTGTTCGCCCGCCACGGGGTGCGCCTGCGCGTCGAGGTCCTCGAGGATTCGGCGCGCCGGCTCGGGCTGCCGAGGCATCGAGCGGGAACCCCGGCCGCCTGGCGCCTGCCCGATGCCGCCGCGGACCTGCGCGAAACGCTCGTCGATCTCAGGCGCTGGCTCGCCGCGAAGGACCGCGCCCCGGCGTGATAACCTTCCCGGCCATGGCGAAGCCTCCCGCCGGCCGGCCCAGCATCGACGGCAATGCCGTGCGCACCCAGCGCACGCGGGAACGCATCCTTGCCGTGAGCCTCGCGCTCTTCAACGGGCAGGGCGAGGCGCACGTCACCACCGGGACGATCGCCGACGAGCTGAACATCAGCCCGGGGAACCTGTACTACCACTTCCGCAACAAGGACCAGATCGTCGAGCGGCTCTTCGAGCGCTACGAGGAGCGCATCTCGATCGCCCCTCCCGAGCCCGTGGCCGACGCCGGGGCGATCGAGGACCTGTGGCTCTACCTGCACCTCATGTTCGAGGCGATCTGGGACTACCGCTTCCTGTACCGGAACCTGGACGACATCGTCGGGCGGAACCGGCGGCTGCGGGAGCGCTACAACCACATCGTGCAGGCGAAGCTCTCGGCCGTGGAAGGGCTGTGCCTCGGCCTGGTCGAGGGCGGGCTCATGCGGGCAAGCCCGCGGGAGATCAAGGCACTGGCGCTCAACGTGCTGGTGGTGGCCACCTACTGGCTGAATTTCCGCGCCATCCGGGGCGAGCGGCCCGCCGATCCCCGCGACCCGGGGACCGGCGCCTTCCAGGTGATGTCGCTGGTGGCTCCCTACCTGGCGGGCGAGGCGAGGCAGCACTTCGAGCGCCTCGGCCGCGAATACGTCGAATAGCGAGGAGGAGAATACGATGGCGAAGGCGAAGTGGATTGCGTTCCCGTTCCCCGACAAGGCATACACCTACGCAGGGGACGCGCTGGCCAGGAAATGGGAGCGGCTTCACCGCGGCGATTGCGAACCGTTCCCGAAGGATCCGTCGGTCCAGGAGGCGTGGCGCGCCTACCACCGCGGCGCCTTCGGCGAAGCCGTGTCCCTGGGCCTGGCGGCCGGAGGCGCGGGGATCACCGTGGCGAACAAGGCGCAGTCGATCTACGCCAACGGCGTCGAAAAGAAGGAGGCGGCCCGCATGGCGCTCTTCGAGGAGGCGATGAAGCGGGCCGAGGCGCAGGCGGCGGCGGAGCCCCGGAACGCCAACGCGCACTACCAGTACGCCTATGCCGCCGGCCGCTACAGCCAGTGCATCTCGGTGGCGAAGGCGCTCTCCCAGGGGCTCGGCGGGCGCATCCGCGCCGCGCTCGAGGCCACGCTCCGGCTTGCCCCGAAGCACGCCGAGGCCTGCATCGCGATGGGCACCTACCACGCCGAGGTCATCGACAAGGTGGGCGCCCTCATCGGCGGCCTCACCTACGGGGCGAAAAGGGAGGCGGGGGAGGAGCACTTCCGCAAGGCGCTCAAGCTCACGCCGGATTCGCCCATCGCGCACATCGAGTACGCCAACGGGCTCGTGATGATGCACGGCAAGAAGGCGCTGGAGGAGGCGTCGGCCCTCTATGCCAAGGCGGCGGCGCTCGAACCCCGGGACGCGATGGAGAAACTCGACGTCGAGGCGGCGAAGGCCGAGCTCCAATGATCGCGCGTCGCGACGCGCGCTTGTTGCACGTCGGCGACGCAGAGGGAAGAAAGCGAGTTTTCAGAGTGAAAATCCATTGACAAACCGTTTTTGGCGTGTGCATTCTCTCGCCTGTCACGCCTCTATAGGCGAGATCAGCTGATTTAAACGTCACCATCTGATTGGAGGATTCCGAATGGCAGCTAAGAAAGCCAAGAAACCCGCCGCGAAAAAGCCGGCAGCGAAGAAGCCCGCCGCGAAAAAGACGGCAGCCAAGAAGCCCGCCGCCAAGAAAACGGCAGCCAAGAAGCCCGCCGCGAAGAAACCGGCAGCCAAGCGCAAGCCCAACGCCGCTTTCATGAAGCCCCTCACGCCGAGCGCCGCGCTTGCCGCCGTGATCGGCTCCGCGGCCCAGCCGCGCACCGAAGTCACCAGCAAGCTCTGGGCCTACATCAAGAAGAACGGCCTCCAGGACAAGGTCAACCGCCGCAACATCAACGCGGACGACAAGCTGCGCGAAGTTTTCGGCGGCAAGAAGACCGTCTCGATGTTCGAGATGACCAAGCTCGTTTCCAAGCACCTGAAGTAATCGGTGCGGGGCGCCCGGCTTCGGCCGGCGCCGCACGCAAGACAGACGGGCCGGCATATGCCGGCCCGTCTCGTTTCGGGGCGCCCGAACGCCCCTCGGGCCATGAATCCCGTCTTGGCCGAGGCGAACCGACCGAGGTACGCAAAGGGCGACCGTCGAGTCGAATTTCCGTCGCGCGCCTCAGAGCCCGCGAAAACGCCTGGGAATCTTGGCCGGGGACGACCGCGAAGCCGGCCGGGCCTTCGCGCGCGACGATGCGGGGCGGGGAGGCGTTGCCTCGGCGGACGCAGGCGCGGGTGCCGCGTCGGCGTCTTCCCACGGCGACATCAGGGTGAGCCACATCAGCTTCTCGAACTCCCCGTGGAATCGCGCGACGATGCGATCCGGGTCGGGGACCAGGCCCGCGTCGGTGATCAGGCCGAACTGGATTCGGCCGTCATACGAGAGGATGGACACGCCCATGCCGATCCCGCCCGACTGCGGCACCCAGCAATTGAGCTCTTCGACGCGCAGGCCGGCGAAGTAGATCGGGTGCTGCGGGCCCGGCACGTTGGTCATCACCGCGGAGGCGTTCTGCGAGAGCAGGGCGGCGATCTGCTCCTGCAGGATCTTCGGCCCGTGGCCCACCGTGTGCAGCAGGCCCAGCACGATGATCGGCTGGTAGGACCCCCGGAGCGCCTGCATGCGCCGGCGTACCTCGTAGAGCCGCTCGAGGGGATGGTCGATGCCGACGGGCAGGTCGAGGAAGACGAGCCCGAACTGGTTGCCCAGTTCCCGGCCCTTGCCGTTCGGGCGCAGGTTCACCGGAACGACGGCGCGCATCTGCAGTCCGTCCACCGCGTCGCCCTTGGAGGCGAGGTAGTCCCTGAGCGCCCCCGCGGCCATCGCGAGGAGGACGTCGTTGATGGAGCATCCGAGGGCCTTGCCCATCACCTTCACCTCGTCCAGCGGAAAGGGCACGGCCCACGCCACGCGCTTCCTCACCCCGAGGCGCCCCTTGAACCGGGTCGGCGAGTCGCTGCCCATCAGGGCGAGGCGGGCGAGTTCACCGGCGAAGTCCATGCCCTTTCGCGTGACGCCTTCGATCGCCTCCTGGGCGAGCGCCGGGTTCGCCGCGAGCTCCCGGCCCTGGTCGAGGAGGTTGCGCCCGACGCGCGTGGCGCCCTCGAGGGCGCCGCTGACGGGGCGCAGGATCTGCTCCCAGAAATCGGCCTCGCCGCCCGCCGGCGGCTCGATGTCCTGCGCCGGCAAGGAAAGGCTCTCCTTCGCGGTCGCCTCGGTCATCGAGAGCATGACCTGCACGAGCGCGATCCCGTCGGCGTAGCAGTGGTGGATGCGCATGACCAGCGCGCTTCCGCCGGCGTAGTTGTCGACCAGGTGGAACTGCCACAGGGGTTTCGTCGCGTCGAGCGGCGTCGAGGCGAGGTCGCTCACGAAGGCCTGGAGCTCCTCCTTGCCGGCCTTGCCCGGCAGCGCCACCTGGTGCAGGTGGGAATCGATGTCGAAGTCGGTGTCGTCCTCCCACCAGGAGCCCGTGGGATCCTGCACCGCCTTCTGGCGAAAGCGCCGGTAGGCGAGGAAGCGGTTCTCGACGGTGCGCCTGACCTGCTTCACCTGCAACCGGCCCTCGAACATCAGCACGCCGACGATCACCATGAGGTTCGTCGGGAGGTCCATCCTCAGCCACGCGGTGTCCACGCCGGAAATGCGTTCCCTGCCGGCCCGGGACACGGGAGGCCGGCTCGTCGGTTTTCGTTTTGGGGTTCGCGCCATTGCGGCCTGCCGGCAATTTCGGCTAACTTTAGCACCAACCCCGGAGAGCAACGTTGCGAGGAGAGCTGGAATGGCCGACGTGAAGAAGCAGTTCGAGGCGGCTGCCGCCGCGGTGCTCAAGGCGAAGAAGGACCCCGGCAACGACCTCAAGCTCAAGCTGTACGCGCACTACAAGCAGGCGACGGAAGGCGACGTGGCGGGAGAAAAGCCGGGGTTCACGGACTTCGTGAACCGCGCGAAGTACGAGGCCTGGGCCAAGCTGAAGGGAATCGGCGCCGAGGACGCGATGAAGGCCTACGTGAAGCTGGTGGAGCGGGTCACGCGAGACTGAAAAAAGCCCGCGGGATTTCCGCGGGCCTTGAACATCCTTCGGTCCCCGGCCAGGGCCGGGGCGCGGGCAAGGATGGAGGAGGAACCTTGGACGGGGAGGGCGTGGCCCTCCCCGCGTCATTTCGCCGTGCGCCGCGCGGGCTTGCGGGCACGTGCCTTCTTCGCGGGCGCCTTGCGGGCGCGTTTCGGCGCGGCGCCGCCCATCAGGGCGCGCACGCTGTCGTTGAGGTCGGCAACCTGCCGCGCGAGCTCGTCCACGTCCTTGTTGGTGAGCACGCCGAGTCGGGTGAGAGACCGCGACACGCGATCCTCGAACACCTGCTCGAGCTTGTCCCACTTGCCTTGCGCCGTCGACATGGTCGCGTCGGCCTGCGTGCGGACCGTCTTGAGCGCCTGGTCGGCCGCGCGCCCGCTCTTCGAGCGGATCACCTTGCCCTGCTCGACGAGCAGCTCGAACAGCTTGTCGCCCTCGGTGCGGGCGCGTGCGAAAGCGCCGAGCCCCGCGAGCCAGATCTTCTGCGCCGATTGCGTGACGGCCTGCCCGAGCTGGCTGTCGGCGGCGGTTCTGGCGGTCTTGGCGGTCTTGGCGGTCTTGGCGCGAGCCTTCGTTTTCCGGGTTGCCATGGATTCCTCCTGGGAAGTCCGGTTCCGCGCCCCCAACGGGCGGGTCACCGATTTCACGATGGAAAGTCTAGGCGGGAGGATTAGAGCAATCACACTATTCTTCCCCCGCCCCGGCCGTGAGGTAGACTTGGCCCGCCGACGCCGGGGCGCGCAGGGGAAGGGTACCGAGCCGGCGCAACGACCAGCATCGGGACCGACGAGTCCCGAGCCACCGCGAGGAGAGCATGGAACGACCCTGGATCAAGTCCTATCCGCCCGGCGTGCCCGCCGACATCGACCTCGCCGCTTACGGGAGCATCCGGGACATCCTGGAGACGAGCTGCAGCCGCTTCGCCGACCTACCGGCGTTCGCCTGCATGGGCGCCTCGATGACCTACCGGGAGCTCGATCGCGATTCGACCGATTTCGGCAGCTGGCTCCAGAACGTCGCCGGGTTCGGCAAGGGCACGCGAGTGGCCCTGATGATGCCCAACCTGCTGCAATATCCGGTCGCGCTCTTCGGCCTGCTTCGCGCCGGCCTGATCGGCGTGAACTGCAACCCGCTGTACACGCCGCGGGAGCTCGAGCACCAGCTGAACGATTCCGGCGCGGAGGCGATCGTCATCCTCGAGAACTTCGCCAGGACGCTCGAGGAGGTGATCGGCAGGACCAAGGTGAAGACGGTGGTCACCACGCAGATCGGCGACCTGCTGGGCTTCCCGAAATCGCTTGTCGCCAATTTCGTGGTGAAGCGCGTGAAGAAGATGGTGCCCGCGTTCAGCCTCCCGGGCGCGGTCGCGTTCCGCGACGCGCTGGCGGCCGGGCGTTCCCACCGCCTGGCGCCGCCGCCCCTGGGCCACGACGACATCGCGTTTCTCCAGTACACGGGAGGAACGACGGGCGTGTCCAAGGGCGCGATGCTCACCCACGGAAACCTGGTGGCGAACCTCCTGCAGGTGTCGACCTGGGTCGGCACCGGCCTGCGGGAAGGGCGCGAGACCGTCATCACGGCATTGCCGCTGTACCACATCTTCGCGCTCACCGGAAATTGCCTGACGTTCATGAAGATCGGCGCGAAGAACGTCCTGATCCCCAATCCCCGGGACATGCCCGGTTTCGTGGCGGAGCTCGGCAGGCACCGTTTCACCGCGATCACCGGCGTGAACACCCTGTTCAACGCGCTCATGCATACGCCCGGATTCGACCAGCTCGATTTCTCCAACCTGAAGATGACGCTGGGCGGGGGCATGGCGGTGCAGCGGGCGGTGGCGGAGCGATGGCTGGAAGTCACGAAGACGCCCCTCGTCGAGGCCTACGGGCTCACCGAGACCTCGCCCGGGGCCTGCATCAACCCGCTGGTGGAGGGCGCGCGGTACAACGGCTTCGCGGGCCTGCCGCTCCCCTCGACGATCGTCACCATCCGCGACGACGCGGGGCGCGTGCTCGCCCCCGGCGAGACGGGCGAGATCTGCATCGCCGGCCCGCAGGTGATGAAGGGCTACTGGAACCGCCCCGACGAGACCGCGAAGGTGATGTTCGCGGACGGCGCCTTCCGCACGGGCGACATCGGGCTCATGGACGAGCGCGGCTACGTGAAGATCGTGGACCGCAAGAAGGACATGATCCTCGTCTCCGGCTTCAACGTGTACCCGAACGAGGTCGAGGACGTGGTGGCGATGATGCCCGGCGTCCTCGAGGTGTGCGCCGTGGCCGCGCCGGACGAGAAGTCGGGCGAGGTGGTGCGGCTGGTGATCGTGAAGAAGGACCCGGCGCTCACGAAGGAAGCCGTGCTCGACCACTGCAGGAAGCACCTGACCGGCTACAAGCTCCCCAGGATCGTCGAGTTCTGGAAGGAGCTTCCGAAGACCAACGTGGGCAAGGTGCTTCGCCGCGAGGTGAAGAACGCGCCGCTGCAGGGCTCCTAGCCCGCGCGGCCCGGCGCGGGCGCGAGCTCGCGGGCGAGCCCGGCCGCCATGCGCGCGGCGAACGCGTAGATCGACAGCTGCGGATTGGCGCCGATGCTCGTGGGGAAGAGCGAGCCGTCGTGCACCGACAGGTTCGCGAGGTGGTGGTGGCGGCCCCGCTCGTCGACCACCGCCCGGCGGGCGTCGGGCCCCATCGCGCATCCCCCCATCACGTGCGCGCTCACGATTCGCGGGTGCAGCGCCGCCATGGGAAGCGCCGCGATGGCCGATTTCGCCTCCGCCCAGCTTGCCGCCGGGCCGCCGTCCTCGTGCAGCGGCATCACCGTCTTCGCCCCCGCCGCGAACTGGATTTCGGCCATCGTGAGGTAGGCGCGCCGCATGCCCTCACGGAGGAAGTCGCCGAGGGGGTAGTCCAGCGCCGGCGTGCCGTCCGCGCGAAGGATGACGCGGCCTCCGGGCGAGCCGGGATGGAAGCCGTCGCGCAGGAGGGCGATGACGACCTGCAGGTTCGCGAACTCCTTCATCCACGCGGCGTGCCGCGTGCCGTAGCCCGGGAGCGTGATGCCGGCGAGGATCGGGTGCAGGGGAGGGGCCTCGAGCTTGTAGCCCACCGGCCCGTCGACGGGAACGGAGTCCAGGAAATGATCCGAATAGATGGACTGCGGCGCGCCTTCGAAACCCTTCACTTCCCATGGCATGACCGCCGCCGAAACCACGGTCGGATGCAGGAACGTGCGCTTGCCCACGAGCTCGTGCGGGTCGGGCAGTTCGCTTCGCAGGAGAACCGCGGGGCTGCCGATGGCGCCGGCCGAAAGGACGTAATGGCGCGCCGCCAGGCGAATGCGGTACGGCCCCGGTTGCGCGCCCGAGGCGGCCACGCCCCGCGCCTGCGCCGAGACGATCCGGTCGCCGGAGGCGACGAGGCGCTCGACGCGAGCGCGATGCAGCAGCGTGGCGCCCTTCGCGAGCGCCCCCGGGATCGTCGTGACGAGCATCGACTGCTTCGCGTTCGTCGGGCATCCCATGCCGCAGTAGCCCAGGTTCCAGCACCCTTTCACGTTGCGGCGGATGGCGGCGGCGGGGAAGCCCAGCTTCTCGCAGCCCCTCCTCAGGATGTCGTTGTTCTCGTTGGGCGCGACGGGCCACGGCGCGATCGAGAGCCGCTCCTCCATGCGCTCGAACCAGGGGGCGAGGTCGGGCTCCCCGGCGAGCGCGAGACCGAAGTCATGGCGCCAGTGGGCGAGGGTGGTCGGCGGAGTGCGGAAGCTCGAGGTCCAGTTCACGGTGGTCGAGCCGCCGACGCTTCGACCCTGCAGGATCGTGATCGCCTTGTCCGCCGTCTGCCGCCCGGCCGACTCCTGGTACAGCTGGGGGTAGGCCTCGCGCTCGCGCATGCGGAAATCGCTCGAGCTCCTGAGCGGGCCTTCCTCGACGATCACCACCGAGAGCCCCGCCTGCGCGAGGATCTCGGCGGTGACGCCCCCGCCCGCGCCGCTGCCCGCGATCACCACGTCGGCCTCGAGGGCGAGGTCGCGATCGAGCGCCGCGGCGTCGATCACCTTCCAGCCGGCGGCGATCCCGTCGCGCAGCGGGTCGGCGATCATGACGGCGGGGGTTCCAGCGTCGGCGGCCCCGGGTAGCCGATGCGTTCCCACGAGGCCGGGTTGCCGTACCACGAGGCGATGATGAGCTGCGTGAGGGCCTGGTAGCCCGCCCGCAGGAGGCCGAAGCGGCTGGATCGCCATCGCGCGAGGAAGGCGGTGACCTCCTCGCCGGTAGCCTCCGCCCATTCCGAGCGCACGCCCGCCACGATGAAGCGCCCCGCGGCGAGGCCGAGCAGGGCGAAGAGTTGCGCGATCTCCTCCTGCACCGGGGGCGAAAGCCCCGATACGGCTCGATCGAAGGCCGCGACCGCTTCGCGCACGGCATCGCCGCGCGCCGGCTGAGCCGCGGGGAGCGCGCCCTCCAGGACCGCGGGCACGAGCGCCGTCACGATCCTGGCCGAACGCTCGTCCAGCCACTGGAAGCCGGGGGCGGGAGCCCGTCCGCGACGCGTCGCGAGCCACCCGGCGCCGGCCAGCACCACGCCGGAGGCGACACCGACCTTCAGGAACTGGCGCCGCGTGAGCATCGCGCTAGCGCATCAGCAGGCGCACGAGGCTTTCGAAGCGCTTGCCGTACGGGGCCCGGAAGAGCTTCAGGCCGTTGAGCCGCGACTGGCGAAAGACGGACTTGCGCTTCGAGAAAGTGTCGAATCCTTCGCGGCCGTGGTAGTGCCCCATCCCCGAGGCGCCCACGCCGCCGAACGGAAGGTCGTCCTGGGCGATGTGCACGATCGTCTCGTTCACGCAGACCCCGCCGGAGACGGTGTGGGTGACGACGCGGTCGATCGCCTCGCGGTCATGCTCGAACACGTAAAGGGCGAGCGGGCGCGGCCTCGCGTTCACGAAGGCGATGGCATCGTCGAGGTCCCGGTAGCCGACGACGGGCAGCACGGGGCCGAAGATCTCCTCGCGCATCGCGGTCATGGAATCGTCGACGCCGGTCAGGAGCGTCGGGGCCCGCTTGCCGGCCGCCGCGACGTCCTCCCCGGCAGGATTGAGCTCGATCGCGCGGGCGCCCTTCGCCACGGCGTCCTCGACCAGGCGGGCGAGGCGCTCGCGATGGCGCGCGTCGACGATGGACGTGTAGTCGGGGTTCGCCGCGAGCGTGGGGTAGAGCGAGGCCACGGCTCTCCCCGCGCCTTCGACGAACGCATCGACGGATTCCTCCGGCACCAGCACGTAGTCGGGCGCGATGCACGTCTGGCCGGCGTTGAGGCACTTGCCGAACATGATGCGGCCGGCGGCCTCGCCGACGGGGAAGCCCCGCCCGACGATCGCCGGGGACTTGCCGCCGAGCTCGAGCGTGACCGGGGTCAGGTTTTCCGCCGCGGCATGCATGACGTGGCGTCCGACGCCGGTCGAGCCGGTGAAGAGCAGGTGGTCGAAGGGCAGGCGGCAGAACGCCTGCGCCACCTCCGGCCCCCCGTTCACCACCGTGACCTCGCCACCGTCGAAGTAGCTCGCAACGAGGCGGGCGAGCAGCTCCCCGGTGAGCGGGGTCGTCTCCGACATCTTCATCATGGCCCGGTTGCCCGCGGCAAGCGCCGGGACCAGGGGGCCGATGGCAAGGTAGAGCGGGTAGTTCCACGGCACCACGATGCCCACCACCCCGAGAGGCTGCGGCACGACGCGGGAGCTGCCCGGCAGGAACCACAGGCTGGTCGAGCGCCGCTCCGGCTTCATCCAGCGCCGGACATGGCGGCGCGCGTGGCGCACGGCTTCGAGGCAGGGAAAGATCTCGAGAAGCTGGGTCTCGTGGCGGGAGCGGTTCCCGAAGTCCCGCGCGATCGCGCCGGCCCACTCGTCCGCGTGGTCCTTCACCAGCGACTCGAGCCTGTCGAGGAGAGCGATCCTCGCGGCGGCATCCGGAAAAGGATCGCGGGCGAAGGCTTCGCGCTGGCGCGCGAATTCGGAATCGAGGGGGGCGGGCACGGAGTTTCCTCTAGGCAGAAAACACTTTAAATAAGCCTAATAATGACATGATTAGTAAACTAAAAACTTGTACATGCTCCGCCGTTGATCGAGATTCAAACGATCGTTTCAATCACTCGTTAGAATAGCCATGACACCCTTCCGGAGCAACCGTCGGCCATGTCCGTTCGACCAGGTACCGGCACCCCCGAATCGCTTCGCCGCCACCTCGAGCGATTGCGCGAGATGCGCGGGCGGGAAGCCGGCGGCCACCATCCGCCCAGGCTCGACGA
>JAGRPO010000113.1 GCA_019449455.1 Betaproteobacteria bacterium | reverse complement strand
TCTGCGAGCTCGCGCGGCGCTTCGACGCGCTCACCATGGTGGACGATTCGCACGCGGTGGGATTCGTCGGCGATGCGGGCCGCGGCACGCCCGAGCTCTGCGGCGTCGAGGGGCGAATCGACATCCTCACCGGAACCCTCGGCAAGGCGATGGGCGGCGCCTCCGGAGGCTACACGGCCGGGAGGCGGGAGATCGTGGAGCTTCTTCGCCAGCGCTCGCGACCGTATCTCTTCTCCAACTCGCTCGCGCCCTGCATCGCCGCGACCTCGCTCGCGGTCCTGGATATCCTCGCGAGCGACGAAGGCGCGCGGCTGCGCGCCCGGGTGCGCGCCAACGGCGAGCACTTCCGCCGCGAGATGGCCGCGCTCGGGTTCGACCTCGTGCCCGGCCGGCACCCGATCATCCCGGTGATGCTGGGCGAGGCCGCGCTCGCCACGCGCATGGCCGGCGCGCTGCTGGCCGAAGGCGTGTACGTGATCGGCTTCTCCTACCCCGTGGTCCCGAAGGGCAAGGCGCGCATCCGCGCGCAGATGAGCGCCGGGCACACGCCGGAGCAGATCGCGAGCGCGGTGGCGGCCTTCGGGAAGGTCGGCCGGGCACTCGGCGCCATCCCATGAACCGGGATCATGAACCGGGCACATTCGAACGGGTGAACCGATGAAGGCACTGGCGAAGCTCGAACGCGCCCCCGGGCTCACGCTCACGCGCGTGAAGAAGCCCGAGGTGGGGCACAACGACGTCATGATCCGCATCCGCAAGACCGCGATCTGCGGCACCGACGTGCACATCTGGAACTGGGACGCCTGGGCGCAGAAGACCATTCCCGTGCCCATGCACGTCGGCCACGAGTACGTGGGCGAGATCGTCGCGATGGGCCAGGAAGTGCGCGGCTTCTCGGTCGGCGACCGCGTCTCGGGCGAGGGGCACGTCACCTGCGGCTTCTGCCGCAACTGCCGCGCCGGCCGCCGGCACCTGTGCCGCAACACCGTGGGCGTCGGCGTCAATCGCGAGGGGGCCTTCGCCGAGTACCTGGTGATCCCGGCCTTCAACGCCTTCAGGATCCCCGACGACATCTCCGACGACCTCGCCGCGATCTTCGACCCCTTCGGCAACGCCACGCACACCGCGCTCGCCTTCAACCTCGTGGGCGAGGACGTGCTGATCACGGGCGCCGGCCCCATCGGCATCATGGCCGCCGCGATCGCCCGCCACGTCGGCGCGCGCCACGTCGTGATCACCGACGTGAACGACTACCGGCTCGGGCTCGCCGCGAGGATGGGCGCGTCGCGCACCGTGAACGTCGGGCGCGAGAAGCTGCGCGACGTGATGGAAAGCCTGCGCATGACGGAGGGCTTCGACGTCGGCATGGAGATGTCCGGCGCCCCGCAGGCCTTCGCCCAGATGCTCGAGCACATGAACCACGGCGGCAAGGTGGCGCTCCTGGGCATCCCGCCGCCGGGCATGGCGATCGACTGGAACCACGTGATCTTCAAGGGGCTCGAGATCCGCGGCATCTACGGGCGCGAGATGTTCGAGACCTGGTACAAGATGGTGGCGATGCTGCAAAGCGGGCTGGACCTCTCGCCCGTCATCACGCACCACTTCCCCGTCGACGATTACGAAGCCGGCTTCGCCGCGATGCTCTCGGGCGCGAGCGGGAAGGTGATCCTGGATTGGAACGCCAATTAGCAAGGGGACGGGTTACTACCCGAGTGCCCGGCACGACGTAACCTGTCCCCCAAGAAGGAGCCGCGATGAGCCAGTACCCCCCGCTTCGACTGCACGTCCCGGAACCGCCGGGCCGCCCGGGACGCGAGACGGATTTCTCGTACCTGCACGTCTCGCCCGCGGGGGCGGTGCGCCGTCCGCCCGTGGACGTGCGCCCGGCGGAGACGGAGGACATCGTCGATTCCCTGATCCGCGTTCTCGACGACGAGGGCCGCGCGGTGGGCCCGTGGGACCCGAAAGCCGATCCGCAACTGCTGCACGCCGGAATGCGCGCGATGCTCAGGACCCGCGTCTTCGACGCGCGCATGCTCGTCGCGCAGCGGCAGAAGAAGATGTCGTTCTACATGCAGTGCCTGGGCGAGGAGGCCGTCGGCGTCGGCCAGGCGCTCGCCCTGCGCCCCGACGACATGTGCTTTCCGACCTATCGCCAGCAGGG
>JAGRPO010000112.1 GCA_019449455.1 Betaproteobacteria bacterium | reverse complement strand
GGCCGGCCGCGCCACGGTCGCGATGGTCGCGTGGATGGCGACCTGGTGGATGACCGAGGCGGTGGACATCGAGGTCACCGCCCTCCTGCCGGTGACGCTCTTTCCGCTGTTCGGCATCGCGTCGGTCGCCAGGGCCGCGGCGCCCTACGCGTCGGACGTGATCTTCCTGTTCCTGGGCGGCTTCATCCTGGGTCTCGCGATCGAGCGCTGGGGGTTGGGGCGACGGATCGCGTATTTCACCTTGCGTCTCACGGGCACGCGCCCGTCGGCGATGACGGCGGGGTTCATGGTGACCACGGCGTTCCTCAGCATGTGGATCTCGAACACGGCCTGCGCCGCGATGATGGTGCCCATCGCGATGAGCGTGATCGACCTCGTGGGGCGCGCGCATCCCGGGGAAGGGGAGCCGGCGGAGGATTGCGAAGCGCAACGCAACTTCGCCACGGGCCTGCTGCTGGCCGTCGCGTACTCCGCCTCCATCGGCGGCATCGCCACGCTGATCGGCTCGCCCCCCAACGGGATCGCGGCGCGCTTCATCGCGCAGACGTGGGGCGGCGAGGTCACGTTCCTCGACTGGTTGGGATTCGGGTTGCCGTTCACGGTCATCTTCCTGCCCATCGCCTGGTTCCTGCTCACGCGGGTGCTGTTCCCGGCACCGTTCCGGGAAGTGGCCGGCGGCCGCGAAATGATGGCGGCGCAGTACGAGAAGCTAGGCCCGATGGGCCGCGGCGAGAAGGTCACGCTGTCGGTCTTCGCGGCGGCGGCCTTCCTCTGGATCTTCGGCGAGCTGCTGCGCGCGGTGGCGGTGGCCGGCGTGAGGCCGTTCGCGGGGCTCACCGACAGCGGCGTGGCGATGCTCGCGGCCGCCGCGCTCTTCCTGATACCGGTGGATCGGGCCAGGGGCATCCGCGCGATGGACTGGGAAAACGCGGTGCGGCTTCCATGGGGCGTGCTGATCCTGTTCGGTGGCGGCCTGAGCCTCGCGGCGGCCGTGGAGGCGAACGGCGTGTCGGCGTTCATCGGGCACGCCGCGCGCGGTCTCGCGGTGCTGCCGCCTTTCGCGCTCCTGCTCGCGGTGGTGGCGCTGACGGTGTTCCTGTCCGAGGTCACCTCGAACACGGCCCAGGTCGCGACGATGACGCCGGTCCTCGCGGCCATGGCGCCCGCCCTCGGGCTCGACCCGAGGATGCTCGTGGTCGTGTGCGCGATCGCCGCCAGCAGTGCGTACATGATGCCGGTGGGCACGCCGCCCAACGCCATCGTGTTCGGCACGGGGCTCGTGCGCATGCCGCAGATGGTGCGGGCGGGGATCGTGCTGAACATCGCGGGCATCCTCGTGATCACCGCGCTGGGGTGGTGGCTCATCCCGCACATCGTGGCCGCGCAACGCTAGAGCGGCTTTGCGCGCCTCCGGTTGGACCTAAGGCCCACGCGCGCTGCACGGGATTGCGGTTGGTCAAGGAAGGGGGGTATGCCGCGCGGACAATTACGGTCAAGTCCAAACCTGTCCCGCATCGCGGCCGAGAAAGAAACCCCCCATGGAATTGACCCTGCAACTCGTCATCATCCTCGTCTGTCTGTTCTACGGCGCCCGCAAGGGCGGCGTGGCTCTGGGCCTGCTCGGCGGCATCGGCATGGTCCTGATGGTCTTCGCGTTCAAGCTGCCGCCGGGCAAGCCGCCGGTCGACGTGATGCTCACGATCATCGCGGTGGTGGCGGCGTCGGCCACGCTCCAGGCATCGGGCGGCCTCGACGTGATGCTGCAGCAGGCCGAGAAGCTGCTGCGCCGCAACCCGAAGTACGTGTCGATCATCGCGCCCTTCACGACCTGCACCCTCACGATCCTCTGCGGCACCGGGCACGTCGTCTACACGATGCTGCCGATCATCTACGACGTCGCGATCAAGAACAACATTCGGCCCGAGCGGCCGATGGCGGCCTCGTCGATCGCGGCGCAGATGGGCATCATCGCGAGCCCGGTCTCCGTCGCGGTCGTCTCCCTGGTCGCCTTCCTCGCGAAGGCGCCGGGCGGCGAGAGGTTCGACTTCCTGACGCTGCTGTCCGTCACCGTTCCCTCGACCCTGCTGGGCGTCCTCGCGATCGGGATCTTCAGCTGGTTCCGCGGCAAGGATCTCGACAAGGACGAGGAGTTCCAGGCGCGCATCGCCGACCCGGAGATGAAGAAGTACGTCTACGGCGAATCGAAGTCGCTCCTGGGCGTCAAGCTCACCGGGTCGCAGTGGACGGCCATGTGGATCTTCCTGGGCGCGATCGTGGTGGTGGCCTTCCTCGGCGCGGTGACTTCGCTTCGCCCGCTGGTGGGCGGCAAGCCCATGTCGATGGTGCTGACGATCCAGATGTTCATGCTGCTGGCCGGCGCCCTCATCATCATCTTCACCAAGACCAACCCGGGCGAAATCGGCAAGAACGAGGTGTTCCGGGCCGGCATGATCGCCGTGGTCGCCGTGTTCGGCGTGGCCTGGATGGCCGACACCGTGTTCGAGGCCAACCTGCCGGCAGTGAAGGCCGCCCTGTCGGAAATGGTGAAGACGCAGCCCTGGACCTACGCGATCGCGCTCCTCGTGGTCTCCAAGCTCGTGAACTCGCAGGCGGCGGCCATCGCCGCGATGGTGCCGGTGGGCCTGGCGATCGGCGTGCCGCCCGGCTACGTGGTGGCGTACGCGGCCGCGTGCTACGGCTACTACATCCTGCCGACCTACCCCAGCGACCTCGCGGCGATCCAGTTCGACCGCTCGGGCACGACGCGCATCGGCAAGTACGTGATCAACCACAGCTTCATCCTTCCCGGCCTCATCGGGGTGACCACCTCCTGCATCTTCGGCTACCTGATGGCGGTGGCCCGAGGCATGGTGTGACGGTTCGCGCGGGTTCCTAGCCCGCGTCTGCAGCGCGAAATGGATCGCCCGCGGGGCTTCACGGCCTCGCGGGCGATTCGCATCCTGGTTTGACGAATGTTGTGCGCTGCGTCATTGGTGGTGATATGATGCAGATAAGAACCGTTCGCAATTAGGAAGCCATGCAGACCCGCGTTCCGCTGTCGCACCTGTCCCCCGGCCAGCAGGGTGTCATCGCCGTCGTCGAGGGGACGGAGGGGCTTCGCCAGCGCCTGGCCGCCCTGGGCTTCCGCGCCGGCCGCGCGGTCGTCGTGCTGCGCCGCGCAAGTTTCAGGGGCCCCTTTCACGTGCGCCTGGGGACGACGGACGTGGCGTTGCGCGCGGCCGAGGCCGGCGGCGTGTCGCTGCGTTCCGTGGCGCCGCTCGCCCCGTAACCGCCTCGTCCGACGGGCACCATGAAACGCGTCGCCCTTCTCGGCATGCCCAACACGGGCAAGTCGACGCTCTTCAACCGG
>JAGRPO010000019.1 GCA_019449455.1 Betaproteobacteria bacterium | reverse complement strand
GTAGCCCAGGGAAGCGAGGATCTCGTGCGTGTGCTGGCCCAGCATCGGCGCGGCACGGGTGATGGAGGCCGGCGTATCCGAGAACTTGATCGGCAGCCCCAGCGCCTTGGTCCTGCCGGCCTTCGGGTGGTCCACTTCCACTACCATCTCCCGCGCGGCGACCTGCGGGTCGGCCAGCATGTCGCCGATTCGGTTGATCGGGCCCACCGGCACGCCGGCGGACTCGAGCTCGCGGATCCAGTGGGCCGAAGGGCGCGCCTTCATGCGCTCGGCGATGAGCGGCGTAAGCTCGGCCAGGTGCTTCATCCGGTCGCCGTTGGTGGCGAAGCGCGGGTCGGCCAGCAGGTCCTCGCGGCCGATGGCCTTCGCGATGCGCTCCCAGTTCGCCTGATTCGCGCCGCCCACGTTGATCCAGCCGTCCGCGGTCGGGAATGCCTGGTAGGGCGCGGTGAGGATGTGCGCCGAGCCCGTGGGCCCGGGGTTTTCCCCCGTGGCGAGGTAGATGGCGCTCTGCCAGTAGGTCTGCTGGATGGCCGCCTCCATGAGCGAGGTGTCGACCATTTGGCCGCGGCCGGTGGCGTGGCGCGCGTGCAGCGCGGAGACGATGCCCAGCGCCGCGAGGATGCCGGCATTGATGTCGGCGATGGGCGAGCCGGATTTCACCGGCGCGCCGCCGGGCTCCCCGGTGATCGACATGAGTCCGGAGAAGCCCTGCGCGATGAGGTCGAAGCCGCCCTTGTCCGCGTAGGGCCCGGTGCGGCCGTAGCCGGACACGACGCAGTAGACGAGGCGCGGGTTGAGCGCCTGCAGCACGTCCCAGCCCAGGCCCAGCTTCTCGAGCGTGCCCTTGCGGTAGTTCTCCGTGACCACGTCGGCGGTGAGGAGGAGCTTCTTCACCACCTCCAGCCCCTCGGGCTTCTTCAGGTTCACCGCGATGCCGCGCTTGTTGCGGTTGAGCATCATGAACGCGGCCGATTCCCCGTTGATGGCCGGGCGGGAATAGGAACGCGTGTCGTCGCCGCCGGGGAGCTTCTCGACCTTGACCACGTCGGCGCCCATGTCGGCGAGCATCATGCCGCAGGTGGGCCCGGCCATGATCTGGGCCAGCTCGACGACGCGGATCCCGGAAAGCGGACCGCTCATCGCCCCTTGAACTCCGGCTTCGCCTTCGCGAGGAAGGCCTGCCGGCCGATCCTGAAATCCTCGGTGCCGTAGCAGGCGAAGCCCTCGTCGAGCTCCTGCGCCGTCAAGGGCCGCGCCTCGCGAAGCCGCCGCGCGAACTTCTTGTGCCATCTCGCGACCAGGGGCGCGCCGTCGGCGATGCGCCGTGCCGTCGCCTTCGCCTCCGTCTCCACCTCGGCATCGGCCACGACCCGGGTGACGAGCCCCTTGTCCTTCGCTTCCTGCGCGCCGAACACGCGGCCTTCCAGCAGGATCTCCAGCGCCACCGCCTCGCCCGCGAGGCGGATGAGGGCGCCGATCTCGGAGTAGGCCATCACCAGGCCCAACTTGTTGATGGGCACGCCGAAGCGGCTCGACTCCCCGCAGATGCGGAAGTCGGCGAGCCCCGCGATCTCCAGGCCCCCGCCCACGCAGATGCCGTGGATCTGCGCGACCACCGGGTGGCGGCAGTTGCCGATGGCCTCGAT
>JAGRPO010000111.1 GCA_019449455.1 Betaproteobacteria bacterium | reverse complement strand
TTGCGCGCGGCCGAGGCCGGCGGCGTGTCGCTGCGTTCCGTGGCGCCGCTCGCCCCGTAACCGCCTCGTCCGACGGGCACCATGAAACGCGTCGCCCTTCTCGGCATGCCCAACACGGGCAAGTCGACGCTCTTCAACCGGCTCACGGGATCGCATGCGCGCGTGGGCAACTGGCCCGGCGTGACCGTGGATCTCGCCACGGCCCGCGTCCTCGTCGGCGCCCACATGGTGGAACTGGTGGACCTGCCGGGGCTCTACGACCTGCACGGCTTCTCGGACGACGAGCTGGTCGCGCGCCACTTCCTCGAGGCGGCGCAGGTCGATGCCGTCGTCGTCGTGCTGAACTCCTCCCAGGTCGACCGCCAGCTCGCCCTGGCCCTGCAGATGAAGGCGCTGGGCCTGCCCGCGCTGGTCGTGCTCAACATGGCCGACGAGGCGAAGCGCTTCGGGATCGAGATCGACACCGAGCGGCTCGCGCATGGCCTGGAGATGCCCGTGGCGGCGCTCTCGGCGCGCTATGGTTCCGGGGTGCCCGAGGCGATGGCCCGGCTCGCCCACCTTCTGGATGCCGCCGGGCCGCCGCGCGATGCCCTGGTGCGCATAGCCCTTGCCGAGGACCACAAGCGCGAGGAGCAGATCGAGTCCCTGGTGAAGGCGGCGGTGATCGTGCCGGAGAGGCTCTCGGAGCAGGCCTCGGACCGCATCGACCGCGTCGTGCTGCACCCCTGGCTGGGCCTGCCGCTCTTCTTCCTCGCCATGCTCGCGGTTTTCCAGGCGGTGTTCTGGGTAGGCTCGCCGCTCCAGGACGGGGTGGAGGCGGCCTTCGAGCTCGTGCGCCGCGCCGCCCTCGAGCCGCTCCTGGCAGCGGCTCCCGCGCTCGTGCGCGGACTCCTCCTCGACGGCATCTGGGCGGGCCTGGGCACCGTGGCCGCCTTCGTGCCTCTCATCGTCGTGTTCTTCTTCTTCCTCGCGGCGGTGGAGGACAGCGGCTACCTTTCACGCGCGGCCTTCCTCACCGACGCGTTCATGGCGAGGCTGGGGCTGGACGGCCGCGCCTTCGTGATGCTCCTCATGGGATTCGGCTGCAACGTGCCGGCCCTCATGGGCACGCGGGTGATGCGCGACCGCCCCATGCGGCTGCTTTCCATGCTCACCATCCCGATGTCGCTGTGCTCGGCGCGGCTGCAGGTGTTCGTGTTCCTCGCCGCCGCCGTCTTCGCGCCGGCGCATGCGCCGTGGGTCCTGTTCGGCCTCTACGTCGCGAGTTTCGCGGCGGTGGTGGTGACGGCGCTCCTCTTCCGCGGCCGTTTCGCGAGCCGCGAGCCCTTCGTGATCGAGCTGCCGCCCTACCGGATGCCCACCGCGCGGCAGGTGTGGCTGCGCGGATGGGGCGAGGTCAAGCACTTCCTGCGGCGCGCGACCAACTTCATCTTCTTCGGCGTGATCGCGGTCTGGCTCCTCACGCATCTTCCCGTGGGCGCGGCGCCGGCGGGACCCGACACGATCGCGGGTTGGATCGGATCAGCCATGCAGCCCGTGCTCGGCCCCCTGGGCATCGACGAGAAGCTGGCGGTGGCGCTCATCTTCGGCTTCGTGGCGAAGGAAATCGTGATCGGTGCATTCGCCGTGATTTACGGACTGGAGGGCAACGCCTTGGCCGCCGAGTTCTCGCGCAACATGGACTGGGTGGCCGCGACGAGCTTCATGCTCTTCACGCTCATCTACACGCCGTGCCTGTCCGCGGTGGCGACGTTGCGCTCCGAGTCGAAGAGCTTCGGCTTCACCTCCCTCGCGGTCGCGTGGCCGGTTGCGCTCGCGTGGGTGACGAGCTTCGCCTTCTACCAGGGGATGCGCGCGCTGGGGTTCTAAGAGGACGGTGGTTCTAAAGGGACGGTTCCGAAGACATGTCTTCGGAACCGTCCCTTTAGAACCACCGTCCCCTCGTCCCTTACGCCATGCGGCGAGGATGCCTGCGTCTTTAGAATGCCGTATGGCCGACTTCTTCGAGAACCCGGGACGGTGCCGGGCCGCGCTCTTCCGGTTCGTGCTTTGTCTCGGATGGATGGCGGCGCCCTCGGCGTGGGCACAGGCGCCTGCCGGCCCGCCGATGCAGCAGCTGCTGCAACTCGCCCGGATCGAGCAGGCCGATGCCGCCCCCGACCCGGCACAGCTTGCCGCATCGCCCACGCGAGCCCGTCGGCTCGGGCTGTATCGTGAACTGATGGCGAGGCCGGCTCTCGCCCCTTACCGCGCGGGTCTCCTGGCCGATGCGTGCCGGGAAGCAGCCTCGTCCCCGTACGACCTCATGCGGCTGGCTGGGGCGGTGGCGGACCTGCCCCTGGAGCGATCGGCGAGCTCGACGCTCAAGGTCGTGGAGGACGAATTGCGCGCCGCCGCCGACCCGCTGGCAGCAGGCATCGCGTGGATGGGGCCCATGGCTTCACCGGGAAACCCCTGGCCGCCAGCGTTGCCGGTTGGAGGCAGCTCGCCCTCGGCGTTGCGATTCGAGCTCGCGATGGTCCTCGCCACGATGGGGCGCGCCCACCTGCTGCTCGAGCGATCGCTCAAGCGCGTGCCGGCTTCCGTCACGCCCGCGCTGTTGCGGCGCCAGGCCGTGGAAGGGCGCTTCGAGAAGCCGGACGAGCCGGACTTCCGTCGCCTGCTCCGGGAGCTCGATCGGGAAGCGCTCCTGGCGGGAATACTCGATCTTGTCGCAGCCGTGCAGCGCCTGCGCGATTACGTGGCCGCGGCCCCGGCGCTGCCGCGCCTCGCCTGGCGGATCGACACGCCCATGGGGACGGTCGTCGTGGATACCACGGGCCGCGACAACGTCCACGTCCTGCGTGACCCGCTGCTGGTGCTGGACGTCGGCGGAAACGACCGTCACGAATTCCACGCGCGCAACGCCGCTCGCCGGATCACCGTCCTGCTCGATCATGGCGGCGACGACCGCTACGTCGCGCGGGACGACGGCGCGGACCCATCGGCTGCCGTGCTGGGCTACGCGATCCTCTGGGACACGGAGGGAGACGATCGCTATCGCGGCTCGCAACTGTCGCAGGCGGCCGCCCTGTTCGGCGCGTCCCTGCTCGTGGACGGGGGCGGAACCAACGAGTTCATCGCCGGCGGCCACTCCCAGGCCCATGCGGTCGGCGGCCTGGCCCTGCTGCTCGGCGGCCCCGGCAACGACTCGTTCAACTCGCAGACGCACGCGCAAGGCTCCGCCGGCCCGGAGGGCGTCGCGATGCTGGTCGACGCCGCCGGGGATGACCGCTACGTGCTCGACAACGAGCCGCTCACGAGGCCGTCGTCACAGCTTCCCGACCGCAATACGTCGATGGGGCAGGGTGCCGGTCGCGGCATCCGCGCGGACCAGGACGGAGGAGGCTCCACCGCCGGGGGCATCGGCGTCCTGGTCGACCTGGGTGGCGACGACCAATACAGCGCGCAGGTCTTCGCCCAGGGCGCGGGCTTCGAGGAGGGGCTGGGCCTGCTCGTCGACGACGGTGGCAACGACCGCTTCGACGCGGCCTGGTACGCCATGGGAGCCGCCGCGCACCGGGGCGCGGGCGTCCTGATCAAGCGCGGCGTCGGCCACGACCGATACCGGGCGAGCCACTCGATTTCCATCGGCGCGGCGCACGACCTGTCCGTGGGGTTCTTCCTGGACGAAGGCGGCGACGACGGCTACCGCGTCGGCGACCTGGGGCTGGGCGCCGCGCATGACAACAGCGCCGCCTTCTTCGTCGACGTTTCCGGCGACGACGCCTACCGGGTGGAGTCCGGCGCCTGCCGCGCCTTGGGCGTCGCATGGATCAGCGAGTGGAACGCGCTTCGCGAGCGCCTGCCCAACGCCGGGTTCTTCATGGACCTGGCAGGCGACGACGCCTATCCCGCACAATGCGCACAGGCCCGCAACGACGCCGGCTGGGCGGGGCCGCGGACACGGCCCGCGCAATCCTTGCGCAGCGAGGCCGGCGCCGGCATCGACGGACACTTTGCGTCGCCGTTCGCCACGCGACGCCCGTCCACGCCCGGCCCTCGACGGTAATGAAGATCCTGCCCCGCTCGCCGATAGAGATGCTTCCGATCCCGGGACGGTCCGCAGGGACCCGGTGGTTCCTGGTCGCGGCCGTCTACACGGTCGGCTGCCTGATGCACCTGAGGTTCTCCCTCTGGCTGGTGCGCACGCGCGAAACGGCGTTCGGCAATCTTTCCTACGCCCAACTGGTGCCCGCCGTCGCGATCGCCGCCGCGATTGCGCTGGCGATCGGAATCGCGATGCAGTTGCGGCGCAGCCCGCGCCCGTGGGTGACGGGCGGGTTCTGGCTCGCGTGGGTCGCAGCGGTGGCGACCGCCGACCGGTACCTCACCTTCTCGCTCAACGAACTGGCGCACTACCCGCAGTACGCGCTGGTCGCGTGGTTGCTCGCGCGCGCGATGGACCCCGGGCGAACCCGCTGGCACGTCGGCCGCCTTCTCTTCTGGACAACCCTCCTGGGTGCGGGCGACGAGTTGCTGCAATACCTCTGGATCACCTCCAGCTACAGCGACTACTTCGATTTCAACGACTGCCTCGTGAACCTCCTGGGCGCAGCCGCGGGGCTGCTTCTCTACTATGGAGCCGCCGACCTGCCGTCGCCGGATTCGGAACGCACGCCGCCGCGCGCGGAAGCGGTGGCCGTGGCGATCATGGCATTTGCCGTGGCGGCATTCCTGAATTCCGGCCTCGTTGCGTTGAGCCCCGCCGCGTCCGTTGTCGTTCCACCGGGCGGCACCGTGCGAGAGTCCGACGGATCGTGGCGGCTCTACCTGCAGCGCAGCCCCCGCTTCCACGGCAGCTGGCAGGGCGGTCAGCGGCACGCCGAGTATTACGTGCTGCCTCCGGTTGCCGGGCTGGGCTTCATGCTGGCCGCGGGATTGGCGTTCGCGGGGTTCGGGTCGATGCGAAGGGCTCTTGCGCGCACTAGGTTGAGGAGTGGCGCCTGACCCGGCGCGGAGCATCGCCGGGTTTCATGCCGCCAAGGGGCTTCGGGACGGGGCACGCAATGTGAAAGGGCCCGCCTTTCGGCGAGCCCTCTCTTCAGTGGTGGAGGCGGCGGGAATCGAACCCGCGTCCAGATGCCATTCCACAAACAGTTCTACATGCGTAGCTGGTTGTTCTGCTTTAGCGAGTCGGCCGCGAACCAGCTCCCGGCCTTTCCCACGAGCCACCTATTGGTTTAGGT
>JAGRPO010000110.1 GCA_019449455.1 Betaproteobacteria bacterium | reverse complement strand
TTGTGTTTCTTTTTGGTTTTTGGCCAACACCGGGGGTTCCGACAGCGTCGCCCCAGCCTATGTCGACTCGATCCGCACTTCGGCGCTCCCGGCAAGCTCACTTGGCCAAAAACCAAAAAGAAACACAACCCACCTGGACCCACTGCCTCTCCGTTCACCGCCGTACCGATTCGGCATGGCGCCGAAGTCAGGTCCGACATCCCTTCTCCGCTACACGTCTTCGCGATCGATGCAGCGGTGCCTTCTCGGTCGATGTCAAGGATGGCACGCGGCACCGTGGCCACTCCCGTGGAAGCGTGTTTCGCTGCCGCCCGCTCGCGCTAAAAGGGCAGCTTGGCCCCCGGCAGGACCTCGGCGAGGACGCGGCGGAAGTCGGCCTGGATGCGGGCCAGCGCCTCGGTCGTGTCGGCCTCGAAGCGAAGCACGATCACGGGCGTCGTGTTGGAGGCGCGCATGAGGCCGAAGCCGTCCGGATACTCGACGCGCAGGCCGTCGATGGTGATGATCTCGATGGCGCCTTCGAAGCGCGCGGTCTTCTGCAGCCGCGCGATGAGCGCGTGGTTCTCGCCTTCGCGGGCGAGGGCGAGGTTGAGCTCGGGCGTGGTGACGGAATCGGGGAGTTCCTCGAGGGCCTGCGTGACGCTCGGGGCGCGCGAGAGGATCTCGAGCAGGCGCGCGCCGGCGTAGAGCCCGTCGTCGAAGCCGTACCAGCGCTCCTTGAAGAAGATGTGGCCGCTCATCTCGCCCGCGAGCGGGGCGCCGGTCTCCTTGAGCTTCGCCTTGATGAGCGAGTGGCCGGTCTTCCACATCACCGGCTCGCCGCCGTGGTCGCGGATCCAGCCGAACAGCTGGCGCGTGCACTTCACGTCGAAGATCACCTTCGCGCCGGGGTTGCGCTGCAGCACGTCGGCCGCGAGGAGCATGAGCTGGCGGTCGGGGTAGATGATGCGGCCCGACTTGGTCACCACGCCCAGCCGGTCGCCGTCGCCGTCGAACGCGAGGCCCAGCTCGGCGTGGCCTTCCTTCAGCGCGCGGATGAGGTCCTCGAGGTTCTCCGGCTTGGAGGGGTCGGGATGGTGGTTGGGGAAGGTGCCGTCCACCTCGCAGAAGAGCTCCTGCACCTCGCAGCCCAGCCTGCGGAAGAGGGCGGGCGCGATGGCACCGGGCGAGCCGTTGCCGCAGTCGATGGCCACGCGCATGAGGCGGTGGAGCTTCACGTCGCCGGCGATGCGCTCGAGGTAGGCTTCGGCCATGTCCTTCGATTCCACGGAGCCGTTGCCGGTGGCGAACTTCCCCGACTCGATCAGCTTGCGCAGGTCCTGGATCGCCGCGGCGGCCAGCGTGTCGCCCGCCACCACCATCTTGAGGCCGTTGTATTCGGGCGGGTTGTGGCTGCCCGTCACCATGACGCCGCTGCCGGTGCCGAGCTCGAAGGTCGCGAAGTAGACCATCGGGGTCGCGACGACGCCGAGGTCGGTCACGTCCATGCCGGCGGCGTTGAGCCCGCGCGTGAGCGCCGCCACGAGGCGCGGGCCGGAGAGCCGCCCGTCGCGCCCCACCACGAAGCGCTTCACGCCCAGGGCCTTGCCCATCGTGCCCAGGCCCCGGCCGATGAGCTCGGCCGCCTCCTCGGTGAGCGTCCTGTCCACGATGCCGCGGATGTCGTAGGCCTTGAAGATCTCGGGAGCGATGGGGGAGGCCATGGGGGATCTCATTCCTGGTGGTCGAAGAAGTGCAGCAGGCGTGCGGGCAGCCAGTCGATGTTGCCGGGAAAGGAGCCCGAGACGAAGGCGACGTGGCCGCCGCGTGGAGGAAATTCTACAGTGACGGAGGCCGAGACATCGTCCGGGGTCGGCAACGCCTGCGCGGGGAGGAACGGGTCGTCGCGGGCATTGAGCACCAGCGTGGGCACGGCGATGCGGCGAAGCAGGGGCTTCGCGCTCGCGCGCGTCCAGTAGTCGTCGGTGCCGAGGAAGCCGTGCAGCGGGGCCGTCACGACGTCGTCGAACTCGCGCAGCGTGCGCGAGCGGCGCATGCGCTCGAGGTCGAAGGAGCCCGGGAAGCGCGCGTGCTTGGCGGCGGCGCGCGCCTTCATCGTGGCGAGGAAGTGCCTGGCGTAGAGGAGGGAGAAGCCGCGCCCCAGCGCTTCGCCCGCGGCCATGAGGTCCACGGGCGCGGAGACGGCGGCCGCGCGCGAGACGATGCCGGCCGCCTCCTCGCCGCGCTCGCCCAGCCACACGAGGAGGGCGTTGCCGCCGAGCGAGACGCCCGCCGCGTAGATCGGCGCGCCGTTGGCCAGCGGCTTCATCCGGCGCAGGATCCAGTCGACTTCCCTGTAGTCGCCGGAGTGGTAGGCGCGCGCCAGGCGGTTGGGCTCGCCGCTGCAGCCGCGGAAGTTCACCACCGTGCCGCGCCAGCCGCGCAGGGCCACGCGATGCATGAGCGCGCGCGCGTAGGGCGAGCCGGAGGAGCCCTCGAGGCCGTGGAAGAGCACCACCCACGGGGCGTCGGGCATCGCGTCGACGTGGTCCACGTCCACGAAGTCGCCGTCGGGCGTCTCCCAGCGCTCGCGGCGGTATTGCACCCGCGGCCTCGCGACGAAGAGCGAGCCGTAGATCGTCTGCAGGTGCGGGTTCGAGAGCCAGCGCGGGGCGCGGTATTCCGGCGCCGCCATCAGCGCAGTTCCAGCGCGCGGGCGCCGTCGGGCCGGCGCGGGCCAAAGAGCGCCAGCACCGGCTCGAGCTCGCTCTCGCGCCCGCTTTCGGCGCGGGCCTCGCCGCTGAAGGCGAGCCGGCCGGGGATCGCGAGCGTCCCGTTTCCGGAGAGCCGCAGCGGTCCCCGGATCGTCGCGAGCGCGAATCTCACCGCGGGACCCTCGGCCGTGGCCCGCACGCGCCAGCTTCCCAGCGGGCGGGCTTCGGACAGCGCCAGCGTGCCGTCCCGCCATTCGGCGGTGGCGCTGCCCGTGGCGTTCGTGCCGTCCCACGCGAGGCTCGGCGCCTGGATCGCGAGGGTGCCGGCAGGCTGCCAGGCGGAGGCGAGCGGGACGAGGGGAGCCAGGAAGGCAGCGCTGCCGTTCGCGTCGAGGCCGTCGATCCGCCACGCGAGCGGGCTGCGGGACGCCTCGGCCCTGGCGTGGAGGTCGCCCGCGCGGGCCTCCACTGAAAAGGCGATGCGGCCGGCCGCCAGGCGCGACGGGAGGAAACGCCAGCGAACTTCGTCGAGCGGCAACGTGGAGCCCCCCGTCGCGACGGCCGCGCGCGCCGCGCCGTTCCACGCCGTGCCGCTCGCGTTCGCCAGGGTGAGTTGTCCGCCCGAAGCGACGGCGATCCGGGAAGCCACCACCGTCGCGGGAATCGTGGCAACGAGGAAGACGCCGTAGGCGGCGACGCCGAGGAGGAGCGCGCGCAGGGGATTCATGCGCGATCAGGGTGCGGCGAGGACGAGGCTCGCGCGCACGCGGCCCGTCGCTGGCAGGGCCTCGACCGTCGCCTCGTCCACGGCGAGGCCGTGCGCGGCATTCGTCGCGGCGATCCATTCGACGAGCCGCGTCCAGGATGCGTCGTCCACCGAGAGCTGCACGCGCCTGGCGTCGAGGGCGCTCACGCGCGCCTCGGGAAGGCCCTGGGCCAGTGCGCCGGAGGACACGAGGGTCGCGAGCGGCGTGGCGGAGGCGGCCGCGGCCGCCGGCATCGCGCGCAGGGCCCGGGCCTCGTCGGCCTGGACTCGCATTTCCGCCACCGACGCGCGCAGCCCGGGCAGCGACGCGGCGATCCGCGTGCGGGAGCGCTCCAGCGGCAGCCAGGCGAAGGCGAAGAAGAGGGCGATCGCGGCGATCGCGGCGACGGCGGCGAGGATCGCGCGCTCGCGAGGGCTGCGGGCCGTCCAGAAGCCGGGCGCGTTCACCGGGAGGCGCTCCCGCGGTCGATCTCGAGCCGGCCGCCCGCGTAGGTGATGCGCCTGGCGGGCGCCGGATCGTTCTTCGCGGCGGCGGTGGCGAGCGGGAGAAAGTCGGTCGCCGAGGAGCGGCCGCGCGCGCGCTGCAGCGCGGCGAGATTGCGGCGCATCTGCAGCGCCGGGTCCACGACGGTCTTCGCCTCCGGGAAGGCGGCGCGGAAGATCGACTCGCGCTCGGCCTCGAGCGAACGGCGCTCGCGTTCGAGGCGCCACCAGTCGGCGACGGTGAACCCGAGCTGCACGATCGCGATCGCGGCGGCGAGCGCCCATGCCAGGCGCGGGAGGCGAAGCGACGCGATCCCGGCGGAGCGCCGCGCGAAGTCGCCGGCCAGCAGGTCGATCGCGGTCGGCGCGAGGGGAGCGGCGAGCGCGAGGCTTCCCTGCGCCGCGACGACCTTCACGCCGACGCGTTCACCCCACAGCGCCGCGTCTGGCACGGTCAGGCCGGGCTCCACGAGGACGCCCAGGTTCCGCGGGCGGGAGTCGCGATGCGCCGCCTCGTCGGCGGCGATGCGCACCGCGAGCGGCGGCTCGGCGTCGGCGGGGTGGTCGAAGGCCACGGCGTGGCCGTCGTCCTCCACGAGGAAGCAGCGGGACTCGCCCAGCACCGCGTGCCACTTCCCCGGCTCGGCGGGCAGCAGGGCGCTCTCGCAGACGGCGCGCGCCGGGGCGAGGCCGGAGCGCGCGAGGACCGCGAGCGTCTCCTCGAGCCAGGCGCGATCGACCACCGCCACCAGCGTTTCGCCGCGCGCGTTGGTCGCGCCCGGCACCGCGTGGATCTGCGCCGGGTCGGCGACCAGGCGGTCCTCCACCGCGAACGGCAGGAGCTCGCGGATGGTGGCCGCATTCACGCGCGGAAGCTTCAGGCGCGCGAAGAGCACGCGCGAGGCGGGCAGCACCGCCTCCACGATCTCGGCGCGCGGGACGCCCGCGAGCGGCGTCGACCCCTCGCGAAGCTGCCGTCCGCGACCGTCCGCGAGCGACCACGCGAACGGCGTGTCGGCACCGGGACGGTCGACGGCGGGGACGAGGAGTCGCAGGATCATGGCGGGCGGCGGAACATCATTTCGGTGACGGCTCGTTCCTCGACCACGGCTAGTACAGCGGGCGGCGCCAGATTATAGCTGTCGCGGGAGTGGCGCCCGGGGCGGCGCGCGCGACGAGGGCCTCGGTCGCCACCTGCACGTCGTCCTGCGCCACGCCGACCTGCACGAGGAAGTGGTCGCTCTTTACGTCGAGATCGTTGTCCACGGTCGAGGGCGCCGCCTTCGCCGCGCGCGTCTTCAGGTCGGCGCGATCCTTGAAGGGCCTTGCCCGGCGGGAGTCGGCGAGCGCCCGGACTTCGTCGCGCGAGAGCTGCGGGAGGATCGCGGCCAGCACCTCCGGGGAAGCGGTGTTGGCGTTCACGGGAGCGCGCGCCGGCAGCGCCGTGACGAACGGGCGCAGCTTCGCGACGGCCTTCGCGTCGAAGCCGCGCACCGCGTAGAGCTCCTCCACCTGCACCATGGGCCGGTTGGCGGCGCGGTGCGGGCGCGGCAGCGAGAGGTAGTACGCGTCCTCCGCGCCGCCGTTGCCGGCGAGATCGGCGTCGGCGTCCACCCAGTCGAGCACGGCGACCGCGAGGCTCGCGTCGAGGCCCAGCGATTCCAGGAGGCGCGTGAGGATCTGCACGTCGGCGTCGCTGCGGCGGCCGTCCTTCACGACGTTGTTCAGGTTGTAGCGCGACTGCAGGTCGGCGATCGCCCCGCTCACCACGGCGCGTTCGACCGGCAGGCCCACGAGGGGCTGCGCCCAGCCTTCGGCGAGGGTGTCGGTCGCGCTCGCGCGGGCATCCTCGGCCAGCACGCCGCGCGCCCAGTCGAGCCCGGCCTGCGCGTAGAGGTCGGCCTGCGCGCGGGAGGCCACCAGGGCCGTCTGGTTGAGCGTGGCCGACTGCGTCGACAGCATGTACGCCGCCGTGGAGGCGGCCACCGCCACCACCAGGATCGCGGTGACCACGGCCACGCCGCGCTGCGCGCCGCGCCTCATCGCGGGATGTCCACCACGCGCACGACCTTCTCGCCGCTGCCCAGCTCCACCGTCATCTCCACGGCGCGCGGAAGCCCCTGCGCCGACGGCATCGCCCACTCGCGGCGCCACTCGTAGCCGCGGTCGAGAAACCGGAAGGCGAGGGCGCGCACGTCGTCGAGAACGGGGATGGCGGCGACCTCGGCGCGCGGCCCCGCGTCGACGGCGGGCCAGGCCAGGCGTTCGACGCGCCCCTCGGCGAGGCGGTAGCCGACGCGCTGCGGCGCGGCGAGGTCGTTGGCGTAGAGGGCCGCGCCGGCGCGCGTGACGGCGAGGCCCGTTGCCGTCGTGCCGCCGAGGTCCAGCAGCGAGGACAGGGGGCCTTGCGGCGTGCCCGACGGTCCCACGGCCGGGCGGTCGAGCACCGCCTGGACGTCGCGCTCGAAGCGGCCGACGAAGAGCGCCAGGTCGCGCCACTTGCGCGAGTCGCGCTCGAGGTGATCGCGGCTGTCGAGCATCACCGCGAGCCCGCGGTAGGCGAAGGCGGAGAGCAGCGCGAAGATCGCGAGCGCCACGAGGAGTTCCACCAGCGTGAAGGCGCGTTCCGCTCTCACGGCTTCACCAGGAACGCGGTCTGGGTGGTGAGCACGCGACCGGGATCGCGGGCGTCCGACACCGCGAGCTCGACGCGGCGGATCACCGGATTGGGGGTGTCGGTCACCGTCTCCTGCACGAGGAGCGAAAGCCCGGCCTGCTCCGTGGTGGCGGAGGCGACGGAGGGCGCGGGGAAGAGCCCGCGCGCGCGCATCTCGGCCACGCGGTTGCCGGCGGCCCAGGTGGCCGCGAGCCGCGCGCGCGTCTCCCGCGCGCCGTCGGTCGCGAGGCTCGCCGCGCGCGTGGTGGCCGCGAGCGCGATGGCGAGTATCGCCATCGCGACCAGGATCTCGATCAGCGTGAAGGCGCGCGCGCGCTTCATCGGACGATCGCCCGCACCGCGCCGGCGGCGTCGCCCTCGATCGCCTTCGGCAGCCCGCGCACGGTGAGCGCCACGCGGAACGGCACGCCCATGCCGTCGGGCAGGAAGACGAGGACTTCGCGTGCGTCGACCTGGCGGCCGTCGATGGCGAGCGAGGCCACCTGCAGCGTGTCCGGAAGCCGCCGCTCGCGGCCCGGGATGGGCGACCACGACCGGTCGGACGCGAGGCGCAGCACCCGCACGCGGCCCTCCGAGAGCGATACCGCGGTGGGCCGGCCGCCGAACCAGGCGTCGTCGCGCGCGGCCTCGATGTCGAGCGCGAGGAGCGAGGTCTCGCGCCGCGCCACCTCCTCGTCGCTCGGGAAGAGGTTCACCGCGGCCACGGCGAGCACGATGCCCGCGATGGCGACCACCACGAGGATCTCGACGAGCGTGAAGCCCGCGGCCGTCCCGGCGGGCTGTGCCCGCCTAGTCCCAGTTGCCGATGTCCGCGCCACTGCCTTCGCCTCCGCGAGCCCGGTCGGCCCCGAGGCTGAAGACGTCGATCTCGCCCTTCACGCCGGGGTTGAGATACTGGTAGTCGCTGCCCCACGGGTCCCGCGGCAGGCGCTCGAGGTAGCCGCCCTGCTTCCAGTTGGCGGGAGCGGGGTTGGTCGACGGCTTCTGCACCAGCGCCGCGAGGCCCTGGTCGGTGGCCGGGTAGAAGCCGTTGTCGAGCCGGTAGAGCTTGAGCGACTGCACGATGGCCGCGACGTCGGCCTTGGCGGCCACGCGCTTGGCCTCGTCGGGCCGGTCCATGATGCGCGGCACGACGATGGCCGCGAGGATGCCCAGGATCGCCACGACGACGAGGATCTCGATGAGGGTGAAGGCGGCTTGTCGTTTCATTGTCTTCCAGGAGGCTCGAACGGGGGCGCTAGCGCCCGACGAGCTGGTTGAGGTTGAAGATCGGCAGCAGGATCGCGAGCACGATGACGAGCACGATGACGCCCATCGCGACGATGAGCGCGGGCTCGAACACCGCGACGGCGGTGGCGAGGCGCGTCGAGATGTCGGCCTGCTGCTGGCGCGCCGCGCGCTCGAGCGACTCGTCCAGGCGGCCGGTGGCCTCGCCCCCGCCGATGAGGTGGACCATCACCGGCGGGAACACGCCGGTGGCGGCGAGCGAGCGCGCGAGCGGCATGCCCTCGCGCACGCCCCGGGCCGCGCTCGCCAGGGCTTCGCGCATGGGAATCATCGTCATCACGCCCTCGCCCGCCTCGAGGGCCGCGAGGATGGGCACGCGGCTTCCCACGAGGATCGCGAGCGTGGCGGCGAGGCGCGCGCTGTCCAGGTGGCGCAGCGCCTTGCCCGCGACCGGCGCGTCGAGGAGGAGGCGGTGGATGCGGGCGCGCGAGGCCGGGCGCGAGAGCGCGAACTTGAGGCCCGCGCCCGCGGCGACGGCGAGCGCGATCCAGGCGGGCCAGGTGAGCTGCAGGAAGCCCGACACGGCGATGAGCATCCGCGTGAGGAGCGGCAGGGCCTCCTTCGCGTGGCTGTACACCTGCACCACCTGCGGGACGACGTAGACGAGGAGCGCGCCCATCACGAGGAGCGAGACGCCCGTGACGATCGCGGGATAGACCAGCGCGAGCGCGAGGCGGCCGCGGAGCGCCTGGCGCTCCTCCAGGTAGTCCGCGAGCTTCGCGAGCACGCGCGAAAGCTGCCCGGACGACTCGCCGGCCGCGACGAGCGTCCGGTAGAGCTCGGGAAAGACGCCGGGGAAGCCCTCCAGCGCCTTGGCGATCGTGGAGCCCGCCATGACCTCGCCGCGAAGGGCGGCCAGCACCTGGCGCTCGCGCTCGGCCTCGGCCTGCTCGATGAGCGCGTTGAAGGCCTGCTCGACGGTGAGCCCGGCCTCGATGAGGGAGGCGAGGCTGCGCGTGAGGCGCGTGAGCTCGCCGGAGGACAGCCACAGCGCCCGGAAGTGCCTTCCCCCGCCGGGGTCGTTGGCGGCGATGACCTCGACCTTGTACGGCGTGAGCCCCTGGTCGCGCAGCAGCGAGCGCGCCTGGCGCGCGCTGTCGGCCTCCAGCACGCCCTTGTGCAGGTGGCCTTCGATCGAATACGCCTGGTAGCGGAAGCCTGGCATTCCTTTTCCTCCCTCCCCCCTCCGGGAGAGGGTCGGGGTGAGGGGCTAGGTGCGGGTGACCCGCAGCACTTCGTCGAGCGAAGTCGTCCCGTCGCGAACCCAGCGCAGCCCGTCCTCGCGCAGCCGCACCATCCCGCGCGCCATCGCCTTCTCGCGGATGTCGCGCTCGGCCGCCGTGTCGTGCACGAGGCGGCGCAGGTCGTCGTCGATGGCGAGGAGCTCGTAGATGCCGGTGCGGCCCTTGTAGCCGGTGAAATTGCAGGCGGCGCAGCCGACGTTCCGGAAGAGGCGCTCGGGCGAGTTCCCGTGCAGGGCCGCGCGCTCTGCCGCGTCGGGCTCGTAGGGAGCCTTGCAGGCGGGGCAGAGCTTCCTCACCAGGCGCTGGGCGAGCACGCCGGAGAGCGTCGAGGCGAGGAGGTAGGGCTCGATCCCCATGTCGGCCAGGCGCGTCACCGCGCCCGGCGCGTCGTTGGTGTGGAGTGTCGCGAGCACGAGGTGGCCGGTGAGCGAGGCCTGCACCGCGATCTGGGCGGTCTCGAGGTCGCGGATCTCGCCGATCATCACCACGTCGGGGTCCTGGCGCAGGATCGCGCGCAGCGCGCGCGCGAAGGTCATGTCGATCTTCGGGTTGACCGGCGTCTGGCCGATGCCGTCGAGCTCGTACTCGACCGGGTCCTCGACGGTGAGGATGTTGCGGGTCTTGCGGTCCAGGCGCGAGAGGGCCGCGTAGAGCGTCGTCGTCTTTCCCGACCCCGTGGGGCCGGTCACGAGGAAGATGCCGTGCGGCTGCTGGATCAGGGCGTCGATCCCGTCGCGCGACTGCGCGCCCATGCCGAGGGCGTCGAGCGTGAGGCGCCCGGCCTGCTTGTCGAGCAGGCGCAGCACCACGCGCTCGCCGTTGGCCGTCGGGATGGTGGAGACGCGCACGTCGATGGGCCGGCCGGCGACGCGAAGCGCGATGCGGCCGTCCTGCGGCAGGCGCTTCTCCGCGATGTCGAGGGAGGCCATCACCTTGATGCGCGAGACCATGGCCGGGTGCAGCCCGCGGCGCGGCTCGACCACGTCGCGCAGCGTCCCGTCGACGCGGTACCGCACCAGGGCCCGGCCCTCGAAGATCTCGAGGTGGACGTCGGAGGCGCCTTCGCGCACCGCCTGCGTGAGCAGCGCGTTGATGAGGCGGATGATGGGCGCGTCGTTCTCGGCCTCGAGCAGGTCCGCCACCTCGGGCAGCGACTCGGTGAGCTTGGCGAGGTCGAGGGCCTCGCCCATGTCCTCGACGATCGTCTCGGCGGCGTTGGGCTCGCGCGTGTAGGCGAGCGTGAGGCAGTGCTCGAACTCGTCGAGGGAGAGGAGCACCTCCTTGAGGGGCTTGCCCGCCATGCGGCGCACTTCGGCGAGGGTGGCCGCCTGCGGGGTGCCGCGCAGCCACACCTCGAGCGCGCCGCCGGCCACGCGCGCGGCGATGGCCCCCTTCGCCTTCGCGAAGGCGTAGGGCAGCAGGCGCACGGTGGCGGGATCGAGGTCCTGCGGGTTCACGGTTCGCTCGAGCGGGGCGGTCATCTCGGCTTCAGTTCCGGCAGCTGCTCGGGCGCCACGGGCGGCAGCAGGATGTTCCTCTCGAAGCCCATGCCGCCCTGGAGGTTCCTGATGTAGTCGTAGCGGTCGGTGGTGAGCGCGCGCGACGAGGCGTCGTCGCGCAGCACGTAGGGCCGCAGGAACACCATGAGGTTCGTCTTCTTGTGGCTCCTCGACTCGTACTTGAAGAGGCTGCCGAGGAAGGGGATGTCGCCCAGCAGCGGCACCTTGTCGATCGAGGACTGCTGGTCGTCCTGGATGAGGCCGCCCAGGACGATGATCTGGCCGTCGTCCACGAGCACGGTCGATTCGAGCGAGCGCTTGTTGGTGATGAGGTCGGCGCCCTTCACGGTCGCGTCGCGCGAGATCGACGACACCTCCTGGAAGATCGCGAGCTTCACCGTGCCCGCCTCGGTGATCTGGGGCTTCACCTTGAGCGTGAGGCCGATGTCCTTCCTCTCGATGGTCTGGAAGGGGTTGGTCGCGCTGGAGGACGTCGGCGTGTAGCTGCCGGTGATGAAGGGCACGTTCTGGCCCACGAGGAGCCGCGCCTCCTCGTTGTCGAGGGTGAGCACGTTGGGCTTGGAGAGCACGTTCACGCTGGCGTCGCCCTCGAGGGCGCGGGCGAGGACCCCCAGGTTCAGGATCTCGATGTTGGTCCCGTCGGGGCCGGGGATCGTGATGCGCCCGTTCACCACGCCCACGTTGAGGCCGGTGCCGATGGAGGCGAGGTTCTGCGCGAGCCCGATGATGTTGGTGCCGAAGCTCGTGGCCGAGGAGGGGCTGGTGGAGAAGTTGGTGCCGCCGATCACCTGCCGGCCGTCGCGGCCGATGCCGGAGAGCCCCTGGAACTGCACGCCGAACTCGGAAGCGCTCCCCGTCTGCACCTCGACCACGAGCGCCTCGACGAGGACCTGCGCGCGGCGCACGTCCAGCTTGTCGATGACGGAGCGAAGCGCGCGGTAGGTGGGCTCGGGCGCGGTGATGATGAGGGAATTGGTGGGACCGTAGGCCTGCACGATCGACGACGGGGCGGCCTGGGCGGCGGGGGAGGTGGCGGACTGCATGCCGGAGCTGCCGCCGGTGATTGCCGCGGTCGTGGCCGGGGCGGGGGTGGCGGCACGGCTCGCCTCGGCGCCCGAGAGCAGACCGCGCAGCGTGTCCGCGATCTTGGCGGCCTCGGCGTTTCGCAGGTAGACGACGTGGATGTTGCCCGCGCCGGCGCCGGGCGTGTCCAGGCTCGCGGCGAGCGCCTTGATGCGGCCGAGGAGCCCCGGGTTGTCGCCGCGCACGAGCAGGCTGTTGGTTCGCGGGTCGATGGCGATGGCGGCCTTGGCGGGAGAGCCCGGCGCGCCGGGGTTCGGGGCGGTCTCCGGGATCACGCCCCTGATCGTCTGCGCGATGTCGACGGCGGAGGCGTGCGCGAGGTGGATCACCTGGACGTCGCCGCCCGTGGGCTGGTCGATCGCGCGGATGATCGACTCGATGCGCTTCACGTTCTCCGCGTAGTCGGTGATGACGATGGCGTTGTTGGCCGCGTAGGCGGCGACGAAATTGTTGGCGGTGACCAGCGGGCGCAGCACCGGCACGAGCTGAAGCGCCGACTCGTTCTGCAGCAGGAACACGCGCGTCACGATGCGGTCGCCCGGGACTCTCGCCGCGGCTTCGCCCACGGGGCTGGCGCCGGTCTTGCCCTCGGCTTCGGGGACGATCTTCACGAAGCCGTTGGACTCCACCGCGGCGTAGCCCTGCGTGCGCAGCACGGAGAGCAGCATCGGGTAGAGGAGTTCCTTCGGCACCGGCTTGTCGGAGACGATGTTCACCGTCCCGGTGACGCGCGGGTCGAGGATGAAGTTCTTCCCCGTGTGCGCGCCCACCGCCTTGATGACCGAGACGATGTCGGCGTTCACGAAGTTGAGCGTGACCTTCTCCTCCTCTGCCGCCAGGGCAGGGGAAGACGCGATGAGCGCGGCGAGCGCGACCGATGCTAGAAATCGTGTCACGAAATCAGGCTTCCTCGTTGATTTGTTGGGCATTTTGCGCCGAATCCCGGATTTTTGACAGAGGCACGTTACTAATTGGGGACGGTTCCCAGGAACCGTCCCCAACGAGTTAGGGGTTGATGGTGTAGCTGAGCTGGACGGTCGACGTGCCGCGCTGGACTTCGGCCTGGATGAGGGAGGTGGTGGAGAACTGCTGGTGCAGGCGGGCGAGGTCGCCGGCGGAGGCGACGGGCTGGCCGTTCACCTTCTTGATGACGTCGCCGGGCTGCAGGCCCAGGCGCGAGGCGAGGCTTCCCGCGGGCGCCTCGTCCATGCGCACGCCGCCTCCCTGGGGAACGCCGATGCGGCCGAGGAAGCCGAGCTGCCCCGGGTCCTTGAGGGCGTTCTCCAGGTCCTTCCTGGAAAAGGCGAACGCATTCGCGCCCGAACGCGACACCGCCAGCCGGAACCCCGCCGCCTTGCCCGCCACCGCCCGCGGCACCGCGGCCATGCGCATGTCGAGGTCGATGCGTTCGCGAACTCCGGCGCGCGTGACCAGCACGTGGTCGGGCTCCACTGCCACGAGCCGGATGCCCGGCAGCACCTCGCCGCCAAGGCCCACCGCGATGTCCTTGCCGCCGGCGTTGAAGACGGCCGAGCCGATGCTCGCCGGCGTCGGCGCGATCACGCCCTTGAGCCGAAGCCCCGACGCGGAGCCTGCCTGCGTCCCGGCACCCGCTGGGGCCGCGCCGCCGAAGAGCCGGGCCACGGCGGCGAGGTCCACGCTGGCGGCGGCAGGGGGCGCCGAATCCGGTTCCGGCGGCGTCACGAAGACCCATGTCCACCGGGCCAGCAGCCAGGCCAGCACGAGGACGAGCGCAACCGTCACGAGCGCGCCGAAACGGCTCGTGGCTTGCGGGGACTCGCTGGGCAGGGCCGCCATGGGGCAATGATAGGGCCTTTATCGCCCCGGCCGGCGCTCGGGGTCGATGTCGAGGTACTTCCAGGGCTCGTGGCCGAAGGGGTTCTTCTTGTAGCCCAGCACCCACGGCTGCACCAGGATCTTCTGCGCCTTGTAGGTCTCGACGAGCCATGGCGAGTACACGACGATCAGCTTCACCATGCGCTCGATGAGGGCGTTTCGCTCCGGCGTGTCGGGCATGCGCTTCACTTTCTCGTAGAGCGCGTTGTACTCCGGGTGGTCGAACATGGCGTAGTTCACCTGCCCGATGGAACCCTTCCACAGCAGTTGCAGGAAGTTCTCGCCGTCGGGGAAGTCCGCGATCCAGCCGTAGCTGAAGGACTGCACGCGGCCCAGCTGCGCCTGCTTGCGCAGCTCGGGGAGCTTCTCGACCTTGTCGAACGTGACGCGCAGCCCGATCGCGTCCATGGACTTCTTCCACAGCTCGTTGCGCTGCCGCTCGCGAAGCGTCGGGATGGAGGCGTGCTGGAACGAGAAGGGCGAGCCGTCGGGCGCCTCGCGGTAGCCGTCGCCGTCGCGGTCCACGTAGCCGAACATGTCGAGCAGGGCCTTGGCCCGGGCCGGGCTGAACTCGAGCGTCGGGCTCGCGAACTGCGGGTCGTGGCCGGAGACCGCCGGCGGCAGCGGCGTCTGCGCGCGCACGGACTGGCCCTTGTCCAGGATCGCCACCTGCTCGTCGATCCGGTAACCCATCCCGATGGCGCGCCGCAGCGCCACGCGCTCCGGCGCGAATCCGCCGATGGCGTTGGGCTTGCCGTCGATCGTCTCCGCCGTGTTGAACGTCGTGTAGGTGGTGTAGGCGATCTCGTCGGGCGTCACGTAGATGCCGGCCCGGGCGAGGTTGGGCGCGAGCCTGCCGCCCGGCAGGGCGATGTTGGCGAAGTCCTCGGGAAGCGGCCGGATGTAGTCGTGCTCGCCGTTGAGGAAGGCGAGCCAGCGCGGCTGCGCCTCGTCCACGATGTGGATCTCCACGCGGCCCACGATCGGCAGGCGCCGGCCCTTGAGGCGCGCGTGGATGGCGCGGCTCGCCTCGTCGGGGCCGGGGTCGCCGTCGAAGATCTCCTCGCGAAAGCCGGGATTGGCCTCGAGCACCACGCGCGAGCCGCGCACCCATTCGGCGATGCGATACGGGCCCGTGCCCACGGGGTGGAACGCGATGTCCTGGCCGTAGCGCTCGACGACTTCCCGGGCGAGCGCCGCGGTCGCGGGCATCGCGAGCACGAAGGGAAACGAGTAGTCGGGATTGGCCAGGCGGATGCGGATCGTGTAGCGGTCGAGCGCCCGCAGGCCCTCGATGGGCCGGTCGTAGTCGAAGCGCCCCGTCTCCTTCGCCGCCTTCATGGCCGCGTCCGCGCCCACGATCTTGCCCTCGACGAGGAAGAGCCACTGGCTCCTGAGCCTCGGATCGAAGAGGCGCTTGATCGAATAGACGTAGTCGTGCGCGGTGAGCTCGCGCGGCTTGTCCCCGAAGGCGGCGTCGGGCGAGAAGAAGATTCCCGGCTTCACCCTGAGCGTGAAAGTGGCGCCCTCGTCGGCGATCTCGGGAAGCGCGGCCGTATTGCCCACGAGCTTCGCCGGCCGCGCCAGGAAGTCGTAGGCGAGCAGCGGGTCGAAGATCGCGTGCGAGATGCTGGCGGAGGCTTCGTCCGACTCGGCCGCCGGATCGAGCTTCGACTCCGCGCTGGGGTAGGCCGTCCGCACGACCTTCGCCGGATCCGCCGCGAACGCGCCCGCCGCGAGCACGGCCAGGGCGGCGGCGGCGGCGAGCTTGGGGAGGGGCGAGAGGAGGGAGCCCATCGGGCCGCCTTCCGTCCGTCAGTGCAGCGTGTGCGGCTGCGCCTCGTCGTCCTCCTCCGGCGCGGCGACCTGCTCCGGGGGCGAGGCGTGGTGCATCGCGATGCGCCAGCCGGCATCGGTGAGGACGTAGACGTTGGTGACGTTCACGAGCTGCGGCGAGGATTCGGTGCCCGGCGCGGTGATCGACTCCACCACCGAGCGCACCGACACCGAAGGGCCGTCGACGCGGCGCGACTCGGTGACGCGCACCGAAAGCTTCACGCCGCCCGCGAAGATCTGCATCCAGCTCTCGCGCACCGCGTCGAAGCCGGTGAGGCGAGGTCCCGATGGGTGCACGCAGACCACGTCGTCGCCTTCCGCCCACACCACCATCATGGCGGCGAAGTCGGCGCGTTCGAAGGCGTCGTAGAAGGCGCTTTCGGCGTCGTCGGGCGTGGGGAAGAGCTTGCGGGTGCGGGGGGGCATGTCGGGCTTCCGGAGCGCTGCGAATGATACCTCACCGCCGCCCCTTGATCCTGCGGGAAATCGGCCCAAAATGCCCTTTTCGTGAACGGCTGGCCCGGAATGCTGTCTGACCAGCTTCGTCTCGCGACGGTTGCCCGGCAGGCTCGGGAGGTGGCACATGGGACTTCGACTCAGGCACAACGAATGGCAGCGGCAACTGTGGAAGTTCATCACGAACCCCGTCACGGAGATCCTGGCGCTGGTCGCGGTGGTGCTGGTCGCGCTGGGCACCCTGGTGATGGTGGAGTCGCGGCTCATCCACAGCCCGGACGCGCCCGTGGTCTTCAGCCCGAAGTGAAGCGGGCCGGTCCCCGGTCGAGGAACGGGCCGGCATGGAACTGAAGGCGCGCTCCGTCCTCGTCCGCAGCTTCGCGGCGGTCGTCCTGGCCGCGACGGTCGGGGGATGCGCCTACATCGCGCAGAAGCAGGGAGAGCTCATCTTCCGTCCCACCAAGGACACCTGGTGGGGCTACCAGAACGCGGGCCTGCGGTACGAGGAGCGCTGGATTTCCGTCGGCGGCAACGGCGACCGGCTGCACGCCTACTGGGCGCCGGCCGACGACAAGGCGGCGCCGCTACTGCTTTACCTGCACGGCGCGCGCTGGAACCTCACGGGCAGCGTCACGCGCATCGAGCGCTGGCGCAAGCTCGGCTTCAACGTGCTCGCCATCGACTACCGCGGCTTCGGCAAGAGCACCGGCGCCTCGCCGTCGGAACAGCTCGCCTACGAGGACGCGATGGCCGCCTGGGACTACCTCGCGGCCGCCGGGCCCGCCCGCCCGCGCTTCATCGTCGGTCATTCCCTCGGCGGGGCCATCGCCGCGGAGCTCGCCGTGCGCCGTCCCGAAGCCTCGGGGCTCGTCCTGGAAGCCACCTTCACCTCCATCCGCGACATGGTGGAGCACACCGCCTGGCGGGTGCTGCCGGTGGGGCTCATCCTCACGCAGGAATTCGACACGCTCTCGAAGCTGCCGAAGATCCACCTGCCGCTTCTCGTCGTGCACGGCACGAGCGACGCGGTGGTTCCCTACGAGATGGGCGAGCGCCTCTTCGCCGCCGCGGCCGGACCCAAGCGCTTCATCAAGGTGGAGGGCGGCAGCCACCACAACCTCTCGTCGGTCGCGGTCGACCAGTACCGCGCGGCGCTTCGCGAGCTCTTCCGCCTCTCGCCCCGCAGCCTGGAGGCCGTAGGCCCGAGCTGAGACGGGGGCGGTGGTATATTCGCCGCCATGCAGAGCCTCGACCTCGACGTCCTCGAAAACGCCCTCGCATGGCGAAGGGCGGGACGGCGCGCGTGGCTCGTCACCGTGGCGCGAACTTTCGGCGCGAGCCCGCGCCCGCCCGGGTCGCTGCTCGCCATGCGCGACGACGGCATCCTCGTCGGCTCCGTCTCCGGCGGGTGCATCGAGGACGACCTCGTCGCCCGCCGCGGGGAGTTCACCGGGCGCGTCCCGCGCTTCGTCTCCTACGGCGTCACCGGCGAGGAGGCGCGCCGCTTCGGCCTGCCCTGCGGCGGCAAGCTCGAGGTCGTCGTGGAGCCGGAGATCCCGACGGCGGATCTCGAGGCGCTCCTCGCGCACATAGCCAGCGGCGACGTGGTGGCGCGGGAGGTCGATCTCGCCACCGGCGCGTGGAGCTTCGCCGGCGCGCTGCCCACGGACGAATGCGAGCGCTCGGAATCGCGGTTCACCAGCATCCACGGGCCGCGCTGGCGCATGCTCGTCATCGGCGCCTCCGAGATCGCGCATTACCTCGCGCAGATCGCGACCACCGTCGGCTATCGCGTGCTCGTCTGCGATCCGCGCGAGGAATACCGCCTCGCGTGGCGCATTCCGGGCACGGCTTTCGTCGAAGGAATGCCCGACGATGCCGTGCTCGCCATCGAGCCCGACGGCCACACTGTCGTCCTCGCCGTCTCGCACGACCCGAAGCTCGACGACATGGCGTTGCTGGAGGCGCTCAAGTCGAAGGCCTTCTATGTCGGCGCAGTGGGATCGAAGCGGACGAGCGCCGAACGCCGCAAGCGCCTGGCCGCCTTCGACCTCTCCGCGCGCGAGGTCGCGCGACTGCGCGGCCCCGTCGGCCTGTCCATCGGCTCGCGCACCCCGCCCGAGATCGCGGTCGCGATCCTGGCCGACCTCATCGCGACCCGCAACGGCGTGATGCTCGAGCGCTCCTCCGAGCCCGCGTCGCGCCTGCGCGCTTGATCCGCGGACTCCTGCTCGCCGGCGGCGCCGGCACTCGCTTCGGCGGGGCGAAGCTTCTCGCCGCCTCGCCCACGGACCCTGCTCCCATCGGCGTGCGCGCCGGGCGCGCGCTGCTAGCCGGCGCGGGCAACGCGCTCGCGGTGGTGCGCGCCGGCGACGTCGCGCTCGCCAACGCGCTGCGCGAAGCAGGGTGCGAAGTGCTCGTGTCCCCCGACTGCGCGCGCGGCCTGGGCGCAAGCCTCGCCGCGGGCGTGAAGGCGAGTCGCGACGCCGACGGCTGGCTCGTGGCCCTCGCCGACATGCCGCGCATCCTCCCCGCCACGCACCGCGCCGTCGCGGCCGCGCTTTCGCGCGGCGCAAGGCTCGCCGCCGCCGTCGATGCATCCGGCCGGCGCGGTCATCCGGTGGGCTTTTCCGCGGACCTCTTCGACGACCTCGCGGCCCTCGACGGCGACCAGGGCGCCCGCGGCGTGATCGAGCGCCATCGCGCCTGGCTCGAGGTCGTCCGCGTGGACGACCCCGGCATCTGCTTCGACATCGACACGCCGGGCGACCTCGCCGCCGGCTAGGGCCCCGCCGCGGACGGGCGCTGCTTCAGCGACTCGATCCCGACCTTCCCGTCTGCTTTCCTTGTTCCCGGTGGCTCAGGGTTTCGGGATGAAGCGGCCGGTCGCGGGATCGAGGTAGCCATTGCCCACGTCCAGGAGCAACGACCCCGTGCGGGGATCGACGACGTTCTTGCCGGCGGGCTGGACCACTCCGCCTTTCGGATCGGGCACCGGCCTGGGGACGGGCGGAGGCGGGTCGACGCGGGTGACGCCCGGCGCGGCAGGTACGGCGGCGGCGGCCGGCGGCGCGACGGGGGGAGGGGGCGCGATGGCGGCGCGTGCGGGCCTGGCGGGCGTCGGCAGCGGGCCGGCGGACGGGTGCATGAGCAGGCGCACCAGCTCCTCGCGCGCGGCCTGGCGGCGGGAGGGGGTGACGCCGGGGTCTCCGAGAGTCCGGCGAAGCGTGTCGATGCGCGCCTGCGCCTCGGGCGTCGGAGGCCAGGCCGGATCGGCGGCGGCGGCGAGGTTGGCCACCGCAAGGAAGGCGAGGAGGATGCCGCGCGTCATGGCGGCGGGCCGGCGCTCAGCCCTCGCGGTTCGGCGGGTACTTCTCGCCGGCCTCGATGCGCGCCTTGAGGATGTTCTGCTTCGGCGGCAACGGGCAGGTGGTGAACTCGCTGAAGGCGCACGGCGGGTTGTAGGCGCGGTTCAAGTCCAGCACGAAGGGCTTGCCCGGCTCGGGCTTCTTCTCGACGTAGAGGAACCGCCCCGGCCGGTACGTGGTGTCGCCCGCGGTGGCGTCGCGCAGCACGAAGAAGAGCCCGTCGTCGTCGCCGACGGCGTCCAGCCGGTGCGTCCGGCCCGCGAGCTCGAACTCGACGTAGCCTGGGGAGGGCTCGTCGGAAGCCTCGTCCAGCACGTTGATGATCGTCACCTTTCGCCCGGGCGGGTAGGGGACGTACGTCGCGTTTACGCGGTAGGCGGCGTCGGGCCTGTACCAGACGCGATTGCGGAAGCCCGCGCGCACCCGGCTCTCGTTGTCGGCCAGGCGCAGCACGTAGCGGCCCTCGCGCTCGATCACGTGCATCGCCAGGCGGCCCATCGTCACCCAGTCGCGCTTGCCCGGATCGGTGCCCAGCAGCAACTCGTCGAGGTCCATGCCCTCCTTGCGGACCGTGAGGCCCGGCGCCATCGCGAGCGTCACCTTGCCGCCCGCGACGGTGATCGTGCCCATGCGCGCGGGACCCAGCCCCGCCGGAAAGACGATGTCGTTCGCGGCGCCCGTGCCGAAGGTGTTGGCGCCGGGCTTCATCACGAAGCGGCCGGCGAGCGTGAGCCAGCCGTTGTCGGCGCGCAGGCTTTTCTCGACCCGGGCGCGCCAGTCGACGATCGACTGCTCCCAGGCCGGATCGGCGGGTGCCGTCGTCGCACAGGCGGCGAGCGCGAAAAGGGGAAGGGCGAGGAATCGCATGGTCCGGCTCCGGGACGGGATGGCGCCAATTCTAGTCGAGCGCGGCCAGGACCTGCCCGGCCTCGAGCTTCTCGAGGCAGTTCGTGTGGCCGAGGGGGCACTCGCGCTTGAAGCAGGGACTGCAGGCGAGGCGCAGCGTGATGACGCGCGCCTTCGCCGACAGCGGCGGGGTGTATTCCGGGCTGGATGAGCCGAACACGGCGGCCATCGGCCGGTCGAGGGCCGCGGCCACGTGCATCAGTCCCGAATCGTTGGTCACCACGCGCCCGGCGAGCGAGAGCAGGTCGATCGCCTCGTCCAGGCTCGTCTTCCCCGCGAGGTCGGCCGCGGGCACGCCGGCCAGCCGCGCGACTTCCGCCGTGACCGGTGCGTCCTTCGCCGATCCGAACAGCCAGATCCGGAAGCCGCGCGCAGCGTATGCGCTGGCGACGGCGGCGAAATGGCGCGCCGGCCAGCGCTTGGCGGGCCCGTACTCGGCGCCGGGCGCGAGCGCGAGGACGGGGGCGGAGCCGGCGAGGCCGAACTTCGCGACCGCCGCGTCACGGCGAGCCGCGTCGATCGCGAGGCGCGGCTGCGGGAGCGGGCGCTCCAGCGCCTCGCCCGCGGGCTGGGCGAGCGCGGCGAACCGCTCGACGATCAGGGGCAGCGCCGCGTCGTCGAGGCGGCGCATGTCGTTCAGCAGCCCGTAGCGCATCTCCCCGCGCCATCCCGTGCGCACCGGGATGCCCGCGAACCAGGGCACGAGGGCGGACTTGAGGCTCCCGGGCAGCACGATCGCGCGGTCATAACGGGGCAGGTCGCGCGCGAACCGGCGTCGTCCGGCGAGGTCGAGCACGCGGTGGCCGAAGGGGAAGGCGATGGTGCGCCGGACCTCGGGCATGCGCCCGTAGACGGCCGATGCCCAGGCGGGCGCGAGGACGTCGATGGCGCCGGACGGGTCGCGCGCCTTCAGGCGCGCGAGGAGGGGATGGGAGAGGACCGCGTCACCGATCCACGAGGGGGAAACGACGAGGGTTTCGCTCACGGGATCATGGTCCCGGCGACGGGGAAGCGTTTCGCTTCAGTGTCCCCCGGCCGCCGCGCCCCCGGCGAGGCGGTACACCGTGCCGCAGTAGGGGCAGCGCGCCTCTCCCGTCGCCTCGATGGGCAGGAACACGCGCGGGTGCGTGTTCCACAGCTTCTGCGAGGCGAGCGGGCAGTGCAGCGGGAGGTCGGCCGCCGAGACCTCGACCGTGGCCTGGTCCAGCTCGGTGGGCAGGGCCATCGCTAGTCGACCTTCGTGAGCCAGTGGAGGTACTTCTTGTTGCGGCCGCCCACGATGTCGAAGAATGCCGCCTGGATCCTCTCGGTGACGGGGCCGCGCGAGCCGGTGCCGATCACGCGCCGGTCGAGCTCGCGGATGGGCGTGACCTCGGCGGCGGTGCCGGTGAAGAAGGCCTCGTCGGCGATGTAGATGTCGTCGCGCGTGAGGCGCGTCTTCTCGACGGACAGCCCGAGGTCGGCGCAGATCTGCTGGACGCTCCTCCAGGTGATGCCGTCGAGCGCCGTGGTGAGCTGCGGCGTGTAGAGCTTGCCTTCCTTGACGATGTAGATGTTCTCGCCGCAGCCCTCGGCGACGAAGCCGTCGGTGTCGAGGAGCAGCCCCTCGTCGTAGCCGTCGCCCGTGGCCTCGAGGTTGGCGAGGATGGAGTTGGCATAGGTGCTCGCGAGCTTGGCGCGCGCCATGGTCACGTTCACGTGATGGCGGGCGAAGGAGGAGGTCTTCACGCGGATGCCGCGCTTGAGCCCCTCCTCGCCGAGGTAGGCGCCCCAGGGCCAGGCGGCGATGGAGACGTGCACCTTGGCGCCGACGGGCGACACGCCCATCTTCTCCGAGCCGTAGAAGGCGAGCGGGCGGATGTAGCAGCTCTCGAGCTTGTTGGCGCGCACGACCTCGCGCTGCGCCTCCATGAGGCTCTCCTTCGAGTACGGCAGCTCCATCATGTAGATCTTGGCGGAGTTGAAGAGGCGGTCGGTGTGCTCCTTCAGGCGGAAGATGGCGGTGCCGATCTCCGACTTGTAGGCGCGGACTCCCTCGAACACGGCCAGCCCGTAGTGCAGCGAGTGGGTGAGGACGTGGGTCGTGGCCTCCCTCCAGGGCACGAGCTTGCCGTCGTACCAGATGAAGCCGTCGCGGTCGGACATCGACATGGGAGTTCCTGTTGTCTTCTGGTTGCTGTGGGATGCAATTCTATCAAACCGGGCATGTATGCCATAATCATCCGCACCCCGCCCTCGACAACTCCGCCGATCCGTGAGCATGCCGTCCGACACCTCGACGGACCCCCCGAAGCCTCCCGGCCCGGCGGCCGAAACGGCGACCGGCCGCAGTTCGATCCTTTCGCGCGCCTCGCTCAGCCCGGAGGAGAAGCTCTCCGGCGACATGCTGGTCCTCACGACGGGGCTCATGGTGCTCGCCTCCGTCCTGTGGCTGTCCGTGTACTGGAGCATGGGGCAGCAGTACTCGGTGTCGATCTCGCTCGCGTTCCAGGCGCTGTCGGCCGCCACGATCGCCTTCTACCTGCGCACGCGCAAGCTCCAGCTCTTCGCGATGATCCAGCTGGGCCTGATCCTGTTCACGCCCTTCGCGATGCAGTGGACCATCGGGAACTTCGTCACCGCCTCGGGCGTGAGCCTCTGGGGGCTCATCGCGCCGGTGGGGGCGGTGACGGTGCTCGGCACGCGCCAGTCGCTGCCGTGGTTCTTCGCGTGGCTCTTCATGACGGTGCTCGCGGGGGTCTTCGACTACCTGCTCTCCGGCGCGCCGGTGAAGATGGACATGCAGACGGTGGCCGTCTTCTTCGTGCTCAATTTCGCCGCCATCTCGCTCATGATCTACTCGCTGCTGTGGTACTTCGCGAGCGAGAAGCAGAAGCTGCGCGCCGAGGTCGACATGCAGCACGAGCAGCTGCGCGTGGAGAAGGAGAGGAGCGAGCGGCTCCTGCTCAACGTGCTGCCCAGGGCCATCGCCGAGCGCCTCAAGCGCGGCGAGTCGAACATCGCGCAGGGCCACGCCGACGTCACGGTGATGTTCGCCGACATCGTGGGCTTCACCAAGATGACCGAGGAGCTTGCCCCGGTGGAGACGGTGAAGATCCTGAACGACGTGTTCTCGATGTTCGACGAGATCGCGGACAAGTACGGCGTCGAGAAGATCAAGACGATCGGGGACGCCTACATGGCCGCCGCCGGCGTCGAGACGGGCGCGCAGGTCCACTACGCCGACGCGGTCGCCAACATGGCGCTCGAGATGCTCGGGCGGGTGCACGAGTACCGCCAGCGCTCCGGCGAGAACATCGAGCTTCGCGTCGGCATCGGCACGGGCCCCGTGGTGGCCGGCGTCATCGGCAAGAAGAAGTTCATCTACGACATGTGGGGGGACACGGTGAACGTGGCCTCGCGCATGGCGGGCGACGCCTTCACCGGCTCGATCCAGGTCGACCTCACCACCTTCCGGCGGCTGCACACGCGCTTCAAGTTCGACGCGCCGCACGACGTCGAGATCAAGGGCAAGGGGCGCATGCAGGTGTACCACCTGCTCGAGCGCCAGTAGCGGCGGCGTCCTACCGGCCGAAGACGGCCTTCCAGAGCGCCTTCACCGCGTCGCGCTCGGCGACGAGTTCGTCGTCGGCGACGAGCGTGTGCTCCTCGTCGTTGAGGGAGGCCGCGTGGGTGCGGGCGCGCAGCGCCAGGTACGCATCCGCGGCGGCCACCGCCACGGGCACCGGCACGATCCCGAGGTCGCCGGCGCGCTTGAGGAGCGTGTGGTTCCCCTTGTTGTCGAGGAACCCCGCGTGCCGGCCGGACTCGGCGAGCACCAGCGCCTGCACGGCGAATTCCAGGTCGACCACCCCGCCGGCGACGTGCTTCAGGTCGCGCGTGCCGGCCTTCACCTCCGCGCGCATCTTCTCGCGCATGGCGAGGATCTCCGCGCGCAGCTTCGCGGCGTCGCGCGGCGCGGCGAGCACCTCCCGGCGAAGCTCCTCGAAGCGCAGTCCGAGCGCCGAATCCCCCGCGCAGTAGCGCGCGCGGGTGAGCGCCTGGTGCTCCCAGGTCCACGCGCGGTTCATCTGGTAATCGCGGAAGGACGGGAAGGAGCTCACCATGAGCCCCGCCGCGCCGTCGGGGCGCAGCCTCAGGTCGGTCTCGTAGAGCACGCCGCCCGAGGTGTGGCTGGTGAGCCAAGTGTTCACGCGCTGCGCGACGCGGCCGAGCTTCTCGGCGTCCTCGCGCCGGGACTCGTCGTAGAGGAAGACGATGTCGAGGTCGGATCCGTAGCCCAGTTCCTTGCCCCCGAGCTTGCCGTAGCCGATGACCGCGAAGCCGGGCGGCGGCGCCAGGCCGTCGCCGCCGAAGATCGCGCGGCCGGCGAAGCCGAGCACGACGTCGAGCAGCAGGTCGGCGAGCGCCGAGAGCTCGTCGGAGAGCGCCATCACGGGAAGCTCGCCCTCGAGGTCGGCGATGGCGAGGCGAAGGACGTGGCGCTGCTTGAAGTGGCGCAGCTGGTCCATCAGCCGCTCCGTGTCGTCGTCCAGCGCGGCGCATTCCCGGATGAGGAGCCGGCGCTCCTCGGCCCAGTCGGTGGCGGTGAAGCTCGCCGCGCTGCGCGTGAGCTCGTCGAGCAGGATGGGGTGGCGCGCGAGCAGCCGCGCGGCCCACCGGCTGCGGGCGGCGAGCCGGGCCGCCCTCGCCAGCACCTGCGGGTACTCGTCCAGGAGCGCGAAGTAGGACTCGCGCCGGTCGATCGACTCGATCAGGTCGAGCAGCCGCGTGGCCGTGTCCGCTCCCGTGTCCTCGCGCACCGCCGCTTCCATGGCCGCGGGCAGCAGGCGCTCGACGCGCGTGCGGCTCGCCCCGGAGAGGCTTCGATAGCGGCGGGAGCGCACGAACGCGGCAAGCCTCGCGGCCACTGGCGCCGGGTCCGCGAGGCCGGTGGCGCGCAGGTCCTCCTCGAGCCCCGCCTCGTCGGGGGCCGCTTGCGGGTCGGTGAGGCGCGCGAGGAGCGCGCTCGCGCCGCCGGGCGTGCGCCGCTCGAAGAGCGCGTTGAACGCCTCCTGCACCCCGGCGCGGTGGCGCTCCAGTTCGGCCGCGAGCGATTCCCAGTCGCCGAAGCCCATCGCCTCGGCGATGGCGGCGCGGTGGGCGGGCTCGACGGGCAGGGCCTGGGTCTGCTGGTCCTCGTAATACTGCAGGCGGTGCTCCAGGCGGCGCAGGAACTCGTAGGCCAGGCGCAGGGCGGCCACCCGCTCCGGGGGCAGCAGCCCGCGGCTGCCCACCGCCGCGAGGGCGTCGCGGGTCGAGGCGAGCTGGAGCCCCGCGTCGCGCCCGCCGCGCACCAGCTGGAAGAGCTGCACCGCGAACTCGCACTCGCGGATGCCGCCGGCGCCCACCTTGATGTCGTCGGCGCGCCCGCGGCGGTTCGCCTCGGCCTGGATGCGCCCGTGCAGGTCGCGCAGCGATTCCAGCAGCCCGTAGTCGAGGTAGCGCCGGTACACGAAGGGCCGCACGATGGCCGCGACCTCCTCGCCGGGGCCGTTGAGCACGCGGCCCTTGAGCCACGCGTAGCGCTCCCACGGGCGAGCCTGGCCGATGAAGTAGTTCTCGAGCGCGGCGAAGGAGCTCACCAGCGGCCCGGAGTCGCCGAACGGGCGCAGGCGCATGTCGACGCGGAACACGTAGCCGTCGCCGGTCACGTCGGCGACGAGGCCGATGGCGCGCTTGCCCACGCGCGTGAAGAACTCGTGGTGCGAGAGCGGCCGCGCCCCGTCGGTGTCGCCCTCGGCGGCGTGCAGGAAGACCAGGTCGACGTCCGAGGAGACGTTGAGCTCTCCCCCGCCGAGCTTGCCCATGCCCACCACGAGCAGGCGCTCGCCGCGGGCGGGCTCCCCGTGCAGGGCGGCCTGCTCGGCGTGCGCCGCCCGCACCGCGGAGTCGATGGCCACCTCGGCCAGCGCGGTCACCGTGGACACGACCTCGTCGAGGCTCGCGAGTCCCGTGAGGTCGCGGTGGATGAGCGTGAGCATGACGCGGGCGCGCAGCTCGCGCAGCGCCGCGGCCAGCGCGGCGGGGTCTCCCTCCGGGACGGCCGCCACGGCGGCATCGAGGTCGGCGCGCGCCAGCGGCCCCGCGCCGCGGGCCCGCAGGTCCTGCACGAGGGCGGGACGAGCGGCCGCGATCCGCCGCGCGAAGGGGGACAGGCGTAGGGTCCGCTCGAAGGCGGCCGGAAACGATTCGGGGGAAATGCGGTCGTTCATCAGGAGGGGGCCGCGGCCCCAGCCGCTACAATACCGCGAAACCATGCCCGCCACCGCGAGCGCCCTGCGGGATCCCGCGCTCCCGGGCTTTACTCCGAGGACAGCATCAAGGCCATTTCCCGCTCCTTCGCGCGCGCCGCGGCCATCCTGGCCGGCACGGCGCTCGTCGCGTTCCTCGCCCTGGTGCTGGCCCTGCGCTACGTCGTCTTCCCGGGGATCGACAACTATCGCGACGACATCGCCGCCTCGATTTCGCGCGCCTCCGGGATGGCGGTCTCGATCGCCGACGTCGACGCCGGCTGGTACGGGCTGCGGCCCATCCTGAACCTCACCGGGGTGCGCGTGGCCGACCGGCGCGGCGAGGCGGCCTTCGTGCTCGGCCACGCGGAGATCACGCTGTCGTGGTGGACGCTGCTGGCGGGGGACCTGCGCTTCCACGACGTGGACCTCTACAGCCTGCGCCTGAGCCTGCGGCGCGGTCCCGACGGGCTCATCTACCTCGCCGACAAGCCGCTCAACGCGACGGCCTCCGGCGAGGACGGGGCGCTCGCCGCCTGGCTCCTCGGGCAGCCGCGGCTCGCCATCCACGACGCCACGCTCGAGTGGCAGGACGAGTTCGCGGGCGCCCCGGCGGTCGAGCTTCGCCGGGTCGAGATCGCCTTGCGCAAGGAAGGCAAGCGGCACCGCGTCGCCGTGACCGCGAGCCCGCCGGCCGCCATCGCCGACCGGCTCGACCTGCGCGCGGACCTGGCGATCGCGCGCAAGGGCGAGGAGTGGCAGGCCACGGGGACGCTTTACGTCGAAACCGGCCGCGCCGACCTCGAGCGGATGCGCGCGCACCTGCCGGTTCCCGAGGCGCTTCGCACCGCGATGGGAAGCTTCCGCGCCTGGATCGACTTCGAGCCGGGGACCATCCGCGAGGTCACCGCCGACATGAACCTGCGCGGGGTGCGCGCGCAGCTCGCGGCCGATGCGCTGCCCCTGGACCTCGAGGCGCTTTCGGGGCGTGCGTTCTACCGCCTCCAGGCAGGGGGGTTTGCCGCGGGAACGCGCGGCCTCGCGTTCCGGACGCGCGAAGGGCTCGCGGCGCGGGAGGCGGATTTCTCCGTGTCCGTCGGGCGCGAGGCCGGGCGGGCGCCGCGCGGCGAGATCCGCGCCAACGGCGTCGACCTGAAGATCGCCGCCGCGCTCCTCGACTACCTGCCCGTGCCGCGCGAGGCCAAGGCGCAGGCCAACCTGTTCGCGCCGCGCGGGCGCCTGCTCGACTCCTCGCTCGTGTGGACGGGCGAGTCGCTCGCGACGGCGCAGGCCTTCCGCGTGAAGTCGCGCTTCGAGGACCTCGCGGTGAACCCGGTCGAGGGGTACCCCGGTGTCTCCGGGCTCACCGGCTCGCTCGAAGGCGACGAGCGCGGCGGGAAGCTGCGCCTCGCCTCCCGCGGCGCGACCTTCGAGGCGGGAAACATCTTCCGCGCGCCGCTCGCCCTCGACACGCTGGAGGCCCGCGCCACCTGGACGCGCGAGGGCAAGGCGATCGAGGTGCGGATCGAGGAAGCGCGCCTCGCCAATGCGGACGCGGAGATGACGGTCGCCGGCACCTGGCGGGCCTTGCCGGATTCGCCCGTGAAGTCGCCGGGCTGGGTCGACCTCGCCGGGCGCGTGGAGCGGGCCCGGGCGCAGGCCGTGGCGAACTACCTGCCGAACACGCTGGCGGGCACGCGCGACTGGCTGGGCCGCGCCGTGCTCGACGGCGAGGTGAGCCGCGGGCGCTTCGAGCTCAAGGGCGACCTGTGGCAGTTCCCGTTCCGCGACGGCGCGCACGGGCGCTTCCTCGTGGAGGCGGCCATCGAGGGCGGGCGCCTGCAGTACCACCCCGCCTGGCCGTCGGTGGACCGGGTGAAGGGCGACATCCGCTTCGAGAACGCGCGCATGGAGATCGTCGCGAGCCAGGCGTTCATCTACGCGAGCCGGGCGAGGAGCGCGCGCGCCGTCGTGGCCGACCTGGGCGCCGCCCCGCCGGTCCTCGAGATCGACGGCGACATCGAGACCACCGGCGTGGACAGCGCGCGCTTCCTGCGCGAGACGCCGCTCGTGGAGGGCCCGGGCGCGTTCACGCGCGTGGTCTCGCTCGAGGGCCCGGCGCGGTTGAAGCTCAAGCTCGCCTGGCCGCTGTGGGGCGAGGACCCCTTCCGGATCGCCGGCGAGTACGCGTTCGCGGGCGCCACCGCGAGCGTGGGCCGCAGCCTCCTGCTCACCGGCATCCGCGGCGGGCTCGCCTTCACCGAGAAGAGCGTGCACGCGCCGGAGCTCACCGGATCGATGTTCGGACAGCCGACGACGCTGCGCCTTTCCTCCCAGCCCGACGGCTCGGTGCTCACCCAGCTCGACGGGCACATGAGCGCCACGGTGCTGGGCGCATTCATCCCGGAGGCCTTCGCGCGGCGCATGGCGGGCTCGACGCCGTGGAAGGCGCGCGTGGTCTCCGATGGGGAAGGCACGCAGCTGCGGATCGAGTCCGCGCTCAAGGGGCTGGCGATCGGGCTGCCCGAGCCCTTCGCCAAGCGCGCGGACGAGTCGCGCTCGCTCGCGGTCGCCATCCGGCGGCTGGGGACGCCCGGGGAGGAGACCGTCGCCACGCTGGAGGGAGTCGTGCACGCGCGCATCAGCCGGGACGACACCGCCGGGGAACTGCGATGGAACGCGGCGCTCAAGTTCGGCGCGCCGGTCGCGGCGGAGCCGGTGCGCGAGGGCCTCTGGCTCTACGGCAACCTCGAGCGCTTCGACCTCGACGCGTGGCGCGAGGCCCTGGCGGCTCCGGCGGCGCCGGCGGCGGCCTCGCCGGGCGAGCTGACGGCAGCCCTCGAGCTCCGCGGAATCGACCTGAATTTCGGCACGCTTCGATACACCGGCCGGGACTTCACCCGGATGTCGGCCCGGATGCAACGCGAGGCGGGCGAATGGCGCGGGACGCTCGAGAGCCCGGCCATCGCCGGCGAGGTAATCTTCGATCCCCGGGGGAAGGGCCGCATCGGGGCCCGCTTGCAGCGCTTCGCGCTGGGCGCCGTCACCTCGGGCGCGGCCGGGCCGGAGCCCGCGCCACCCCCGGAGCAGGAGGACCTGCCGGCCCTGGACATCGTGGCCGAGCGCTTCGAGTTCCGCGGCCACTGGCTGGGCCGGCTGGAGCTCGCCGCCCGCCCCGACGGCCGCGACTGGCGGATCGACCGGCTCGACTTCGCCAACGAGCACGCGCGATTTGCTTCCAGCGGCACCTGGCGCCGCACGGGCACGGGGTCCCTCACGCAGCTCGAGCTGAAGCTCGAGACGCGCAACCTCCACGCCCTGCTCGGGCAGTTCGGCTACGGCGAGTTCGTGAACCGCGGCGAGGCGAACCTCGAGGGAAGCCTCGTGTGGCCGGGCTACCCGTACGAGTTCGCGCCCGGCTCGCTGTCGGGCCGGTTCAAGGTCCAGGCCTCGAAGGGCCAGTTCGCGAAGTTCGAGCCGGGGGCGGGCAAGCTCCTCGGCCTCATCTCGCTGCAGTCGATCCCGCGGCGGGTGACCTTCGACTTCCGCGACATCTTCAGCGAGGGCTTCGCCTTCGACCGCATCTCGGGAGAGGCGAGGCTCGCCCGCGGCATCCTCCTCACGAAGGACTTCGAGGTGGCCGGGCCCTCGGCCTTCGTGAGCATGGCGGGCGAGGTGTCGCTGCCGATGGAGACGCAGAACCTGACCCTGAAGGTCGTGCCCGAGGTGGGCGAGGGGGTGGCGATCGCGGCCACCGTGCTCGGCACGCCCGTGATGGGCCTCACCACGCTCCTGCTGCAGAAGCTGCTCAAGAATCCGCTCGGAAAGGCGGTGTCGTACGAGTACTTCGTGACGGGGTCATGGGATAATCCGTCGGTGACGCGCATCGGAGCGCCGACCCAACCGAAGGAGGCGGCGAAGCCCGCGCCCCCCGCCCGCCCGCAATGATCATCACCAAGAACTCGACGACGCCCGAGGCGCTCCGCGAGACGATGCTCACCACGCAGAGCATGTTCCGCGTTGCCGCCGTGCAGATGGCCTCGGGCCCGAACGTGCAGGCCAACCTGCAGGAGGCCTCGCGCCTCATCGAGCTCGCCGCCGCCACGGGCGCGCGCATCATCGGGCTGCCCGAGTACTTCTGCATCATGGGCATGCAGGACACCGACAAGGTGAAGGTCCGGGAGAAGGACGGCGAGGGACCCATCCAGGATTTCCTTGCCGCCGAGGCGAGTCGCCACAAGGTGTGGCTCGTGGGCGGATCGGTCCCGCTGGTGGCGACGGACCCCGACAAGGTGAGGAACGCGTGCCTCGTCTACGACGGCGACGGCAGGCGCGTGGCCCGCTACGACAAGATCCACCTGTTCGGCTTCGACATGGGCCAGGAGAAGTACAGCGAGGAGCGCACGATCGAGCCGGGCGCGGCGGTGGTCACGGTGGAGTCGCCCTGGGGCAGGATCGGCATCTCCGTGTGCTACGACCTGCGTTTCCCCGAGCTCTACCGCGCCATGGGAGAGGTGGACTTCATCTTCGTGCCCTCGGCCTTCACCGAGACCACCGGCAAGGCGCACTGGGACGTGCTCATCCGCGCGCGCGCCATCGAGAACCAGTGCTACGTGGTGGCGCCGGCCCAGGGCGGCTACCACGTGAACGGCCGCGAGACCCACGGCCACACCATGATCGTGGACCCGTGGGGCGTGGTGCTGGACCGCCTGCCGCGCGGCTCGGGGGTTGTAGTGGCCGGCGTCAACCCCACCTACATGGCCAAGATCCGCAGGAGCCTCCCGGCCTTGCGGCACCGGACCCTATAGGGCTGACATGACCAAAGACGAACCCACCGCGCTCGACCTCGCCGGCGCCTCGCTGCTGGCGCCCAACGGCATCGACGAGGCCGCGCTGGAGCGCGTCTTCGCCCTCGTGCGCGCGCACCGCGCCGACGACGCCGACCTCTACTTCCAGCTCTCGCGCTCGGAGGGCTGGACGCTCGAGGAAGGCGAGGTGAAGAGCGGCAGCTTCGCCATCGACCAGGGCGTGGGCGTGCGCGTCGTGTCCGGGGAGAAGACCGCGTTCGCCTATGCCGACGACATCACGCCCGCCGCCCTCGAGGCCGCGGCGAAGGTCACGCGCGCCATCGCCGCGCAGGGCGGGGATGCCGCCGCCGCCGCGCCCAGCGTGCGCATCGCGGCTCCCCTGTACGCGCCCATCGATCCCGTGTCGGGCCTGGGCGACGCGGAGAAGGTGCAGCTCCTCGGCCGGCTGGAGAAGCGCGCGCGCGCCGCCGACCCGCGGGTGAAGCAGGTGATCGGCCGGCTTTCCGGCGAGTACGAGGTGGTGTTCGTGGCGCGCGCCGACGGCGTTCGCGCGGCCGACGTGCGCCCCCTGGTGAACCTGTCGGTCTCCGTCATCGTGGAGCAGGACGGCCGCAGGGAGCAGGGCTTCAGCGGAGCCGGCGGGCGCTTCGGCTACGGTCATTTCACCGACGAGCGCATCGGCGAGCTGGCCGAGGCCGCGGTGAAGCAGGCGCTGGTGAACCTGGAAGCGCGTCCCGCGCCGGCGGGGCCGATGACGGTGGTGCTGGGTCCGGGCTGGCCGGGCATCCTCCTGCACGAGGCCATCGGCCACGGCCTCGAGGGCGACTTCAACCGCAAGGGAACCTCCGCGTTCTCCAACCGGATCGGCGAGCGCGTGGGCTCGAAGGGCGTCACCGTGGTCGACGACGGCACGCTGGCCGACCGCCGGGGTTCACTTTCCATCGACGACGAAGGCGAGCCCACGGAGCGCAACGTCCTCATCGAGGACGGCATCCTCCGCGGCTATCTCCAGGACCGCCTGAACGCCCGCCTGATGGGCGTTCCCGTCACCGGAAACGGCCGCCGCGAGAGCTACGCGCACATGCCGATGCCGCGCATGACGAACACGTACATGCTCGGCGGCGACCGGGACCCGGCGGAAATCCTCGCCTCCGTGGAGCGCGGCCTCTACGCCGTCAACTTCGGCGGCGGCGAGGTCGACATCACCAGCGGCAAGTTCGTCTTCTCGGCGGCCGAGGCGTGGTGGGTCGAGAACGGCAAGCTCCAGTACCCGGTGAAGGGCGCCACCCTCATCGGCAACGGCCCCGACGCGCTCACCCGCATCGCGATGATCGGCAACGACATGGCGCTCGACCCGGGCATCGGCACCTGCGGCAAGGAAGGCCAGAGCGTGCCCGT
>JAGRPO010000018.1 GCA_019449455.1 Betaproteobacteria bacterium | reverse complement strand
TCGACGTGACCACGCCGGAGAAGGCCCGGCTCGTGGAGTCCGCCCGGGTCGGCCTCGCGGACGCCCGGCGCATCTACGTGGCGCGCACCTATGCCTACGTCGCCGGCGGCCGCGAGGGGCTCGTCATCGTGGACGTGGAGAAGCCGGAGTCGCCGCGCGTCCACCTGAAGTTCGACGACGGCGGCAAGCTGAACGACGCGCGCGACGTGGTCGTGGCCACCACCAACGCCTCGCTGATCGCCTATGTCGCGGACGGGGCCAACGGGCTGAAGGTCCTGCAACTCACCTCCCCGGAGATCCAGCCGAAGTTCTACGGCTTCAGCCCCGAGCCGAAGCCGCGCGTGATCGCGTGGCGCGAGACGGCATCGCCCGCGCTGTCGCTCGCCAAGGGCCTCGACCGCGACCGTGCCGTCGACGAGACGGGCGGGCAGATCGCGATCTTCGGGCGCATCGGCGCGCGCCCGTTCACGCGCGAGGAGCAGCAGAAGTTCTACCTGCAGCCGGACGGCGGCGTCTGGAGCGTGAGCGACACCGGCAAGGCCGGGGACTTCCGGGACGCGCGGCCGCCGGCCGGGCGGGCCCCGAAGCCGCCCGCGGACAAGAGGAAGGCGGAGGCGCGATGAGACAAGTCCTGGTCCTGGGGCTCGCGGTGGCGGCCCTGAGCGCGCGCGCGGCGGACGCGCCGCCGCTGCCCTACGAGGCGAAGGCGAAGCACCTGGGCGTGGTGAACTGCGCCTCCAGCCTCTGCCATGGCTCGATCAGCGAGTGGAAGGGCTCCAACGTCCTGCAGACCGAGTACGTCACCTGGTCGCGCGTCGACAAGCACGCGCTTCGCGCCAACCAGGTGCTCCGGAACGACAGGAGCAGGCGCATCGCGGCGAACCTCGGCCTGAAGCAGCCCGCCCACGAGGCGAAGATCTGCGTCGATTGCCACGGCCACAATCCGCCGCCGGAACTGCGCGGCGAGCGCTTCAAGGCCGCCGACGGCGTGAGCTGCGAGGCCTGCCACGGGCCCGCCGAGAACTGGATCAAGTCGCACGTGGCCCCGGGCGCGAGCCACGAGGAGAACGTGCGCAACGGGCTCTACCCGACGGACGACCCCGTCGCGCTCGCGCGCCTCTGCCTGTCGTGCCACTTCGGCAACAAGGACAAGTTCGTCACCCACCGCATCATGGGGGCGGGGCACCCGCGCATCAGCTTCGAGCTCGACACCTTCACCCAGACGCAGCCGCCGCACTTCGTCGCCGACGACGACTGGCAGAAGCGCAAGGGGCGATGGGACGGCGTGCGCGTGTGGGCGATCGGCCAGGCGCTCGCGGCGCAGGAGAGCCTCGACGTCGTGCTCGACCCGAAGCGCGGCCGCGACGGGCTCTTCCCGGAGCTGGTCGTCTTCGACTGCCACGCCTGCCACCACCCCATGTCGGACACGCGCTGGAAGCCGCGCGTGGGAACGCGCCCCGGCACGATCCGTTTCAACGACGCGAACCTCCTGATGCTGCGCCAGATCGTGCGCCGCACCTATCCCGCGGACGCGCCCGTGTTCAACGACCTGGTGCTGCAGCTGCACAAGGCGGTGGCGGGCGAGGGCGGGGATGCGATCGAGGCGGCCCGGCGGCTGCGCAAGGGGCTCGACAGCGTCGTCGCGAAGCTGCGGCTGCGGGAGTTCGACGACCGCGACCTGCGCGCGATACTCGCCGGGCTCGTCGACGACGGCCTCGCGGGGGGGTACGGCGACTACGCCGGCGCGGAGCAGGCGTCCATGGCGATCGCGAGCGTGCTCAATTTCCTGGCCAGGCGTGGGTCTCTCCCCGACGTGCGCGCCGCCAACGCCGCGCTCGACCGGGTGTTCGAGACGGTGAAGGACGACGAGAAGTACCGGCTCGAGCGCTTCCAGTCCGCGCTCGGCGGCCTCAAGACCATCGTGGCGAGGTGACAGTCATGTCCACCCAGTTCGACCAACGCACCGAATTCCGCTGGCACAAGGTGGGCATCATCGGCTCCGGGCCCGCGGGGCTGTCGGCCGCGGCGCACGCCGCCGAGCTCGGCGTCTCGCACGTGCTGCTGGAGAGCGAGATGCAGCCGTCCAACACGATCTTCAAGTACCAGAAGGGCAAGCACGTGATGGCCGAGCCGCAGATCCTGCCGCTCAGGAGCCCCATGAGCTTCGCCGCGGGCAAGCGCGAGGAGATCCTCGCGAAGTGGGACGAGGAGCTCAGGAAGCACAAGGTCAACATCCGGTACGGCCAGGAACTGGCGGCGATCACCGGCGAGGACAACCGGTTCGAGGTGCGCACGAAGCAGGGCGAGGTGTTCTTCTGCCGCAAGGTCGTGCTGGCCATCGGTCTTCAGGGCAACCTCAGGAAGCTGGGCGTCGAGGGCGAGGGCCTCGAGGGCGTGCAGTACCAGCTCGACGACCCGAAGGAATACGAGGACGAGACCATCGTGGTCGTGGGCGCGGGGGACGCGGCCATCGAGAACGCGATCGCGCTCTCGGAGCAGAACCGCGTCATCCTCGTCAACCGCAACGAGGAATTCACGCGCTGCAAGGACGGCAACCTCACGCTCATCCTGAACGCGGCCAAGGAGGGGCGCGTCGAGGTGCGCTACGGGACCTCGGCGGCGAAGGTCGAGCGCGCGGGGGGCGAGGTGCCGCTTCGCTTCAGCGTGAAGAGCCCCGACGGCCCGGACGTCATCGAGTGCCACCGCATCATCGCGCGCCTGGGCGGCATCCCGCCGCGCAAGCTGGTGGAGAGCTTCGGCGTGAAGTTCCCCTCCGCGGACCCGAACGCGGTGCCCCAGCTCAGCGACACGTACGAGTCGAACGTGAAGGGCCTCTACATCGTGGGCGCCCTGGGCGGCTACCCGCTCATCAAGCAGGCGATGAACCAGGGCTACGAAGTGGTGGAGACGGCCCTGGGGCGCACGGTCGAGCCCGCCGACGAGCCGCTGCTCGCGAAGAAGTTCGCGAGCTTCTCGCGCACCAAGTCGGTCTCCCAGGTGCTGGACGTGATCCAGGCGGAGGTGCCGCTCCTCGCCGGGATCAACCGCCTGCAGCTGCGCGAGTTCATGCTCGAGAGCGACCTCGTTGCGCCGCGCCAGTCGGAGGTCCTCTTCCGGCGCAACGACTACACGAACTCGTTCTACATGGTGGTCGCCGGCGACGTGCGGATCGAAGGCGAGGGCGGCAAGGAATTCACCCTCGGCGCGGGGCAGTTCTTCGGCGAGCTGGGCCTCATCTCGGGCCGGCGCCGCTCGAGCACCGTGCGCGCGGGCCCGGACTGCGTCCTCATCGAGGCCCCTCGCCGGGCGATGCTCAAGCTCGTCGCCTCCGTGGAGGCGGTGCGCAAGCAGGTCGACGAGACATTCCTCAAGCGCGCCGTCCGCGCCTACCTCGCGCCGATGCTGCCGGAGAGCGAGCTCGACGAGCTGGTCACGAGCGGGGTCGAGGTGCGCAAGTTCGGCGGCAACGAGGTCCTCTTCAAGGAAGGGGACGCGCCCGACGGGCTCTACCTGCTGCGCCGCGGCTCGGTGATGGTCTCGCGCACGCTCGCCGGGCGCGAAGTGGTGCTTTCCTACCTCTCGGCGGGCAACTACGTGGGGGAGATGGCTCTGCTCACGGACTCGCCGCGCTCGGCCACGGTTCGCGCCGCGGTGACGACCGAAGCGGTGGTGCTCGACGCGGCCGTGTTCAAGCGCGTCCTGGGCAGGAACCCCAGGTGGCGCGAGGAGATGGAAGGGCGCTTCCTCGACCGCCTGCGGGTGAACGCGGCGATGGAAGCGGCGCCCGACCCGGGCAACATCATCGCCTTCCTCCTGCAGCAGGGCGTGGGAGAGGCGACCGACGTCCTGCTCATCGACGAGTCGCTGTGCGTGCGCTGCGACAACTGCGAGAAGGCCTGCGCCGACGTGCACGACGGCACCTCGCGCCTGGACCGCGAGGCGGGGCCGACCTTCGCCGAGATCCACGTCCCGACCTCCTGCCGGCACTGCGAGCACCCGCACTGCATGAAGGACTGCCCGCCCGACGCGATCCACCGCTCGCCCAATGGCGAGGTGTTCGTGAACGACAGCTGCATCGGCTGCGGCAACTGCGAGAAGAACTGCCCCTACGGCGTGATCCAGCTCGCCCCCGTCGACCCGAAGCGGCGCCGCCCGAGCCTGTGGTCGTGGCTGGTGCTGGGCCTGGGGACGGAGCCGGGGATGGAGCCCAAGCCCAAGGGCAAGGACATCCCGAAGAAGGCCGTGAAGTGCGACATGTGCAAGGACCTGCGCGGTGGCGCCGCGTGCGTGCGCGCCTGCCCGACCGGCGC
>JAGRPO010000109.1 GCA_019449455.1 Betaproteobacteria bacterium | reverse complement strand
GACGTGGGCGTGATCGGCGTGGAATCCGGCTGGGAGATCTACGTCGCGGGCAACGGCGGCATCAAGACGGAGGTGGCACAGTTCTTCTGCAAGGTGGGCACCCACGAGGAAGTGCTCGAGTACGCGGGGGCCTTCCTGCAGCTCTACCGCGAGGAAGGCTTCTACCTGGAACGCACGGTGCATTTCGTGGCGCGCGTGGGCCTGGACTACGCGAAGAAGCGCGTGCTGGACGATGCCGGGGGACGCAGGGCCCTGTGGGAACGCCTGCAGTTCGCGCTCGACGGCGAGCCCGATCCCTGGCACGAGCCGGAGAAGGCGCGCGTGGACCTGCGCCAGTTCGAGCCCCTCGGAGCCTGACCGTGGCCTTCGTTCCCATCGGCAGGCTCGAGGACATCGCCCCGCTGGGCGCGCGCCGCTTCAAGCGCGTGGACGGCGTCGAGATCGCGGTCTTCCGCACCGGGACCGACACCGTGTTCGCCCTTCGCGACAAGTGCCCGCACAAGGGCGGGCCGCTTTCGCAGGGCATCGTGTTCGGCGAATCCGTCGCGTGCCCGCTGCACAACTGGTGCATCGGCCTGGCCGACGGACATGCCGCCGCGCCCGACGAAGGCGTGGTCGAGCGCTTCGCCGTGAAGCTCGAGGGCGGGATGGTCCTGCTGGATCCCGATTCCGGCGTCGCGGAGAAGAGGTCGTGCTCGCCCATCGCGGTGGCCTCCGCGCCGTGACGGCATCCGCCCGCCGCGAGACGCGCTCCACCTGCTGCTACTGCGGCGTGGGCTGCGGCGTCGTGATCGAGAGCGACGGGACCCGCATCACCGGCGTGCGCGGCGACCCGGATCATCCGGCCAACCGCGGCCAGCTCTGCACCAAGGGAACGACGCTGCACCTCACGGCGTCCCCCGCCGCGTCCGCCCGCCGCGCCCGGTTTCCGGAACTGCGGCACGCGCGCGCGGCGAATCGGGAACGCGCCTCCTGGGACGAGGCGATGGAGCTGGTGGCCGGGCGCTTCGCCGCCACGATCCGCGAGCACGGCCCCGATTCCGTGGCGTTCTACGTCTCCGGGCAGCTCCTCACCGAGGACTACTACGCCTTCAACAAGCTCGCCAAGGCGCTGGTGGGCACCGCCAACATCGACACCAACTCGCGTCTTTGCATGTCGTCCGCCGTCACGGGCTACCAGCAGACGCTGGGCGTGGACGCGCCGCCGTGCAGCTACGAGGACATCGACCGCGCGGCGTGCCTCTTCATCGCCGGGTCCAACATGGCGCACGCGCATCCCGTGCTCTTTCGCCGCATCGAGGCCGCGCGCGCGCTGAACCCGGCGCAGAAGGTGATCGTCGTGGACCCGCGCCGCACCGAGACGGCGCGCTTCGCGGACCTGCACCTGGCCATCCTGCCCGGCACCGACGTCGCGCTCTTCCACGCGATGCTGCACGTGATGCTGTGGGAGGACCTCGTCGACCGCGCGTACATCGACGCGCACGTCGAGGGGCTCGATCGGCTCCGCGCCGCCGTGCGCGACTGGACGCCCCAATCGGCCGCGGAAGTGTGCGGCGTGAAGGCCGAGGACATCGCCACGGCCGCGCGCTGGTTCGCCGGCTCCCCCGCGACGCTCTCGCTCTACTGCCAAGGGCTCAACCAGTCCACGAGCGGCACGGCCAAGAACGCCGCGCTCGTGAACCTGCATCTGGCCACGGGGCACATCGGCAAGCCCGGCGCCGGCCCATTCAGCCTCACGGGGCAGCCCAACGCGATGGGCGGGCGCGAGGTCGGGGGGCTCGCGACCTCGCTCGCCGCGCACCGTTCGCTCGCGAGCGAAAGCGACCGCGCGGAGATGGCGCGGCTGTGGGGCGTGGATCGCGTGCCCGACAGGCCCGGCAAGACCGCGGTCGAGATGTTCGAGGCGGTGGGCCGCGGCGAGATCAAGGCGATCTGGATCGCCTGCACCAACCCGGCGCAGTCGCTGCCGGACCTGCCCTCGGTGCGCCGCGCGCTCGAGAAGGCCGAGCTCGTCATGCTGCAGGAGGCGTACCGGGATACCGAGACCGCCGCCTTCGCCGACGTCCTGCTGCCCGCCACGAGCTGGGGCGAGAAGGACGGCACGGTGACCAACTCGGAGCGGCGCATCTCGCGCGTGCGCGCGGCCGTGCCGAAGCCCTTCGAGGCACGGCACGACTGGGAGATCGCCGTGGATTTCTCGCGGCGGCTGGAAGCGCGGCTTCGGCCCGGCCTGCCCTCGCTATTCCCGTTCGAATCCGCCGAGTCGCTGTGGAACGAGCATCGCGAAACCACGCGCGGACGCGACCTCGACATCACCGGTCTTTCGTATTCGCTGCTGGACGCGCGCGGGCCACAACAGTGGCCCTTTCCCGAAGCCGCGGCCGCGGGAGCCACGCGCCTCTACGCCGACGGCATCTTCGCGACACCCACCGGCAAGGCGCGCTTCTTCACGGGCGCCTGGAAGCCCACGGCCGAGAAGGCCGACGCGAAGTTCCCGCTGCGCCTGACGACCGGGCGGCTGCGGGACCAGTGGCACGGCATGAGCCGCACCGGGAACGTCCCCGCGCTCTTCGGGCATGTGGCCGAGCCGCGCCTCGGCCTGCACGCCGCCGACATGGCGAGGCGCGGCATCCGCGACGGCGACCTGGTGCGCGTGGAATCTCGGCGCGGCGCGATCTTCGTGCTGGCGGAAGCCTCGGACGAGTTGCGCTCGGGCCAGGCCTGGCTGCCCATGCACTGGGGCCGGCGCTTCCTGGGCGGGGCGGCGAGCGAGGGCACGAACACGCTAACGATCGCGAGGCTGGATCCCGACTCGCTCCAGCCGGAATTCAAGCACGCCGCGGTGAAGGTCGAGCCGGCCGCCCTGCCCTGGCGGCTCCTCGCCTTCGCGCGGGTGGACGAGGGCGAGCTCGCGCGCGTTCTCGAGGGCATCCGCGCGCTGCAATCCGGCGTGGCCTTCCTGAGCGTGGTGCCCTCGGGCCGCGCCGAAGCGGGATTGCTCGTGCGCGGCGCCCACTCCTGCGCTCCCGCGGCCGCGTGGATCGCCTCGCTCGACGCCCTGCTCGGCCTCCAGGTCGAGGAGGTGATTCGCTACGAGGACCCGCGCCGGAGCGCTTCGCGGCGGATCCGCGTCGGCAACGGCCGGCTGGCCGCGGCGCGGCTCTCGGGCGATGCCGATGCGCTGGCGAGCGGGGAGTGGCTGCGCGAGTGGCACCTCGCGGGGCAACCGGTCGCGGACATCCGCCGGCAATTGCTGATGCCCTCGGCCCGGGCGCCGGCGGGATTCGTGAGCGCGGGGCGCGTCGTGTGCCAATGCCTGGGCGTCACGGAAACGGCGATCGCCACCTCGCTCGCCACGTGCGCGGGCACGGCGGCGCAACGCCTGGCGGCGCTGCAGGCCGAAACGAAGTGCGGGACGAACTGCGGCTCGTGCCTGACCGAGGTGCGGCGCCTGGCCGGCGCGAGCGCCGGCGCCGCCTCGCCGATCGTGGCGGGCTAGCCCGGGACGCCCGGACGCCCGGCCTTGCGGAGTTGCTCGCGCTGCTCCTTCGTGAGGACGGCCTCGATCTTCGTGCGCGCCTCCAGGCGGGCCTCGAACATCTGCTTGCGGATCGCCGCGCTCTCGTCATAGCGCTTGCGCGCGGCCGCCGCGTCGAATTCCGCGGCCTTCGCCGCGTCCTGGGATTTCCAGCGCAGCTCGCGCGTCGCCCCCATCAGCGCGTGGTTCTTGCGCTGCATGTCGCGGCGGATCTCGGTGACCTTGGCACGCTGGTCGTCCGTGAGGCCGAGCGCCTCGATCGCCGCGAACGAAAGGCCGCCCGGCATGGCGGCGTGCATGCCACCGCCCATCCCGCGCCCGCCCATCATGCCGTGCTGCCCATGCATCATGCCGGGGCCCATGCCTTGACCGTGCATCATGCCCGGACCCATGCCCTGGCCCTGCGCCATCCCGGGGCCCATGCCCTGCCCGTGCATCATGCCCGGACCCATGCCCTGCCCCATCTGGGCGGCGGCGAACGTCGACAGGCAAGCCGCCGTGAGGGCGGCGATCGCGAATCCTGCTTTCATGGTCTTCTCCTTTTCGGCTCCATGGTACGAATGAAGCATAGCCGCATCGGCGGCCCCGGCGCGGGGCGGAAAAGCAACCATTTGTAACCCGCGCCCGGCTCAGGCGCGCAGCCGCTTTTCCAGGGCCAGCGCGTCCTCGACGCCCTGGTAGTAGCCCGAGAGGCGCAGGCCTTCCCGATAGCCGCGGGCGCGATAGAACGCCCGGGCGATCGCATTGTCCAGGCGGACTTCCGCGCGCACGGCCTCGATGCCCGCCGTCATCGCGCACTTCTCCAGCCACTCGAGGAGAGAAGTGCCCAGGCCCCGTCTGCGCCCCGCCTCGGCGACAGCGAAAAGCGCCAGGTGGGCGTGCGTGTCGCCGTAATCCATGATCCCGAATCCGGCGAGCCGCCCGCCTTCGCGCGCGACGGCGACGTTGGTCGCGGGATTGCCCATGCTTCCGAGGACGCGCTGTGGCGTCCACGACTGGAGCAGGCCGTGCTCGATCGCGACCGCGGACAGCGCCGAGATGGCGTGGGCGTCGGCGCGGGCGGCGAGGCGGATGCGATGGTGGGAGATCATCGGGTACTAGAATGGATCCGTGACGGACTTCCGCGACCACCATATCAAGAAAGCGCTCGACGAGGCCATCGGCGCCTACCGGCCCGAAAAGACCCGTCGCTCGCGCCTCAAGCGCGTCGCCATCGTCGCCCTGCTGGCCCTCGTCACCGTCGCCGGCTTCTGGACGGCGCTGTACCACTCCACGCCGAAGCCGGCTAAGCCGGCCGCCGAACGAAGGCCGGTCCCGGTGCAGATCCTGCCGGCGCCCGCGAAGCGCTGAGTCCGGGCGCCCTCAGGAACGCCAGCATCGCCGCAACCGCGAGCCCCACGTCCTGCGCCGTGACGGTCTCGGCGGGATTGTGGCTCACGCCTCCCGCGCCGCACCGGATGAAGAGCATCCCCACCTCGGTCGCTTCGGCCATCACCATGGCGTCGTGACCCGCGCCGCTGGGGAGCTTCCGGACGGGGGCTCCGACCGCGGCCACGCTGTCGGCGAGGAGGTCCTGGATGCGCGGCGAGCAAGGCGTCGCCCGCACCGCGTGGTTCTTCCTCGCCGTCACCCCGACACCGCGACGCGCGGCGATCGCCTCGAACGCGGCGAAGACTTCGCGCTCCGCCGCCTCTCGTGCCGCGTCCTCGCCGGAGCGGATGTCGACGGTGAACTCGACCTCGCCGGGAATCACGTTGCCGGTGCCGTCCTTCACCTTCAGGATCCCGACGGTGCCCACCAGGCCGGGAACCGCCTTCGCCCGCGCTTCCACCGCGACCACCATCTCGGCGGCGGCCGCGAGCGCGTCGCGGCGCATCGGCATCGGCACCGTGCCCGCGTGGCCCGAGGCGCCCGCGACCCGGACCAGGTGCCGCGTGCCGCCGGAAATGCCGGTGACGACGCCGAGCGGCAGCCCCTCGTCCAGCAGGACGGGGCCCTGCTCGATATGCACCTCGACGTAGGCCGCGATCGTCTCGGGGTCGCGGGGGCTGGCGGCGATGGCCGCGGGATCGAGACCCGCCGCGCGCATCGCCTCCTCGAAGGTCACGCCGTCGGCATCGCGGCGCTCCAGCAACACCGTGTCGAACTTGCCGAGGAAGGCGCGGCTCGCGAGGAAGCTCGTCTGGAACCGCGCCCCCTCCTCGTCGGCGAAGGCGACGACCTCGATCGCGACCGGCAGCCGTTCCCCGCGGCGATTCAATTCGGACACGCAGGCGAGCGGGACGAGGATGCCGAGGATCCCGTCGTACTTGCCGCCGTTTCGCACCGAATCGAAGTGCGAGCCGGTGACGAGCGCCGTCGCGCCGGCTGCCGTCGCCTCGTAGCGGCCGATCACGTTGCCCACGCCGTCGGTGCGCACGCTCATGCCCGCCTCGCCCATCCACCCGGCGATCTGCAGCGCCGCGGCGCGATGGGCCGGCGTGAGCCAGGTTCGCGTGTAGTGGTCGGGCGAATCGCTGTGGCGCGCGAGGGCCTCGGCGCGCGCCACGACCTCCCGGCCGGCAGTGGAGGCGTCGAAGGCGGGGGCGTTCATGGCTACAATTCTCGCACGCATGGACACCACCTCCCCCTTCCTGTTGTCGTCGCAATCGCTCACCCCCGCCTGGGTCGAGCGCGAGTACAACAACCGCGAGCTCGTCCCCGGGCACCCGCAGTTCTTCGCGCGCTGGGAGAGGGATTCCGAATTCGTCCGCGCGACGCTGCCGGGGCGCCTCGACCTCGCCTACGGGCCGGACGCGCGCCATCGCATCGACCTCTTTCCCGCGAAGGACAGCGACCGACTGCTCGTCTTCATCCATGGCGGCTACTGGCGCGGCCTCGACAAGCGCATGTTCGCGTGGCTGGCGCCGGCGTGGGTGGCGCAGGGCGTGGGCGTGGCGCTCGTGAATTACCGGCTGTGCCCGGCCGTGCGCATCGCGGACATCGTCGACGACACGCTGGCGGCGCTGAACTGGATCGCCGCCCATGCGCCCTCCCACGGCGCGGGCGCGCGGCGAATCGTGCTCGCCGGGCATTCGGCGGGCGGCCACCTCGTCGGGGCGATCTTCGCGGCGGCGCGCGAGCGCTTCGCCTTCGATCCGGACCGCATCGCGGGCGGCGTGCCCATCAGCGGCGTGTTCGACTTTTCCCCGCTGCCGTACTTCTCCGGAAACGCCGACCTGCGGCTCGACGGCGAGTCGGCTCGCCTGCTGGACCTGCACGACAGGCAACCCACGATTCCGGCGCCGCTCGTCGTGGCGGTGGGCGGGTCGGAGAGCGCGGAGTTCATCCGCCAGTCGCGCCTCATCGCCGATCGCTGGTCCGCGCAGGTCCGCTCGCTGCACGTCCTGCCGGACCTGCATCACTTCAGCGTCCTCGACGCCCTTGCCGAACACGGCCAGCCGCTGCACGCCGCCACCGCCGCGCTCTACTAAGGGGACGGTTCCCAGGAACCGTCCCCGAGGCCGTATAATCCACGTCTTTGATTCGGAAGGACTTTCAGCGTGCCCGCGCAGGACCTTTCCAAGCTCCAGATCGACCGCAGCGCGAAGTCCTTCGGGCCAAAGCGCAGGCCGCGGTGGCTCAAGTGGGCCATCGGCGCGGCGGCCGTGGCGGCGGTCGTCGCGTTCGGCGCGATCCGCTCCGCCACCTCGCCCGTCACCGTCGACGTGGCCACGGTCACGAGCGCCTATCCGTCGCAGGGGTTCACCGTGCTCAACGCCACCGGCCGCGTGGTCGCCTGGCGAAAGGCCGCGATCTCCACGAAGGCCACGGGCCGACTCGAATGGCTGGGCGTGCAGGAAGGCTCGCGCGTGAAGGCGGGCGAGGTGATCGCGCGCCTCGAGAGCCTGGATGTGGCCGCCACGCGCGATTCGGCGGTCGCCGCCGTCACGGCCGCGAAGGCGAACCTCGAGCAGGGCGAGGCCGAAGCGCGCGACGCGGAATCGGCCTACAAGCGTGCACAGGACCTGTTCGCGAAGAAGTTCATCTCCGAATCCTCGCTCGACACCGCGAAGGCCCGCGCCGAGAAGGCCCGCGCGGCCGTCTCCAGCCTCAAGGCGGCCATCGGCGTGGCCGAGGCCAACGTCCGCTCGGCGAGCGTCTCGGTCGAGCAGACGCTCATCCGCGCGCCCTTCGACGGGATCGTCCTCACCAAGAACGCCAACGTGGGCGACATCATCACGCCGTTCTCCTCGGCCGCGGATTCCAAGGGCGCCGTCGTGAACATGGCGGACATGGAGACGCTGGAAGTCGAGGCGGACGTGTCGGAGGCCTCGATCGCGAAGATCAGGGTCGGCATGCCCACCGAGATCCAGCTCGACGCCTACCCCGACCTGCGCTTGCTGGGCGAGGTCTCGCGCATCGTCCCCACGGTGGACCGCAGCAAGGCGACCCTGCTCGTGAAGGTGGCCTTCAAGGAGAAGGATCCGCGCGCGCTGCCGGACATGAGCGCGAAGGTGGGATTCCTGGAGCGCACGCCGGAGGCGAACGAGCGCAAGGCCGTGACGGCGGTGCGCGAGGAGGCGATCGCCAGGCGCGGCGACAAGTCCGTGGTCTTCGTCCTCGACAAGGACAACAAGGCGGCGCAGACGCCGGTCACCGTCGCGCGCAAGCTCGGGGACCTCGTGGAGATCTCGGGGGCGAAGGCCGGGGACCGGGTCGCGCTCTCGCCGCCGGAGAAGCTGAAGGACGGCGCGAGCGTCGCGCTCCTCAAGAAGTGAACGCCGTGGCGGGCGCCTCCGAGCGCCCCATCGTCCGCATCACGCATCTCGCCAAGGGCTACCGGCGCGGCGACCAGGACGTGCCGGTGCTCTTCGACATCACGCTCGCCATCGCGGAGGGCGACTTCATCGCGCTCATGGGCCCGTCGGGCTCGGGCAAGTCCACGCTCCTGAACCTCATCGCCGGCATCGACAAGCCGGATGCGGGTGAGCTCCTCGTCGGCGGCGAGGACATCACCAGGCTCTCCGAGTCCGCCCTGGCGGACTGGCGCGCGTCGCACGTGGGCTTCATCTTCCAGTTCTACAACCTCATGCCGGTGCTGAACGCGTTCGAGAACGTGGAGCTGCCGCTGCTCCTCACCTCGCTCTCGCGCCGGGAGCGGCGCGAGCGGGTGGAGATGGCGCTTTCGCTCGTCGGCCTCTCGGACCGGATGGACCACTACCCCAACGAGCTCTCCGGCGGGCAGCAGCAGCGCGTGGCCATCGCCCGCGCGCTCATCGCCGACCCCACGATCATCGTGGCCGACGAGCCCACGGGCGACCTGGACCGCAAGAGCGCCGGCGAGATCCTGGGCCTGCTGCGCAGGCTCAACGAGGAGATGGGAAAGACCATCATCATGGTCACGCACGACTGGCACGCCGTGGAGAGCGCGCGGCGCGTGGTCCACCTGGAAAAGGGCGAGCTCGTCGACGCGCCCGCGAGCCACGCCTGAGCGCGCGATGTACCTGCTCAAGCTCGTCTTCAAGAACATCTTCCGCCACAAGCTGCGCAGCCTGCTCACGCTCTTCGGGCTGGTGGTGGCGATCCTCGCCTTCGGCCTGATGCAGACGGTGGTGAACGCCTGGTACGCGGGCTCGGACATGGCCTCGGCGCAGCGGCTCGTCACGCGAAACGCGGTCTCCCTCGTCTTCCCCCTGCCCATCTACTACCGCGACCGCATCAAGGCGATCGACGGCGTGACCGCGGTGACGGTGTCCAACTGGTTCGGCGGCATCTACAAGGACATGACGCCGGCCAACTTCTTCGCCCAGTTCGCGGTCGACCAGGACAACTTCTTCGACCTGTATCCCGAGTTCAAGGTGAACCGGGACGAGCTCCTCGCCTTCCGGAAGGACCGCCGCGGCGTGATGGTGGGGCGCCTGCTCGCCGACCAGCACGGTTTCAAGGTGGGCGACGCGATCGCGCTGAAGGGCACGATCTACCCCGGCACGTGGGACTTCGTGGTGCGCGGGATCTACGAGCCGAAGGACGAGACGACCATCACGCGCCAGCTCTACTTCCACTGGGACTACCTGAACGAGCAGATCAGGAAGCTCTACCCGCGGCGCGCCGAGCAGGTGGGCGTCTTCATCGTCCAGATCGCCGACGGCTCGCGCGCGGCCGAGGTGAGCCAGAACGTCGACCGGGAATTCCGCAACTCGCTCGCCGAGACGCTCACGGAGACGGAGAAGGCCTTCCAGCTTTCCTTCATCGCGCAGACCGAGACGATCGTCATGGCGGTGCGCGTCGTCTCCTTCGTGGTGATCGTGATCATCTTCGCGGTGGTCGCCAACACCATGGCGATGACGGCGCGCGAGCGGCTCGCCGAGTACGCGACGCTCAAGGCGCTGGGCTTCGGCCCCGGCTTCGTGGCCGCCCTCATCGTGGGCGAGTCGCTCATGATCACCGCGCTGGGCGGGGCGCTCGGGATCCTGGCCTCCTTCCCGGCCGCGGCGGGATTCAAGGCGGCGATGGGCTCGTTCTTCCCGGTCTTCAAGGTCGCGCCCGAGACGGTGGCGATGCAGGCGGCGAGCGCGCTCGCGGTGGGCGTGCTGGCGGGAATACTGCCGGCGGCGCGCGCGGCGCGCGTGAAGATCGTCGACGGCCTGCGGTACATCGGGTGAGGGGCCCGGCGCCATGAAGATCCCGCTCCACTACATCTTCCGCAACCTCTGGACGCGAAAGCTCACCACGCTCCTCACCGCGGGCGGCATGGGGCTCGTGGTGTTCGTGTTCGCCGCGGTGCTCATGCTCGACGCGGGGCTCAGGAGGACGCTCGTGTCCACCGGCAGCTACGACAACGTGGTGATCCTCCGGCCGGCCTCGCAGACGGAGATCCAGAGCGTCGTCTACCGCGACCAGGCCTCCCTCCTCGAGACGCTGCCGGAGGTGGCGCGCGGCGAGAACGGCACGCCGCTCGTGTCCAAGGAGACCATCGTCCTCATCGCCATCCCCAAGCGCGGCAGCGACAAGCCCGCGAACCTCGTCGTGCGCGGGATGCCGGATATGGGCGTCCGGCTGCGTCCGCAGGTCAAGGTGATCGACGGGAGGATGTTCCGCCCCGGGGCGTCGGAAGTGGTGGTCGGCCGCGCCATCGCCGACGGGTTCGACGGCACGGGCATCGGCGAGAAGCTGCGCTTCGCCGGGCGCGAGTGGACGATCGTGGGCACCTTCGACGGGGGAAAGAGCGCCTTCGACTCGGAGATCTGGGGCGACGTCGACCAGATGCTGCAGGCCTTCCGGCGCTCGACCTATTCGTCGGTGCTGCTGCGCCTGTCGTCGGAGAGCGAATTCGAGGCGTTCAAGGCGCGCGTCGCGGCCGACCAGCGCCTCATCGTGGAAGTGCGGCAGGAGCCGCTCTACTACCAGGACCAGTCGAAGTCGCTCTCCACCTTCATCAGCTACCTCGGCGTGGCGCTTTCGGCGATCTTCTCGATCGGCGCGATGATCGGGGCCATGATCACCATGTACGCCTCCGTGGCCAACCGCACGGCCGAGATCGGGACGATGCGCGCCCTCGGCTTCCGGCGCTCGAGCATCCTGGCGGCGTTTCTCGCCGAATCCCTGATGCTCGCCCTCGTCGGAGGCGTGGCGGGACTCGTGCTCGCGTCCTTCCTGCAGGCATTCACGATCACCACGATGAACTGGCAGAGCTTCAGCCAGCTCGCCTTCGGCTTCGACCTCACGCCGTCCATCGTCGCGTGGACGCTCGCCTTTTCCCTCTTCATGGG
>JAGRPO010000108.1 GCA_019449455.1 Betaproteobacteria bacterium | reverse complement strand
CTACCACGCGAGCGTCATCTACATCACCGAGGAGTTCATCCGGAAGAACCCCAACACGGTGCAGGCGGTGGTGAACGCGATCGTGCGCGCCAACCGCTGGATCGCCAAGGCCACGCCGCAGGAGATCGTCGACCTGATGCCCGACGCCTACAAGGCCGGCAACCCGTCGCTCTACAAGGCGGGCCTGCTCAAGAACATGATCGGCTACTCCGACGACGGCCAGATGTCGATGAAGGCCGCGCAGAACGTCTACAAGGTGCTCAAGCAGTTCGAGCCCTCGGTCATCAAGGCGGGCGACTCCATCAAGCTCGACCAGACTTTCGACAACACCTTCGCGAAAAAAGCCGCGGCGAAGTACAAGTAAGGCACCGCGAACCGTGTTCGAACGGACGGGCTTCGCCCGCCGTTCGACACGGGCGAGCAGCCACCGATGACCGCATCCGTATCCCTCGAGAAAGTCACGTGCACCTTCGCCGCCAAGGGGGGCGAAGGGCACTACACGGCCGTGAAGGAGGTCGATCTCTCGGTCGCCGACGGCGAGTTCGTCTCGGTGGTGGGGCCCACGGGCTGCGGCAAGTCGACGCTCCTCAACGTCGCCGCGGGGCTCCTCAGGCCGTCTTCGGGCTCGGTGAAGATCCACGGCGAGCCGCTGTCGGGCATCAATCGCCGCGCGGGCTACATGTTCCAGTCCGAAGCCCTGATGCCGTGGCGTAGCGCGCTGGCGAACGTGACCGCAGGATTGCAGTTCCGCGGCGAGGACCCGGCGGCCGCGCAGGCGAAGGGCGAGTCGTGGCTCGAGCGCGTGGGCCTCGCCGGCTTCGGCGACCGCTATCCGCACCAGCTCTCCGGGGGCATGAGGAAGCGCGTGTCGCTCGCGCAGATGCTCATCCTCGATCCGCAGATACTTCTCATGGACGAGCCCTTCTCGGCGCTCGACGTGCAGACGCGCCAGCTGATGGAGAACGAGCTCCTCGAGCTGTGGAGCGCCGACAGGAAGAGCGTCATCTTCATCACCCACGACCTGGAGGAGGCCATCAGCCTCTCCGACCGCGTCGTGGTGCTCTCCGCCGGCCCGGCCACGCGCCCGATCGGCGAGTACGTGATCGACCTTCCGCGTCCGCGCGACGTGTCCGAGATCCGCCTCTCGCCGCGCTTCATCGAGCTGCACGACCGCATCTGGCACGCGATGAAGGACGAGGTGCTCAAGGGCTACGCGCAGACGCGCAACCGGGTGGCGGGCTGACGATGCGGAAGAAACTCTGGATCTGGCAGGTCCTGCTCCTCGTGGCCATGTTCACCTTCTGGCACGTGGCGACCCACCCCGAGCTCATCCGGCCCTTCGTGTGGGACAACCCCGACCGCGCCGCGTTCTTCTTCGGCGAGCCGGTGAAGATCTTCAAGGTGATCGGCGAGTGGTTCATGGGCGGCGAGATCTACCCGCACCTCTGGGTCACGCTGCAGGAAACCGCCCTCGCCTTCGTGATCGGCTCCGTGCTCGGGCTCGTGATCGGCCTGTGGCTGGGCCTCACGCCGTTCGCCTCGGCGCTCATGGACCCCTACATCAAGGCCATGAACGCGATGCCGCGCGTGGTGCTGGCGCCCATCTTCATGGTGTGGTTCGGCCTGGGCATCTGGTCGAAGGTGGCCCTCGGCGTGACCCTCGTCTTCTTCATCGTGTTCTTCAACGTCTACCAGGGCGTGAAGGAAGTCAGCCCCGTGGTGCTCAGCAACGCGACCATGCTCGGGGCGACGAGGAGGCAATTGCTGCGCTTCGTCTACCTGCCGTCGGCGACGTCGTGGGTGTTCTCGAGCCTGCACACGTCGGTCGGGATGGCGTTCGTGGGGGCCGTCGTGGGCGAGTACCTGGGCAGCGCCAAGGGCGTGGGCTACCTCATCCACATGGCCGAGGGGTCCTTCGACATCAACACGGTGTTCGCCGGGATCCTCGTCCTCACGATCTTCGCGCTGGTGCTGGACTTCGCCGTTTCGTTCGCGGAGAAGCGGCTCCTCGTCTGGCGCCCGACGCAGGGCGAGACGGAGCAGGCGCTCTAGCGGCATCGCCGGGCCCGAGGGCGAAGCGCACGAAGCGGATCGCCGCCGGATTCGTCTCGCCGATGCGGGTCACGAGGTTGAGCGGCGCGACGAGCTGCGGCGCGTCCTTCGCCTCGGCGTAGAAGACCATCCCGCGGTGGATGTCCCGCATCGACGCGGGCACCACCGACACCCCCACCCCCGCGGCCACGAGCGTGATGTTGGTGAGCATCTGGTCGACCTCCGCCCCGATCCTCGGGGCGAAGCCCGCTCGGTGACAGGCGTCGATCAGGTCGCCGTACATGCCCGGCGCGCCCGGGCGGCGCACGAGGATGAACGAATCGTTGGCGAGATCGCGCAGCCGGACGTGCGCGACGCCGCGCTTTCTTGCCTGCCGGGCGAGGGGATGCTGCGCGGGCAGCGCCAGCAGCAGTTTTTCCTCGGCGACCGTGTGATAGGCGAGGGCGCTCTGCCCCGACACGGGGCGGCGGATGAAGGCGATGTCGAGGCGGCCGGCGGCCACTGCCTCCGTGACGGCGGCGGCGTTGCCCTCCTGGATCTCGAGTTCCACGCCCGGGTGCGCCTCGCGGTAGCGGCGGATCAGGTCCGGCGCGAGGCGATGCATGACCGCGGAGCTGGTGAAGCCGAGCGACAGGGAGCCGACCGTGCCCTGCGCCGCCTCGGCGCCGCGTTTCACGCCGCGATCGACGGCCGCGAGGACCGCCTTCGCCTCCTCGAGGAAGACGGCGCCCCCTTCGGTGAGTTCCACGCCGCGGGGAAGCCGGCGGAAGAGCGGATACCCCAGCTCGCGCTCGAGGTCGCGCACCTGCTGCGAAAGCGGAGGCTGCTGGATGCCGAGGGTGGCGGCGGCTCGGGTGAAGCTCGCGTGGCCCGCGACCGCGACGAAGTAGCGAAGGTGGCGCAGTTCCATGGAGCCTCCCGTAGTGCCATCTCCAAATGCTATGGCACCGCTATGTTCAACATATTTTTCATTGTAGCGGGCAGGGCCTAGACTCCCCATTTCCCAGGAGGAACGCCATGTCGAAGGTATTTCGTGGCCTGCGGATCGCCGCGGGAATTTGCGCGCTGAGCATTGCCCTGTTCCCGGCGGCGGTTGGCGCGCAGACGAAGCCGTCGCGCACCGAGGTCGGAGGAGAACCCCCGCAGTCCCTCATGTGGGTCGGCAACAGCTTCTTCTACTACAACAACAGCATGCACAACCACTACGGCCGGATCGCCCGCGAGGTGGATGCCGGCAAGCGCTACCGTTCCGTGTCCGTGACGGTCAGCGGCTCGGGCATCGACTGGCACGACCTGGACACCTACCTGCGGCCGGGGCTCATCGGCAAGTATTCCTTCGCGGCCGGCAACGAGGTCGTGTTCAACAAGCCGGGCCGGCAGTTCGACGCGGTCATGATGATGGACTGCAGCCAGTGCCCCATCCACCCGCAGCTGAAGGGTGCCTTCAACGACTTCGCCAGGAAGAACAGCGAGACGATCAGGAATTACGGCGCCAGGCCGGTGTTCTTCATGTCCTGGGCGTACAAGGACAAGCCGGAAATGACGTCCACGCTCGCCGAGGCCTACACGGTCGCGGGCAATGCCAACGATGCGCTGGTCGTTCCCGCCGGCCTCGCGTTCGCCAAGGCGATCGCCAAGCGCCCGGCGCTCGAGCTCTACGAAGCCGACAAGCGGCACCCCAGCCTCGCGGGCACCTACCTCGCGGCCTGCACCACGTTTGCGGCGCTGTGGAAGAAGTCCCCCGTCGACATCAAGTACACCGCCGGCCTGGATCCCGAGCTCGCCTCCTTCCTGCGGACGGTGGCATGGGAAACGGTGAACGAGTACTACGCCAAGTGACAGGAAGTGGGGACGGTTCCCAGGAACCGTCCCCCGTTTTCCATACCGAGTATTCCGGATGCCTTGACGGGACCGGAGGCGGCGGGCAGCATTCGGCCCCGAACACCTCCGATAGACTTCCCCACGAACGCCATGATCAACGCCATTCGCGTCGGCGCCCTCGCGCGCACGCTCTTCGCCGCACTCCTCGCCCTCGCCTCCACGGGCGCCCTCGCCCAGCAGGATCTCGAGGGCAGCCGCGACCACCCCCTCTTCAACCGCCTCTCCGGTTTCTTCATCGAGGACTACAAGTCCTCCGATTTCGACAGCTACCCGTTCCGCGTGAAGGTGACCCCGGACGACTACAAGGAGCAGGCGGTCGAGGGCAAGCTCACGCACATCACCTACCGTCCCAAGGAGGGCACCCGCAAGCCCTCGTCGCTCGCGATCGTGCGCAACTACCAGAATGCGGTGGCGCAGGCGGGCGGCAAGCTCCTCTGGGAGCAGCCGGGAACGGGCGATCGCCTCGTCACGCTCCTGCTCGCCAAGGGCGGACGCGAGTACTGGGTCGAGGTCGCGGGCGGCGACGGCGGCGACTGGTACACGCTGGCGATCGTCGAGAAGGGCGGCATGGCGCAGGAGATCTCCGCCAGCGACATCTTCGACGCGCTGGCGAAGCAGGGCCGCATCGCCCTCTACATCAACTTCGACACGGGCAAGGCCACGATCAAGGCCGAGTCGCAGCCGATCGTGAAGCAGGTCGTCGACATGATGAAGGCGCACCCGGAATTGAAGGTCGCGGTCGAAGGCCACACCGACAGCGCGGGTTCGCCCGCCTCGAACAAGGCGCTCTCGGACCAGCGCGCGAAGGCCGTCATGGCGGCGATCAAGGCGCAGGGAATCGCGCCGGCCCGTCTTTCGGCCGCCGGCTTCGGCCAGGAAAAGCCGGTGGCCGACAACGCCACCGAGGACGGCCGCGCGAAGAACCGCCGCGTCGAGCTCGTCCGGAAATGAAAAAGGGGACGGTTCCCAGGAACCGTCCCCCTTTCACTGCTTGCGCGGCTTGCGGCCGGCCTTGGCGAAGGCGGCGTCGAAGAGCGCGTTGGGAAGCACGGTGAGGAGCTTGGCGATGAGCCCCATCTGCCAGGGGATGACCGTGTAATTCTTGCCCCCGTCGATGGCCAGGGCGAAGCGCCGCGCGAACTCGTCGGCGCTGATGATGAAGGGCATCGGGTACGGGTTCCTCTCGGTCATCGAGGTGGCGATGTAGCCCGGGCACACGGTGGCCACGCGCACTCCGGTGCCGCGCATCTCCACGCGCAGGCTCTCGAGATACCTGATGGCGGCCGCCTTCGAGGCGCTGTAGGCCCCGGCGCCCGGCAATCCGCGATAGCCCGCGACGCTCGCCACCCCCGCGAGCGTCCCGCGCCCGGCCGCGCGCATGGCGGCGACGAAGGGATGAAACGTGTTCACCATGCCGATCACGTTGATGTCCATGATCTGGCGGAAGACGTCGATGTCGTCGGCGTACTCGGTGAGCGTGCCGTGGGAGACGCCGGCGTTGGCGATCACGAGATCGGGCACGCCGTGCTTCGCGACGAAATCGGCCGCCGCGGCCTTGAGGGCGGCGAGGTCGCGCACGTCGGCCGTGTAGGTCTCCGCCCCCGGGGGGAGCGACTCGCGCAGCGATTCGAGCAGGTCGGCGCGGCGGGCGACGAGGCCCAGCTTCGCGCCCCGCGCGGCGTAGTGGCGGGCCAGCGCCTCGCCGATGCCGCTGCTCGCCCCCGTCAGGAAGACAACCATGGTGCGAGGCACCCGGTCCAGGCGCCGGTGCCCGGCGCCGCGGTCACTTCTTGGCAGCGACCGGCTTGGCGGCGGGCTTTGCCGCCTCGGCCGTGCTGGTGCCCATGTCCTTGCGTGCCATCGCGATGAGCTGCTCGACCACCGGGATGACCTTCTCCGGCCCGCCGGCGTGGCCGGTGGAGGTGACGTACTTGCCGTTCACGATGACCATCGGCACGCCGTCGACCTTGTAGGCGCCCATGAGCTGCGTGGCGCGCGCGAGCTTCGACTGCACGGTGAACGACTTCTCGACCCCGTTGTACTGGGCCGCGTCGACGCCCTGCTTCGCCAGCCACTGCTCGCGGATCTTCGGATTGGCGAGGTTCAGGTTCTCCTTGTGCATCGCGTCGAACGCCTTCTCGTGGAGCGGGTCGAGCTTGCCCATGGCCTCGAGCGAGTAGAACAGGAGCCCCAGCTGCGACCACGCGCCGCTGCCCACGCCGGGAACGCGCTTGAAGACGACGTCCGGGGGAAGCTTCTTCGCCCAGCTCGCGAGGAACGGCTCGAGCTTGAAGCAGTGCCCGCAGGCGTAGGAGAAGAACTCGATCACCTCGACCTTGCCGCCGCCGTCGGTAGCCTGCGGCGGATTGAGGAGGGTGAAATCCTGGCCCTGGCGGAGCTGGGCGTGGGCGGAAACGGCCGCGAGGCCCAGGGTGGCGAAGGCGATGGCGAGGATGCGGCGAAGGTACATGGGTGGACTCCGTTAGCGGTTCTTGGCTTCGTCGGTGCGGATGATGGTGACGCCGACTCCGTTCTGGGACAGCGCCGTCTTGATTCGGTTCGCGTCCTCCAGGCTCTGGTACGGGCCCAGCCGGACGCGGTGGAGCGTGCCCTTGCCGGGCACGTCGACCGCCTTCACGGTGGCTTCCAGGCCGCTGAAGGCGATCTTGGCCTTCAGGTTGTCGGCGTCCTTCTCCTCGGAGAACGCGCCGGCCTGCAGCCAGTACGTCTCGCCGGTATGCGGCTTGGGCTGGGAGGGCGAGGAGCCGGGGCCGCCCTTGGCGGGCTCCTTCGGCTTGGCGGCGGCGGACTTCGCCTCCTTGTCCGTCACTTCCTTCTCGCCGGGGAGCATGGTGTAGAACTCGAAGCGCGGCCGGTCGCCGGGCTTCTTCTCGGCGGCGGCTTTCTCGGCGGGCTTGGCGGCCGCGGTCTTGTCGGCGGCCCCCTTCTCCTCCGGCTTGGGTGGCTGCGTGGGGCCGATCTTCGCCAGCGGCTCGATGGGCTTCGCCTTGTCCACGAACGGGTTCGACAGGCGGTTCAGCCACAGCGCCACGGAGAGCGCGATGACGATGCCCATGAGGAGCCCGATGATCATGCCGAGCAGCATCGGGTGGGCCGCGCGGCTCGAGTCGCGCGGCGGCGGATTGTTCTTGAAATCCTTGGGCATCTACATCCTCTCCGGCGCGCTCACGCCCAGCACGGCGAGGCCGTTGGCGAGAACCTGTCGCGTGGCGGCGACAAGGGCGAGCCGCGCGAGCTTCACACTCTCGTCCTCGACGAGAAAGCGCTCGGCATTGTAGTAGGTATGCAATCGCGCCGCCAATTCGTCGTGGAGGTAGAAGCTCACGAGGTGCGGCGAGAACTCGCGCGAGGCGCGCTCGAGCACTTCCGGGAACTGGGCCAGGGCCTGGGCCAGCGCCACCTCGTGCGGCGTGCCGAGCGCGGAGGTGTCCGCGCCGCGCAGCGCGGCCACGTCGCCGCCCCATTCGCGCAGCACCGAGCACAGGCGCGCGTGCGCGTACTGCACGTAGTAGACGGGGTTCTCGTCGCTCTGGCTCTTGGCGAGGTCGATGTCGAAGACGAGGTGGGAGTCGACCTTGCGCATGATGAAGAACCAGCGCACGGCATCGCGCCCGGCTTCCTCGATCAGGTCGCGCACGGTGACGTAGGAGCCGGCGCGCTTGGAGATCTTCACCTCCTCGCCGCCCTTCATCACCGTCACCATCTGGTGCAGCACGTAGTCGGGGTAGCCCTCGGGGATGCCGGCGGCCAGCGCCTGCAGGCCCGCGCGCACGCGCGTGACGGTCGAGTGGTGGTCCGCGCCCTGCACGTTGACCGCCGAGGAATAGCCGCGCCGGAACTTGGTGAGGTGGTAGGCCACGTCCGGCACGAAGTACGTGAAGGTGCCGTCGGACTTCCTCATCACGCGGTCCTTGTCGTCGCCGAAGTCGGTGGTCTTCAGCCACAGCGCGCCGTCGGCCTCGTACGTCCTGCCCGCGGCCACGAGCATCTTCACCGTCTCGGCGACCTTGCCGTCGCCGTAGAGCGAGCTCTCGAGATAGTAGGAGTCGAACTTCACGCCGAAGGCGCGCAGGTCCGCGTCCTGCTCGCCCCGCAGGTAGGCCACCGCGAACAGGCGGATGGCATCGAGGTCGTTTCCGCCCGCGTCCTTCGGGTACTCGGCGACGTAGTCGCGCGCGATGTCCGTGATGTAGTCGCCGCGGTACCAGTCGTCGTGCATCTCGCCGCCCGCCACGAGGCCGGCCGCCTCGCGGATGCGGAACTGCACGGAGAGCGCGAGGTTGGCGATCTGGTTGCCGGCGTCGTTGTAGTAGAACTCGCGCAGCACCTTCCAGCCCTGCCACTCGAGGATCGTCGAGATCGCGTCGCCCAGTGCCGCCTGCCTGCCGTGGCCCACGTGCAGCGGGCCCGTGGGGTTGGCCGAGACGAACTCGACCATGATCGTCCTGCCCTCGCCGGCGCGGCCGCGGCCGAAGCCCGCGCCCGCGGCCTGGATCGCGGCGACCACGCCGAAGCGCGAGGCCCGGGACAGCGTGAAGTTGATGAAGCCGGGCCCGGCGATCTCCGTCTTCGCGATCTCGGGCGCGGCGCCCAGGGCCGTGACGATGGCCTGCGCGGCGTCGCGCGGCTTCATCCCCACGCGCTTGGCGAGTTGCAGCGCCACGTTGGACGAGAAATCGCCGTGGTCCGCGCTCTTGGGGCGGTCGAGGTCGATGGTCACCTCGCCGGCGTCGGGAAAGGTCGTGCGGACGGCTTGGCCCACCAGGGCGGCGAGGCGGGCTTTGGGATCGGCTTCGGTCACGGGGTCGGGGCGGTAGCGAGGAACCCACTATTATACGGGGGCGCCCCTATCCGATCGTCCCTTCCCCCGTGGCCATCCCCCTTTCCCGCTGGATCTCGCGCTGGAGGGAATCCGCCGACCCCCATGTCGGGCTCGATTCGCTCCTCGGCGGCGTGCCGTCCGACGCGCCTGCCGACGCGCGCCTGGCGTGGCTTCGCGACGTCTCCTCCTGGCTTCGCGCCGGGCTCGGCGACAACGCGGAGGCGAGGGCGACCACCCCGCAATCGGTGCGGCTGAGGCACCTGCTGGGCGTCCTCGAGCGGCAGCCGGAGAGCAAGGACGCCTTCGCCGCGACGCTGCGAGCGGCACTGGGCCACCGCGATGCCTTCGACCTGCTCATCGAGACGGGGATGCCGCGCGAGGCCGGCTTCCTGGGCGAGCTCACGAACCGGATGTTCGCGAAGATCCTGCCGGAGCCGCCGCCCACCGACCTGGCCGGGATCTTCGTCCAGGTCTTCCCGGCGCGGGAGGACGCGGATCTCGTCGCCGG
>JAGRPO010000107.1 GCA_019449455.1 Betaproteobacteria bacterium | reverse complement strand
TCCGCAGTTGGACCTCCTCCTCATCGCGGTGGGCGGCGGCGGCCTCATCGCCGGCGTTGCCACGGCCGCGAAGGCGCTCAAGCCCTCGATAGAGGTGGTCGGCGTGCAGACGATGCGCTTCCCGTCGATGTTCCACGCGCTGCGCGGCACGGCGCCCGTGTTCGGCGCCTCGACCATCGCCGAAGGCATCGCGGTCAAGGAGCCGGGCCGGATCACGCGCGAGATCGCCTCCCGCCTCGTGGCCGACATCATGCTCGTGGACGAAGGCGACATCGAGCAGGCGATCGTGATGCTCCTCGAGATCGAGAAGACGGTCGTGGAGGGCGCCGGCGCGGCGAGCCTCGCCGCGCTGCTGACGCGGCCGGAGCGCTTCCGCGGCCGCAAGGTGGGCCTCGTGCTGTGCGGCGGAAACATCGACCCCCTCATGCTCGCCGGCATCGTCGAGCGCGGCATGGTGCGCGCCGGGCGGCTCGCGCGCGTGCGGGTGGAGGTGCGCGACCTGCCCGGGTCGCTCGCCGGGGTGACGGCGTGCCTCGCGCAGCAGAATGCCAACATCGAGGAGGTGCACCACCAGCGCGCCTTCACGCACCTGGCGGTGCAGCACGCCGAGGTGGACCTGGTGCTGAAGACCCGCAGCCACGACCACGTGCGCGAGATCGTCGCCGCCCTCAACGCCGCCGGCTACTCGGCCCGCGTGCGCACTTTCGACGAATGACCGGTTACCCGAAGACGACCCGACAGGAGACACCATGACGATCCAGCGATACCACGTGGCCAAGCGGCTTTCCGAGATGGTCGTGCACCACGGCACGGTCTATCTCGCCGGCCAGGTGGCCGCCGACATGACCAAGGACATCATCGGCCAGACCGAGGAGGTGCTCGCCTCCATCGACCGGCTGCTGGGCGAGGCGGGAAGCGACAAGACGAAGATCCTCACCGCGCAGATCTTCCTGCCGGACATGGGCGACTTCGCGGCGATGAACTCGGTGTGGGAGCGCTGGGTGGCGCCGGGCAACCCGCCGGCGCGGGCCACCATCGAGGCGAAGCTCGCCAACCCCGCCTACCGGATCGAGATACTCGTCGTCGCCGCGGCCTGAGCGGGCCCGGCAGCCGGCCGCGGCACGCGTTGCCGCGCGCGCGCCTGCCGGGAATCAGCCGAGCGGTCGCCCCGTGAGCGGATAGGCCGGGTCGTTGTAACCCGGCGTCGAGGGGTGGCCCGTGCGCACGAGCGACTCCACCAGCGCCTCGTCTTCCGCGTCGATCGACTTGCCCAGCGCGCCCAGGTAGCCCTCCCATTGCTCGAGCGTGCGCGGGCCCGCGATGACGCTCGAGACGATCCGGTTGGCGAGCACCCAGCCGAAGGCGAACTGGGTGGCCGTCATGCCCTTCTTCCCGGCATGGGCCTTGAGCGTCTGCGCCATGACGAGCGACTCGGCGCGGAATTCCGTTTCCATCATCCGGCGATCGTTGCGGCCGGCGCGCGTGTCGGGCGGGGGCGCCTCGCCCGGCCTGTACTTGCCCACCAGCACGCCGCGCGCGAGCGGGCTGTAGGGCACCACGCCGATGCCGTAGTGGTGGCACGCCGGCAGGATCTCGGCCTCGGGCTGGCGGTTCATGGCGTTGTAGTAGGGCTGGCACACCACCGGCTTCGCCACTCCCAGTTCCCCGCAAAGGCGCACGACTTCCGCGATCCGCCAGCCGCGGAAGTTCGAGACGCCGAAGTAGCGCGCCTTGCCGCAGGCCACGATGTCGCCCATGGCCTCGACCGTCTCCTCGAGCGGCGCGTGCGCGAAATCCTTGTGCAGGTAGTAGATGTCGACGTAGTCGGTGCCCAGCCGGTCCAGGCTCTGGTCGATGGCCTGCAGCAGGCGCTTCCTGCCGGTGCCGCGCTGGTTGGGCCCTTCGCCCACGGGGTTGCCCACCTTGGTGGCGAGCACCCAGCGGTCGCGGTCGCCCGCGATGAGCTTGCCGACGATCCTCTCGGACTCGCTCTTCGCATACACGTCGGCGGTGTCGATGAAGTTCACCCCCGCGTCGCGCGCCGAGCTGACGATGCGGCCGGATTCCGCGTAGTCGGTGCGGTCGCCGAACATCATGGTGCCCAGGCAGATCGGGGAGACCTCGAGGCCGCTGCGGCCCAGGGGGCGGTATTCCATGGCTTTTCCTTCCAGGTTGCGCGCCGGGCGCGGCCGCCCAGTCGCGTCGCAGCCAAAGGTAACACGGGGCCCGGCGGCTCCGGCGCCGCCTTTCCGGTTACCGACGCATCGTACCGGCCCGGCAAAGTTCCGCCGGAAGGCCTAAACCTTCAGCCGCGTTGATCTGCGTCAACCGGATTCGGCGCCTTCCGCACAGAGTTCCACTTACGGAATTCCTGGCGAAACCGGGGATGCCGTCGGAACAGCTTGGGCGGACTCCGCGCAAGAGCGCGGGGTGGGCCGAATCCCGGCCGGGCACAGCGACGTTTCGCAGGGCACGGGCAATTCACGAACCAAAGGGGGAGTGCAGTGACGACTTCGATCCGATTCAAGCTTCTTGTGGCGACGGGCATCAGCGGGCTGGTTTTGGGCCTCGCTGGTATGGGTAACGCGTGGGCGGCTGGACCTGGGCCGCAGGCCTGCAGCAAGTGTCACGAAGACGAGGTCGCCTCCTACGCCGGCTCGATCCATGGACAGAAGGGCAACGCGCGCGGTCCGGCGACGGCCGGCGAGTGCTCCTCGTGCCACGGCGACGCGACGGAACACGTGGCCAAGCGCGGCAAGACGCCGATGAAGACGCCCGGCAAGAAGAACGTGTCGGCGGACGACAGCAACGCCGCCTGCGTCAGCTGCCACAAGAGCGACAGCAAGCGCTCGCACTGGGAAGGCAGCACGCACCAG
>JAGRPO010000106.1 GCA_019449455.1 Betaproteobacteria bacterium | reverse complement strand
CAATCTGCAGCGCTCAGCTCCGTGCCAGGGGAACACTGCTCCCGCCCGGGCCCCGGGCTGACGAAAGCGCTCCGAACGCTTCGGCCAGAAAGTCGACGAAGGCCCGGACGCGGGCGGCGAGCTGGTGCCTGTGCGGGTAGACCGCGTAGATGTCCGCATCCGGGGTGTAGTAGTCCGCCAGGACCTGGAGGAGGCGGCCGTTCTTGAGATAGCGTGCGACGTCCCAGTCGGCGCGCATCAGGATGCCGTGGCCATCGAGCGCCCAGCTGAGGGCGACACCGCCATCGTTCGTGGCGAGCGTCCCCCTCGTCCTGACGGTTTGAGTGACCGCGTTCCCTCCACGGCCCTTGGTCAGGCGCCACACGCCGTAGGCCTCTTCTCCCTGCCGGATGTCGATGCAGTTGTGCCGCGCCAGGTCTCCGGGTGCCTTCGGCGTTCCGTGCCTCGACAGATAACCCGGCGAAGCGCAGAGCAGCCGCCGATTGGGGGCGATGCACCTCGCGATGACACGCGCGTCCGGGGGTGCCCCGAACCGGATGCAGACGTCGAATGAATCCTCCGTGAGGGGCGGCGGGTCGACCGACAACTGCAGCCGGATTTCCACCTGGGGGTACTGGCGTGCGAACCGGGAGATCAACGGCGCGACGTGGCTGCGCCCGAAGGCCAGCGTCGCATTGACCCGGAGCAGCCCGGTCGGCGTCGACCGGGATACGCCGAGCATCTCTTCGAGGTCGCCGATCTCGCCCAGGATCCTGCGCGCGTGTTCGAGGCAGGTCTCGCCCTCCGGCGTGAGGCTCATGCGGCGAGTCGTGCGATTCACGAGGGTGACGCCCAGGCGGCTTTCCATCAGCGCCAGCCGTCGACTCACTGCCGGTGTCGTCACTCCCAGTTCGCGCGCGGCAGCACTCAGGCTGCCCGCGCTGGCCAGGACGGAAAAAAAACCGAGATCCGCCGGGTGGATGGCGTCGGTCATGGAACTATCTCCCAGGGGAGGGAATGACTGTTAACGTGAAGTTTAAGCTGAATTCGATGTGGAGCTGATTGTGTGCCTCCGCGGGGGGCTACTGTTGCACGGTTTTCAACCCGTCCAATACCTCTTCACCCGGAGGAGCCCCGCATGCAATCCACCACCGCCTTCTCGTTGTTCCGCCACGCCGTCCGCGGCCTGACAATCCTCATGATGCTGGCGGCCGGCACCGTCATGGCCGACGCGTGGCCCACCCGGCACATCACGCTGATCGTCCCCTTCCCGCCCGGCGGCACGACGGACGTGCTCGCCCGCGCCCTCGGGGAGCGGTTGTCCCGCACCCTGGGGCAGCCCGTAATCGTCGAGAGCAAGCCCGGCGCGGGTGCCACCATCGGCGCGGACTACGTGGCCAAGGCCAAGCCTGACGGCTACACCCTTCTCGTGGGCGCCGTGCACCACACCATCGCCACCAGCGTCTACAAGAAGCTCCCCTATGACTTCCAGAAGGACCTGGCGCCCGTTACCACGATCGCGATGGTGCCCAACGTCCTCGTCGTGAACGCCACCACGCCCGTCAAGGACCTGGGGCAGCTGGTTGCCTACATCAAGGCGAACCCGGACCGCGCCAACTACGGCTCCAACGGCAACGGCACCGCCCAGCACCTGATCGGCACGCAGTTCCAGAACCAGACGGGCGTCACGCTGACCCACGTTCCGTACAAGGGCAGCGGCCCGCTGGCGACCGACCTCCTGGGCGGCCAGATCCTGATGTCCTTCGACACGATCACCCCGGTTCTGCCGCACATCCAGGTCGGGAAGCTCCGCCCGCTCGCGGTGACGACGGCGGTCCGCGCACCGGCGCTTCCCGACGTTCCCACGCTCAACGAGGCGGGCCTCAAGGGATTCAACATCGGCACCTGGTTCGGCGTCCTCGCCCCGGCGGCGACACCGAAGGAGATCGTCGCCCGCCTCAACGCGGAGATGGTCAGGGTGATCCGCTCACCGGAGTTCAGGAAGCGCATGGACGAGATCGGCGCCCAGCCAATCGGCAATTCGTCCGAGGAAATGGCCCGGCAGATCAAGGAGGAAACGGAGAAGTTCGCGGCCCTCGTCAAGGCGGCCAACGTGACCGTTCAATGAGCACGGCCGCGACTGGCAGGGACGCGGCCGTGGACCGGGAGCGGGACGTCGCGCGACTCACCGACGTCCTGTCGAAATTCACCGCGTACATCGGCAAGCGCCTGCCCACCGACGTGACGGAAAAGCTGGGGGAGCTGCGCGAGCGGGAGGTGAACTTCCTGGCCAAGGAAGTCTACGAGTCCATGCGCCAGAACCAGGAAGCCGCCGACAAGCTGGATCGGCCGAGCTGCCAGGACACCGGCGTGATCCAGTACTTCCTCGCGGCCGGGGCGAAGTTCCCGCTGCTGGGGGAGCTGGAGGACATCCTGCGCAACGCCACGCTTACCGCCACGAAGGAGGGGCCCCTGCGCCACAACGCCGTGGAGACCTTCGACGAGAAGAACACGGGCACCAACACGGGCTCGCGGATACCCTGGCTCGACTGGGAGATCGTGCCCGGCGACGACGGCATCACCATCGACGTCTACATGGCGGGGGGCGGCTGCACGCTCCCCGGCGCGGCGAAGGTGCTGATGCCCGGCCAGGGTTACGAGGGCGTGGCGGAGTTCGTCTTCGACGTGATCACCTCGCGCGGCGTGAACGCCTGCCCGCCGCTGTTGGTGGGGGTGGGGGTTTCGACCTCCGCGGAAACCGCCGCGCGCCTGTCCAAGAAGGCGATCTTGAGACCCGTCGGTTCGCGCCACGCCAACGACAAGGCCGCCCTCATGGAGGAACTGCTGGCCGAGGGGCTCAACGAGCTGGGCCTGGGCCCGCAGGGCCTCACCGGGAACGCGAGCGTCATGGGCGTGAACATCGAGTCGTCCGCGCGCCACCCGTCGACGATCGGGGTCGCGGTGTCGACGGGCTGCTGGGCCCATCGCCGAGGCAAGATCCGCATCAACGCGGACCTGTCGTACGAGGTGCTTTCCCACCAGGGGTTCACCGCATGAAGAAGACGCTGACGACGCCCATCAAGGACGAGGACCTGGAATCGCTAAACGTCGGCGACGTGGTCTACCTGACGGGAACGCTGGTCACTTGCCGCGACGTGGCCCACCGCCGCCTGATCGAGCGGGGCCGCGCGCTGCCGGTGGACCTCCGGGGCGGGGCGATCTTCCACGCCGGTCCCATCGTCCGCCAGAAGGAAGGCGGCGACTACGAGATGGTCTCGATCGGACCCACGACCAGCATGCGCATGGAGAAATTCGAGAAGGAGTTCATCCGCCAGACGGGAGTGAAGCTCATCGTGGGCAAGGGAGGCATGGGCGCGGAGACGCAGCAAGGCTGCGTGGAGAACAAGGCGGTGCACGCCATCTTCCCGGGCGGGTGCGCGGTCCTCGCGGCAACAAAGGTCGAAAGCATCGAGGGCGCCGAGTGGACGGACCTGGGCATGCCCGAAACCCTGTGGGTGAACAAGGTGAGGGACTTCGGCCCCCTGATCATCTCCATCGACACCAAGGGACGCAACCTCATCGAGGAGAACAAGGCCGTCTTCAACGCGAAGAAGAAGCCCATCCTCGAGAGGATCAACGCCAGGATCGGGTTCATCAGCTAGCCACAGCCGCAACGGCTCTTGCCGCGCTCCTGGAT
>JAGRPO010000105.1 GCA_019449455.1 Betaproteobacteria bacterium | reverse complement strand
TCCGCGGGCGGCAGCAGGCGCGCCGTGCCGCGCGCATGCACGACGGCGTAGTTCCAGGTCGGCACGCTGGGATGGTTGGCGTACCAGCCGGGAGATACGTACGCATGCGGCCCCTCGAAAATCGCGAGCACCTCGCGCGCCGATTCCAGCTCCTGCCAGTGCGCGTTCGCGCGCGCCACGTGCCCCAGCAGGCGCAGCCGTCCGTCCGCGGCGCGCTCCGGCAGGAACGGGATGTGGCTCACGGAAACTCCCGCGGGGCCGGCGGAAACGAGGGTGCCGAACGCGTGCGCCTGCACGAAACGCTCGAGGGTCTCCCGGTCGTCGACCCGGAACGACCGCGGCACGTAGAACGTCATCGCGCAAGCCTCCTGTCGAGTTCCGCCAGCTGCGCGGGCGTGCCCACGTTCTCCCAGGCGCCCGCGAACCGCTCGCCCGTGACGCGCCCCTCGTCGACGAACCGGTACGCCCACGGAAAGAGCCTGAGGTGCGTTCCCGGCGCGATGCCCGCGAACAGCGCCGGGTGGAACACCGCGATGTTCGCATAGGTCAGGAGCGGCCCATCGCGGCGCACCCGGCCGTGCGCGAGGCCCATGTCACCCGCCGGATGGAACGGCGGGTTGTCGACGAGGACGAAATGCGCGGCCCTCCCGGCCGGGTCCCGCGCGATCGCCCCGGCCACGTCCGCGAGCCGCGAAAAATCGAAATCCGTGTAGATGTCGCCGCTCACCACGACGAACGGGTCCGCGCCGAGGAGGCCGAGAGCATTCACGATGCCGCCGCCGGTCTCCAGCGCCGTGCCCTCGCGCGACCACGCGACCTGCACGCCCCAGCGCGACCCGTCGCCCACCGCGGCCTCGAGCTGCTCGCCGAGGTGGGCGTGGTTGATGACGATCCGGCGGATGCCCGCGGCGGCCAGGCGCTCCAGGTGCCAGTCGACGAGGGACTTTCCGCCGACACGCAGCAGCGGCTTGGGCATGGTGTCCGTGAGCGGGCGCATGCGCTCGCCGCGGCCGGCCGCGAGGATGAGCGCGCAAGGGTTCACGCGGCCGGCTCCGGTCGCATCAGAACGTGTAGCCGGCGACCGGCTTCACGCCCTCCAGCCGGTCGAGCAGACGGGCCAGGGGCGAGAGCTCGCCGTAGCGCGCGCAGGCGTGCCTCACGTAACCGAGGAAGCGCGGCGTGTCGTCCAGGTATCCGGGCTTGCCGTCGCGGTAGTGGATGCGCGCGAAGATGCCCAGCACCTTGAGGTGGCGCTGGAGCCCCATCCACTCGACGTCGCGCCAGAAGTCGCCGAAGTCGGCGCGCACCGGAAGGCCGCGCTTCCTCGCCGCCTCCCAGTAGCGGATCGTCCCGTCGAGGACGCGCTCCTCCTCCCAGCTCACGAAGGCGTCGCGCCAGAGCGAGGCGATGTCGTAGCTGATGGGGCCGTGCACGGCATCCTGGAAGTCGAGAACGCCGGGATTGGGATCCGACACCATCAGGTTCCTCGGCATGAAGTCGCGGTGCACGAAGACGCGCGGCTCGGCGAGGTTCGAGGCGAGGATGCGCCGGAAGACGGTCTCGAGGTCCGAGCGCGCGCCCTCGTCGAGCGTGACGCCGAGATGGCGGCCGACGTACCAGTCCGGAAAGAGCGAGAGCTCGCGGCGAAGCAGCGCCTCGTCGTAGGCCGGCAGCTCCCCCTCGCGGCTGGCGGCCTGCCAGTCGACCAGGGCGCCGGTCGCGTCGCGGAAGAGGCGCTCCTCGTTCGAGCCGTCGAAGGCCTGCAGGTAGGTGCGCGTACCGAGGTCGGTGAGGAGGAGGAACCCCTGCGCGAGGTCCTGGGCGACGACCTGCGGGACGTGCACGCCGGCCGCGCGCATGAGCGCGGCGACCTTCACGAACGGCCTGCAATCCTCGCGATCGGGCGGCGCATCCATCGCCACCCACGTGCGGCCCTCCGAGGAGACACGGAAATAACGGCGGAAGCTCGCGTCCGCGCTGGCCGGCTCGCGCGCGAAGGCGCGGCCGCCGAGGGCGTCGCGAAGCCAGGCGTCGAGCGCCTCGAGGCGTTCCATGGGGAGTGAAGCGGGGCGGCTTTCGCGTGTATTCTTGCCGATTCTAGCATCGCGACACCCCCCCTCCTTCGATGGCCCGCAGCCTCTTCACGCTCGTCCTCGCCTGCGCGTGCGCCCTGCCGGCGGCGGCGAACGAAGGCGTGCCCCTGAGACTCGACCGGCGGCTCGCCCCGCCGCCGCCTCGCGTCGAGCGCGACGCCGTGCGGTTCCTGTCGGCCGACCGCATCACCGGCAGCGAGACGAAGACCCTCACCGCCACCGGCAACGTCGCCCTGCGCCAGCGGGGTGCGGCGATCACCGCCGACCGCCTGGAATACTCCACCGAGACGGACACCGCCGTGGCCACCGGCAATGTCCGGCTGGAGCGCTCCGGGGACTCGGCGACCGGACCGAAGCTCGTCTACCGGATCGAGGAGGGGACGGGCGAAATGGAGAGGCCCGTCTTCGAGATCCCGAAGCGGGAGGACCGGCGCAGTTCCTCCCGCGGCGCGGCCGAGCGCGCCCTGCTCGAAGGCGAGGACAGGACCCGCCTGTTCAACGCCGAATACACGACCTGCCCCGTGCCCCGCGACGACTGGACGCTCAAGGTGAGCGAGCTCGTCATCGACGGCAAGCGCGAGGTGGGCACCGCCTGGAACTCCACGGTGTGGTTCCTGGGCGTTCCCATCCTCTACTCGCCCTGGCTCTCCTTTCCGACCAACAACGCGCGCAAGTCGGGATTCCTTCCGCCCACGCTCGGGTCCTCCGGGCGCGGCGGCTTCGAGTTCGCGCTGCCCTGGTACTGGAACATCGCGGAATACCAGGACGCGACGATCACGCCCAAGCTCTTCTCCAAGCGCGGCCTGCAGCTGGGCGGCGAGTACCGCTACCTGCGCCCGTCGTACACGGGCCAGGCGGAGGTCGAGTTCCTGCCCAACGACGCGATCGCCGAGCGCGACCGTTACCTGCTCGCGGTGAGGCACGCCCACCAACTCGGGCGCGGCTGGTCGGTCGGGGTGAATGCGCAGCGCGTCTCCGACGACAACTATTTCCGGGATCTTTCGACGCGCGTGGCCGCCACATCCCAGACGAGCCTGCCGCGCGACGCGGTCCTCGCCTACAGCGACGACACGTGGGCGGCGTCGGCCCGCGCGGTGGCCTACCAGACCCTCCAGGATCCCACGGCGCCCGTGCCCGCCGCGGCCCCCTATCGCCAGGTGCCGCAGCTCCTGGTCTCGGGACTCCGGCAGAACGTCCGCGGGCTCGACTGGCAGGTGGCCGGCGAGCTCACCAACTTCCGGCACCCCGAGCTCGTGAACGGGCAGCGCTTCATCGCCTACCCGCAGGTCTCCTGGCCGGTTCGGCGCGCCTGGGGCTACGTGACCCCGAAGCTGGGCTACCACTTCACGCGCTACAACCTCTCCGGGAACGACGGCGGGGACAGCGCCGCCACCCGCTCCCTGCCGATCGCGAGCGTGGACGCGGGCGTGTACCTCGACCGGCCATGGAGCTTCCGCGGCGGCGACTTCCAGCAGACCCTCGAGCCGCGCCTCTTCTACGTCCGCGTGCCGTACCGCGACCAGTCGCGGCTGCCCAACTTCTCCTCGGCCGAGGTGGACTTCGGCGCCAATTCGCTGTTCCGCGAGAACCGCTTCATCGGCGGCGACCGCATTGGCGACGCGAACCAGGTGACCGCCGCGATCACCAGCCGCCTGGTCCAGTCGGACACGGGCCTCGAGCGGCTGAAGGTCACGCTCGGGCAGATCTACTACCTCGACCCGCAGCGAGTCACTCTCGACGGCCCGGCGCGCGAAGGCAAGAAGTCGGACCTCGTGGCCCTCGTCTCGGGACAGGTGACGCCCACCTTCTCGATCGACGGCGGCCTCGAGTACAACGTGAGCCAGGGGCGCGCGCGCCGGCTCGACCTGGCCGCGCGCTACAGCCCGAAGCCCGGGAGCCTGGTGAACGCCGCCTACCGCTACACGCGCGACCAGGTGAAGCAGGTGGACCTCTCCGCGCAGTGGCCGGTGAGCGGGGCCCTCTCCCTCGTGGGCCGCTGGAACTGGAGCCTCGAGGACAGGAAGCTCATCGAGGGACTGGCGGGGTTCGAATATAATGCGGGCTGCTGGGAGATCCGCGCGGTCGCGCACCGCTTCATCACCGCGACGCAGCAGGTGTCGACCTCCTTCCAGATCCAGCTCGAGCTCTCGGGCCTCTCGAGGATCGGCATCAACCCGCTCGAGACACTGAAGCAGAACATTCCCGGCTACCGCCGGTCCGACGAGATTCCCCGATGAAGATCACCCGCCACCTCCTGCGACCGGCCGCCGCCTTCGCCATGCTCGCCGCCGCCGCCGCGCTCGCCCAGCAACCCCCGGCCGCACGGCCCGACGCCCGGCTGTCCACGGCGCCGAAGAACGTCGTCACCGTCGACCGCATCGTGGCGGTGGTGAACGACGAGGTCATCACCCAGAACGAGCTCGCCGAGCGCACGCGCCTCGTGGCGGGGCAGTTGCAGCGCGGAGGCGGGCAGCTGCCCCCGCCGGACACCCTCCAGCGCCAGGTCCTCGAGCGGATGATCAACGACCTGGTGCAGGTCCAGCTCGCCAAGGAGACGGGCGTCAGGATCGACGAAGCCGTCGTCGAGAAGACGATCCAGCGCATCGCCGACGACAACAACATGTCGATGACCACCTTCCGCCAGACGCTCGAGCGCGACGGCGTCCGCTACGCCCGGTTTCGCGAGGACATGCGGAACGAGCTCATCCTCGCCCGGTTGCGCGAGCGCGAGGTGGAGAACGCGGTCGTCGTGACCGACGCGGAAGTGGAGACCGAGCTCGCGCGCGCCGCCAAGGAGCGGGGCGGGGACACCGAGTACCAGTTGCAGCACGTGCTCGTGCTGGTGCCGCAGCAGGCCACGCCCGAGCAGATCGAGGCCCGCCGCAAGCGCGCGCTGCAGGCGCTCTCGGAACTGCGCAAGGGCACCACGTTCGCCGAGATCTCGGCCACCTACTCGGACGCGCCCGACGCCCTGCAGGGCGGGAACCTCGGCTGGCGCGCCGCCGGGCGGCTGCCCACGCTCTTCCTCGATGCCCTGGAGAAGCTCCAGCCCGGCGAGGTGAGCGACATCCTGAGAAGCCCCAACGGCTTCCACATCGTGAAGCTCCTCGAGAAGCGCGGCAAGGACAAGGCCGCCGCCATCACGCAGACCCACACCCGCCACATCCTCATCCGCACGAAGGAAGGCGTCAGCGATTCCGACGCGCGAGACCGCCTCGCCCGCCTTCGCGAGCGCATCGCCGCCGGCGAGGACTTCGCCGAGCTCGCGCGCGTGCACTCCGAGGACGGGACCGCCACCAAGGGCGGCGACCTCGGCTGGATCTCGCCCGGCGAGACCGTCCCCGAGTTCGAGCGCGCCATGAACGCGCTTCGCGACGGGGAGATGAGCCCGCCGGTGCAGTCGCCTTTCGGCTGGCACGTCGTGCAGGTCCTCGGACGCCGCTCGGAGCAGGTGAGCGACGAGCGCAAGAAGCTCGCCGCCCGCCAGACGGTCCGCTCGCGCAAGGCCGACGAGGCCTTCCAGGACTGGCTGCGCCAGACGAGGGACCGCGCTTTCGTCGAGAACCGCCTCGACGAGCGCTGAAGCCGGCATCGTGGCGGCCACGGCGCGCATGGACTCCACGCCCCGAATCGCCGTCACGGCAGGGGAACCCGCGGGCATCGGCCCGGACCTGTGCGCGATCCTCGCCGGAAAGCGCTTCGCCGCGAGGCTGGTGTTCATCGGCGATCGCGGCGTCATCGCCGGGCGCGCCGCGCAGCGCGGTCTCGCCTTCGACCTTCCCGATTATTCGCCCGCGCAGGCCGCGCCCGCCTCGATCCTGCACATCGCGGCCCCGGCCCCGGTGACGGCGGGCCGGCTCGATCCGGCCAACGGCCGCCATGTTCTCGCCCTCCTCGACCGGGCCCTCGACGGGTGCCGG
>JAGRPO010000104.1 GCA_019449455.1 Betaproteobacteria bacterium | reverse complement strand
GGGTCGAGGTCGACGCGGACCTTCTCGATGTCGGTCGCACCCTTGGCGCGAAGGAGCTTCTCCGCCATGACGCAGTACGGGCAGACGCCGGTCGCGTACATCAGGATCTTCGCCACGGGCCTAGCGCTCCACCGGAAGGCTCGCCTGCTCCCACGCGGCGACGCCACCCTTGAGGTTGTAGACCTGCGTGAAGCCGGCGTTCTTCAGCGCCCGGCAGGCCGAGCCCGACCGCGCCCCGCTGCGGCAGGTGACGATCACCGGCTTCTCCTTGAACCGGGACAGCTCGTCGATGCGCTTGCCGAGCTCGCCCACGGGAATGTGGCGCGCGCGCGGCAGGTGGCCCGACGCGAATTCCGCCGGCTCGCGCACGTCCAGGACGAGGGCGCCGGGCTGGTTCATGAGGCGCGTGGCCTCCAGCGTGCCGATCGCGTTGGCCCCGCCCGCGAAGCGCGAGATCTCGGGCCAGAGGAGGAGGGCGCCGCTCGCGAGGAACAGCGCGACGAGCGCGAGGTTGTTGAGCAGGAATTCGCCCATGGCGGGTGCGGCCTTCGGAAAAACAAGCATTTTAACAGCCGGACGCTCCGGCAGGCGAACCGCTCATCCGGCGAGCGCCTGCAGGCCCCAGAGCGCGACCATGCCCGCCGCGATGGACCCGAGGGGATTCCTCACCTTCATCGCGACCACCGCGGCCGCGAGCCCGGCCAGCAGGCGGGGATTGGCGGGCGTGAGGTCGAGGGCGCCTTGCGGCATGGCGAGGCCCGGCACGACGATGGCGGCGAGCACCGCGGCCGGCACGAAGGCGAGCGCCACGCGAAAGGCATGGGGAAACTTGTGCGGGTCCGCGAAGACGATGAAGGAGGCCCGCGTGAGGAAGGTCACGACCCCGGCCCCGACGATGACGACCCATTCGTTCACCGGCGATGCGCCCGTTCGGCGAGCACCCCGGCCCCGATGCCCGCCATCGAGGCGACCACGAGGGAGAGCCGGTACGGCAGGCCCGACACCGCGAGCGCGACCGCGCCGGCGACGACGGCCGCCGCGAGATCGGCGCGCGTGCGCAGGGCCGGGACCAGGAGGGTCAGGAAAGTGAGCGTCACCACGAAGTCGAGCGACCAGGCGGCCGGCACCTGCGCGCCCGCCACCGCGCCCGCGATCACGGAAGCCTGCCAGACCGTGAAGAGCGTGACTCCCACTCCCAGCAGGTGCCAGTGCCGCAGGCGCCGGTCGCCGGGCTGGCTGTAGTGGTGCGTCCCCATGGCGAACCCCTGGTCGGTCATGAGGTAGGCGAGCGCGATGCGCCAGCGCCGCGGCAGGTGCGCCAGGTGCGGCGACAGTGCCGCGCTGTACATGAGGAAGCGCAGGCTCACGACGAGCGCCGCAGCGAGCGTCAGCAGCGCCGGCGACTGGGCCGCGACGAGCTGCGCCACGACGAGCTGCGCGATGCCCGAGAAGGCGAAGAGCGAGAGCGCGATTGCCTCGAGCGGCGTCATGCCCGCGCCGACGGCGGCCACGCCCGCGACGAAGCCGAACGGAACGGTGCCCACCAGGACAGGCGTGATGTCGCGGCATCCCGCCAGAAATTCGCTGCGCGCGTTTGGTAACATGGGTCGGCCCGCGATCCTGCCACGAAAGCCATGAAAAAGCTCGTCCTCATCCGCCACGGCGAAAGCACCTGGAACAAGGAAAACCGGTTCACGGGATGGACCGACGTCGACCTCTCCGCGCAGGGCGTCGAGGAGGCGCGCGCCGCCGGGCGGCTCCTCGCCAGGGAGGGCTACGACTTCGACGTGGCCTTCACCTCGGTGCTCAAGCGCGCCATCCGCACGCTGAACCTCGCGCTCGAGGAAATGGACCGCCTCTGGCTCCCGGTGGAGAAGGACTGGCGGCTGAACGAGCGCCACTATGGCGGGCTGCAGGGCCTCAACAAGGCCGAGACGGCGGCGAAGTACGGCGACGAGCAGGTGCTCGCGTGGCGCCGCAGCTACGACACGCCGCCGCCGGCGCTGGTCCCGGGCGACGAGCGCGACGCCGCGCGCGACCGGCGCTACGCGGGCGTGGGAGACAAGGTGCCGCGCACCGAATGCCTCAAGGACACGGTGGCGCGCGTCGTCCCCTGCTGGCACGAGCGCATCGCGCCGCGCGTGGCCGCCGGCGAGCGCGTGCTGGTGGCGGCGCACGGCAACAGCCTGCGCGCACTGGTGAAGTTCTTCGACGGGATGTCGGACACCGAGATCGTCGCGCTCAACATTCCCACGGCCGTCCCGCTGGTCTACGAGCTCGACGACACGCTCAGGCCCGTCCGCCACTACTACCTCGGCGACCCCGAGGCGGTGGCGAAGGCCGCGGCCGCCGTCGCGAACCAGGGCAAGGCAAGGTAGGGAATGCGGGCGCGGCTTCTCGCGGCCGCCTTCGTTTCCTGCGTCGCGCTCGCGTCGTGCCCCACGCTCGCGGGGCCGCAGGCGCGCGCGAAGGCAGCGCCGGCCGCCGCTTCCGAGGAGGACCTCCGGGAGCTTCGCGCGCGCATCGAGCGGCTGGAACGGGAGCTCGCCAAGGCCGAGGAATCGCGCGGCGAGGCGGCCGGCGCGCTCAAGGCGTCGGAGAAGGCCGTGAGCGAGGCGAACCGCGCGCTCTTCGACCTCTCGAACGCCCACCGCTCGCTCTCCGCGCAGCTCGCCGACCTGGGCGAGCGCGGGGCGCGCGTGCGCAGGGAGATCGCCGACCAGCAGGCGCTCGCCGAGAGGCTGCTGCGGCTGCAGTACGAGCAGGGCGGGCAGGACCGCCTGCGCATCATCCTCGAGGGGCGCGACCTCGCCGCCGTGACGCGCCACCTCGCCTACTTCGGCTACATCCAGCGCGCGCGCGCCGACTCCCTCGGGGCGCTCAGGCGCGGCGCCCTGGAAGTTGCGGCGCTCGAGGCCGAGGCCCGGAAGAAGCGGGAGGCGATCGCCGAAAACCAGGCGGCCCAGGCGCGCGAATCGCGTCGCCTCGAGAAGGAGCGCGCCGAGCGCGCGGGGGCGCTGAAGCGGCTGGCCGGGCAGGTCGCGAAGGGAAAGCGCGAGATCGGCCGGCTCAAGCGCGACGAGGAGCGGCTCACGCGCCTGGTGCAGGAGATCGCCCGGGCGCTGGCGGCGCGCGAAGCGCAGAAGTCGCGCGAAGCCCAGGAAGCGAAAGGGCGCGACGCCGGCAAGGCCGCCGCCGACCGGCGGCGCGGGACCCCCGTGGACCAGGTGGCGGACGCCACGCTTTCGGCGCGCGCCTTCCCCACCCTCAAGGGGCGCCTGAAGCTTCCCGTCCGGGGGGAACTCATGAACCGCTACGGGGGTCCACGGGAAGAGGGAGGCGCCACGTGGCGCGGGCTCTTCATCCGGGCGGCGGTCGGCGAGATGGTTCGCGCCGTGGCCGACGGGCGGGTCGTGTACGCGGACTGGCTGCGCGGCTTCGGCAACCTCCTGATCCTCGACCACGGCGGCGGCTACATGAGCCTCTACGGCTACAACGAAGGGCTGCTGCGCCAGGTCGGCGAGGGAGTGAAGGGAGGCGACGCCGTGGCGCAGGTGGGCGCCTCGGGGGGCGCCGAGGAATCGGGTTTATACTTTGAGTTGAGATTCGACGGGAAACCGTTCGATCCGTTGCGCTGGGTGGCGAGGTGAATCGTCCGCAGGGACGGGCCGCGCGCGACCCGGCTGCGGCATTGTGTTGGACTTCGGCGAGGTGGCGAACATGAGCAGCAAACTCCAGCAGGTCGGCCTGGTGGTCCTCGGGGCCGCGCTCGGCATTGCCGCGAGCCTGCATTTCTCCGCGATCGCCGACCGGCAGGCCACGGTGCAGCTGCCCGTTGACGACCTGCGCCTCTTCTCCGAGGTGTTCGGTCGAATCAAGAACGACTACGTCGAGCCCGTCGAGGACAAGAAGCTCCTCAAGGAAGCGATCAACGGGATGCTCACCGGCCTCGACCCGCACTCGGCCTTCCTCGACCAGGACGCCTACAAGGACCTCCAGGTCGGCACCCAGGGCGAGTTCGGCGGCCTCGGCATCGAGGTGGGCAGCGAGGACGGATTCGTGAAGGTGGTGGCTCCGATCGAGGACACGCCGGCGCATCGCGCGGGCATCCAGGGCGGCGACCTCATCATCAAGCTCGACGGCGCGAGCCTGAAGGGCATCAGCCTCAACGACGCCGTGAAGAAGATGCGCGGCAAGCCCCACACCGAGGTCACCCTCACCATCGTGCGCAAGGGCCAGCCCGCGCCGATGGACTTCAAGCTCAAGCGCGACGTGATCCGCGTGAAGAGCGTCAAGGCGCGCATGATCGAGCCCGGCTACGGCCTGATCCGCGTGACGCAGTTCCAGGAGCACACCGGCGAGAACCTGGTGCAGGCCGTGAACGACCTCTACAAGCAGTCGAACGGCGACCTGAAGGGCCTCGTGCTCGACCTGCGCATGAACCCCGGCGGGCTGCTCAACGCGGCCGTGGCCGTGTCCTCGGCCTTCCTGCCGAAGAACGCGCTGGTGGTCTACACCGACGGGCGCACCGAGGACGCGAAGATGCGCCTCACGGCGAGCAAGGAGAACTACGTGCGCGGCACCTTCCGCGAGGACTACCTTGCCAAGCTGCCGCCCGCGGCCAAGACGGTGCCGCTCGTGGTGCTGGTGAACGGCGCCTCGGCGTCCGCCTCCGAGATCGTCGCCGGCGCCCTGCAGGACCACCACCGCGCCACCGTCATCGGCACGCAGACCTTCGGGAAGGGCTCCGTTCAGACCATCCTGCCGCTGCCCAACAACCAGGCCGTGAAGCTCACGACGGCGCGCTACTACACGCCGAACGGCCGTTCCATCCAGGCCAAGGGCATCGGGCCGGACATCGTGGTCGAGGACGCCTCCGTCGAATCGCGCGTGTTCATGCGCGAAGCCGACCTCCAGCACCACCTCGCCGGCGACGGCGAGAAGGCCAAGGCGGATGCCGCCAAGCCCGCCGCGCCGGCCCCGGCGAAACCGGTGCCCGAGGTGAAGTCTCCTGCGAAGCCCGACGTGAAGGCCGAAGCGAAGGTCGACGCGAAGGCCCCCGCGAAGGCCGCGGCCGATGGCGGCAAGAAGGAAGACGTCCAGCTCCTGGCCGCGCTCAAGCACCTCAAGGGGCTGCCGATCACCGCCGCGGTCGCGAAGTAGGGCGGTCGCCCGAAGGCGCGCCGTGGACGACCGCCAGCGGCTGCGCTACAGCCGCCACCTCCTGCTCGACGGATTCGGCGAGGACTCGCAGGAGCGCCTCCTCGCCTCGCGCGCGCTCGTCGTCGGCGCCGGTGGGCTGGGCTCGGGCGCCCTCCTGTATCTCGCCTCCAGCGGCGTGGGCCGCATCACCGTGGCCGACGGCGACACAGTGGACCTCACGAACCTGCAGCGCCAGATCGTGCATCGCGTCGATGCGATCGGCACGAACAAGGCGGTGTCCGCCGCGGCGACGCTCGCGACGATCAATCCCGAGATCACGGTGCACGCGCTGCCCGAGCGGCTCCCGGCCGAGCGTCTCCAGGCGCTCGCGCGCGAGGCCGACGTGGTGCTCGATTGCTCCGACAACTTCGCCACGCGGCACGCCATCAGCGAGGCGTGCGTCCGCGCGCGGGTGCCGCTGGTCTCCGGCGCCGCCATACGGTTCGACGGCCAGGTCGCCGTCTTCGACCACCGCGATCCCGGCTCGGCCTGCTACCACTGCCTCTTTCCCGCGAATGCGCAGGGCGAGGAGGAGCGCTGCGCCACGATGGGCGTGTTCGCGCCGCTGGTGGGCGTGATCGGCACCATGCAGGCGATGGAGGCGATCAAGCTGCTTGCGGGCGTCGGCGACACGCTGGCCGGGCGCCTCCTACTTTTCGATGCGCGCGCCATGCGCTGGCACGAGGTGCGCCTTTCCCGCGACCCGCACTGCCCCGTGTGCGGCGAGCCGCGCGCGCAAGCCGCCTAGGAGCGAAACGATGAAGAACCCCGCCCGCCTCGCCACGATCGCCGTGGCCTCGCTTTTCGCCGCGACGATGGCCATGGCCGAGATGGAGAAGCAGGTCGTCTGGAAGCTCGTCGACAAGAAGGGCAAGGTCACCTATGTCGACAAGGCGCCGCCGAAGGAATTCGACGGCAAGGTGACCAGGATCGAGGTCGACCTCAAGGCCAATCGCGCCCTGCTCGTCAACATGGGCGAAGCCACGCCGCCGACGCTGCTGCCCCTCACCGCCCCCGAGTTGAAGCGCGTCAAGGCCGACGCCGAGCTTGCCCGGGCGCGCGAGAAGCACGAGGAGGCGAAGAAGGCGCGCGAGGACGGCAACGAGCCCACGCCGGAGGAGACGCAATGGATCGGCAAGGTCGGCGGCGGCGCCCGGCCGGTGCCCACGGACGCCTACCACGCGCGCATCAAGAAGCTCGACGATGCGCTGAAAGCGGCCGAAGCGGAGCTTGCGCGCGCGCAAAACACCGCGCGAAAGGCAGCCATTGACTGATCTGCGCCTCGCGCGCGCACTGCTGCTGTCGCTGGTCGCGGCGCTGGCACTGCCCGCCTTCGGGCAGGTCCTCTACAAGCTCATCGACCGGCAGGGCCGGGTCACCTATTCGGACCGCGAGCCGAAGAATTTCGACGGCACCGTCATCCGCATCGAGTCGGACACCACCTCGAACATTATGCCCCCGGCGGCGCAGGCCGACGCCGCGCCGAAGGCCGGCGCCGCGCCCGGCATCGGCGAAAACCGCCGCCGCATCCGCGAGGAGCTCGAGGCGAAACTTCGCGCCGCCCAGGCGCGGGTGGAAGCGGCACGAAAGGCGAAGGCGGAAGGAGGCGAGCCGCTGCCCGATGAAATGCAGACCATCCAGCATCGCCGTCCCCCGCTCAAGTCCGGTCAGCAACCGCCGAATCGCAACTGCTTCGCCGCCACCGACCCGAGCGGCGCCCCGTCCCTCAATTGCCCGACCCGGGTGCCGCAGGACGCGTTCTACGAGCGCCAGAAAAAGCTCGACGACGACCTGAAGCGAGCCGAGGACGAGCTGGAGCTGGCCGAGCGGGCCTACCGTCGCGGCACGGACTAGGGGCTGCCGATCGCGGCAAGATCCCAGCGGGGGCGGACGGTGAAGTCCTCCGATCCGGCTGGCGCTTCCCGGAAACGCATCGCCGCCGCGAACGCGATCATCGCGCCGTTGTCGGTGCACAGCCGCGCGGGAGGAAAGAACACGGACGCACCCACGCGGGCGGTCTCGCGCGCGAGGCTCTCCCGAAGCGCCGCGTTGGCGCCCACGCCTCCGGCGACGACGAGACGGTCCATTCCCGTCGCCTCCAGCGCGCGAAGGCACTTGGACGCGAGCACCTCGACCACCGCCGCCTGGAACGACGCGGCGACGTCGGCGCGCAGCCGGTCGTCGGGCGGGTGCTTGCGGACGCAGTGCAGCGCCGCGGTCTTCAGGCCGCTGAAGCTGAAGTCGAGGTCCGGGCTCGCGATCATCGGGCGCGGGAAGGCGAAGCGCTTCGGGTCGCCGTCCCGCGCCAGCTTCGAGAGCGCGGGGCCGCCCGGATAGGCGAGCCCGAGCAGGCTCGCGGTCTTGTCGAAAGCCTCGCCGGCAGCGTCGTCGACGGTCTCGCCGAGGAGCGCGTAGCGACCGACCCCCTCCACGGCCATGAGCTGGGTATGCCCCCCGGAAACCAGGAGGGCGACGAACGGGAAAGCCGGCCTCGGGTCGGCGAGCAGCGGCGACAGGAGGTGGCCCTCGAGGTGGTGGATGCCGACCACGGGCCTGCCCAGGGCGATTCCCAGTCCCGCGGCCACGGAGGCGCCCACGAGGAGCGCGCCGGCAAGGCCCGGGCCCTGCGTGTAGGCGATGAGATCCACGTCGGCGAGGGTGCGCCCGGCCTGCGCCAGGGCCTCCCGGGCCAGGGGAACCAGCCGCCGGATGTGGTCGCGCGAGGCGAGTTCCGGCACGACGCCCCCGTAAAGGGCGTGCAGGTCCACCTGGGAATGCAGGGCTTCGCCCAGCACGCCGAGCCCGCTGTCGTAGAGCGCGACGCCGGTTTCGTCGCAGGAAGTCTCGATGCCTAGGGTGAGCACGGGGGAGGGGGCGCCAAATGCGCCTTTTCAGGGATGCAAAACTTTGATATTATGCAGGGTTTTCAGCGCTGCCCAATCTTTTCGGAACCTACATGCCGACCATTCGCGTCAAGGAAAACGAGCCGTTCGACGTTGCGCTTCGCCGCTTCAAGCGCGCCGTCGAGAAGACGGGCCTTCTCACCGAGCTTCGCGCCCGCGAGTTCTACGAGAAGCCCACCGCCGAGCGCAAGCGCAAGCACGCGGCGGCCGTGAAGCGCCGCTACAAGCGCATGCGCTCGCAGATGCTTCCGCCCAAGCTGTACTGACCGGCTCCAGGCAGATCCTTCGCGGCGAGCCGGGCCCGAGCGCCCCGCTCGCCGCGATCGTTTCCGAAAGAGGGCAATCATGCTTCTGCGCGAACGCGTGACCGAGGACGTCAAGGCCGCCATGAAGGCGCGCGAGGCCGAGCGCCTCGGCACGCTGCGCCTGCTCACCGCGGCCATGAAGCAGCGCGAGGTCGACGAGCGGATCACGCTCGACGATGCCGGCGTCGTCGCGGTGATCGAGAAGATGCTCAAGCAGCGCCGGGACTCCGTCGCCCAGTACGAGCAGGCCGGGCGGCAGGACCTCGCCGACGCCGAGAAGCGGGAGATGGCCGTCCTGCAGGCTTACCTTCCGCAACAGCTGTCCGAGGCCGAGATCGCGGCGATCGTCGCCGAGGCGGTGGCCGCCGCCGGGGCCGCCGCACCCTCGGACATGGGCAAGGTGATGGCGATCGTGAAGCCGAAGGTCGCCGGGCGCGCGGACATGGGCCGCGTGTCGGCGCTGGTGAAGGCGAAGCTGGCAGGCTGAGAGCTGCCGCGGGTCCGGCGTTCCCGCCCGCTCGCGGGAAGACAATCCACACGGGGAACGGGAGCGAAACTCACCCGCATGATCCCGCAGGACTTCATCCAGTCGCTCCTCGGGCGCGTCGACATCGTCGACGTGATCGACCGCCATGTCCGGCTGAAGAAGGCGGGCACCAACTACAAGGCGTGCTGCCCGTTCCACAACGAGAAGACGCCGTCGTTCAACGTGAGCCCCTCGAAGCAGTTCTACCACTGCTTCGGCTGCGGGGCGCACGGCAACGCCATCGGGTTCGTGATGGAGTACTCGGGGCTCACCTACCCGGACGCCATCCGCGAGCTCGCGCAGCAGGCCGGCATGGAAGTCCCGGAAGTCCGGGGCAACCTCCCCGGGCGGCCCGCGGCCGCGCAGGCCAAGGGGCTCGTCGATCGGATGATGGAGGCGCTCAACTACTACCGCGCCGAGCTCAAGAAGACGCCCGAGGCGATCGAATACCTCAAGAGGCGGGGGCTCTCCGGGGAGATCGCCGCCCGCTACGGCCTGGGCTACGCGCCGGACGCGTGGCAATCCCTCAAGGGCGTCTTCGCGGACTACGAGTCGGCCGAAATGAAGGAGACCGGCCTCGTGATCGACTCCGAGGCAGGCGAGGCGCACGGGGCGGAGCCGGCGAAGAAGGCCCGGCGCTACGACAGGTTCCGCGGGCGGGTGATGTTCCCCATCCTCGATTCCCGGGGCAACGTGATCGGGTTTGGCGGGCGCGTGATCGGCGACGGAGAGCCCAAGTACCTGAATTCGCCCGAAACGCCGCTCTTCGAGAAGGGACGCGAGCTCTACGGACTGTGGCAGGCGCGGCGCGCCATCCGCGACGCCAACCTCGTCATCGTGGTCGAGGGCTACATGGACGTGGTGGCGCTCGCCCAGCATGGCGTGGAGAACGCCGTGGCCACCCTGGGCACCGCCACGACGCCGATGCACGTGGCCAAGCTCCTGAGACTCGCCGACAGCGTCGTGTACTGCTTCGACGGGGACGCTGCCGGGCGCCGGGCGGCCTGGAAGGCGCTCGAGGTGTCGCTCCCGGTGCTCGCCGACGGCAAGTCGGTCGCCTTCCTGTTCCTGCCGCCCGAGGACGATCCCGACACCTTCGTGCGCCGGGTCGGCAAGGAGGCGTTTCTCGGGGCGCTGGCCGAGGCGAAGCCGCTCTCGCAGTTCCTGGTATCCGAGATCGCCTCGAAAGTGGACATGCGCTCCGAGGAAGGGCGTGCCCGTTTCCTCGCCCAGGCGAAGCCCCTCGTTTCCCAGATCGAGGCCCCGGCCCTCGGCGCCATGATCCGCAAGCGCCTGGCGGAGCTGGCGGGGCTGGATCCGGCCGAGTTGCCGGGCTACCTGCCTCCCCGGGACTCCGGCCGCCCTCGCCCGGCCCCGGCGGCCCGGGTCATTCGCCGGGCGCATTCCCTCGAGGCACAGATCCTGCAACGGGTGCTGCGAAAGCCCGATCTTGCCCGGTCGGTCGACCCGGACCTGGTCTCGGACGGTTCCCCGGAGGGGCGCGCGCTGCATGCGGCCCTCGCCTTTGCGCGCGAGGGAGATTCCGGGCTCACGCTGGGGCAGGTGATTGCCCACTTCGAGGGCTCGGAGCATGCCGCGGCGCTCGAGGCGGCCATCCGGGGCGGCAGCATCCTGGACGAGGTCCCCGAGGACGATCTCGACCTGGCGGCGGAGCTTGCCGGGCTGCAGGACAAGCTGGGGCACCAGCGCGCCGACCGCCGCAAGGCCGAGCTCGAAGCCCGCCACATGGAGGGCGGGCTCACCGAAGCCGAGCAGGCCGAGCTCGCCTCGCTGACGGCCAGGCAGGCCGCGTCGAAAGGCGTGAACTCCGCCCTCGAATTACCGCCTAAACAGTGATAAAATAACGGGTTTTTCCCACTCGCTTTGCCTCTTCCGGAGCCGCACGTGAAATCCTCCAGCAAAGACCAGAAGCACGCCAGCAAAGAGCAGAAGGCCGAAGTCAAGCTCGCGGAGGTCGAGGCGCAGAAGAAGCGCCTGAAGAACCTCATCGTCCTCGGCAAGGAGCGCGGCTACCTCACGTACGCGGAGATCAACGACCACCTGCCCGACGAGATGACCGACGCCGAGCAGATCGAGAGCGTGGTCACCATGCTCGCGGACATGGGCATCGCGGTCTACGACGTGGCGCCCGACGCCGAGACGCTCCTGCTCACCGAGGCGGCGACCAACCCCGTCGCCGAGGAGGATGTCGTCGAGGAGGCCGAGGAGGCCCTCTCGCTCACGCTCGATTCCGAGTTCGGCCGCACCACGGACCCGGTGCGCATGTACATGCGCGAGATGGGCTCGGTGGAACTCCTCACGCGCGAGGGCGAGATCGAGATCGCCAAGCGCATCGAGGACGGCCTGAAGCACATGATCCAGGCCATCTCGTCGTGCCCGACGACCATCGAGGAGATCCTGCGCCTGTCCGAGCTCGTCGAGAAGGACGAGATGCGCATCGACGAGCTGGTCGACGGGCTCGTGGATGCCGACGGCGAGGACATCGTCGCCGAGGAGATGAGCGAGGAGGAGGAGCTCGAGGAGATCGAGGAGGACGAGGGCGAGGAGGACGCCGACATGGCGAGCGCCGACCTCGAGCAGCTCAAGAACGACTCCCTCGTGCACTTCAACAAGATCCGGCGCCTCTACAAGAAGATGCGCAAGATCCTAGCCGAGAAGGGCTACCGTTCGCGCGCCTACAAGGACCTCCAGGAGTCGATCTCCGGAGAGCTCCTCATGGTCCGGTTCACGGCCAAGCAGGTCGAGCACCTCTGCGGCGGGCTTCGCCAGCTCGTCGAGCGCGTGCGCGGGCACGAGCGCGAGATCATGGACCTGTGCACCCGCAACGCCGCGATGCCGCGCGCGCACTTCATCAAGGTGTTCCCCGGCAACGAGACGAACCTCAAGTGGGTGAACGAGGAGATCGCGTCCGGGAAGGCGTTCACCAAGGCGCTCGACCGCTTCAAGCCCGCGATCGTCGAGCAGCAGGACCTGCTCATCAGCCTGCAGAAGGAAGTGGGCATCCCGATCAAGGACCTGAAGGAGATCGCCCGGCAGATGTCGACAGGCGAAGCCAAGGCCCGCCGCGCCAAGCGCGAGATGATCGAGGCGAACCTGCGCCTCGTGATCTCCATCGCCAAGAAGTACACGAACCGCGGCCTCCAGTTCCTCGACCTCATCCAGGAAGGCAACATCGGCCTGATGAAGGCGGTGGACAAGTTCGAATACCGCCGGGGATACAAGTTCTCGACCTACGCCACCTGGTGGATCCGCCAGGCCATCACGCGCTCGATCGCCGACCAGGCGCGCACCATCCGCATCCCGGTGCACATGATCGAGACGATCAACAAGATGAACCGCATCTCCCGCCAGATCCTGCAGGAGACGGGGCAGGAGCCCGATCCGGCGACACTAGCGGTGAAGATGGAGATGCCCGAGGAGAAGATCAGGAAGATCCTCAAGATCTCCAAGGAGCCCATCTCCATGGAGACGCCGATCGGCGACGACGACGACTCCCACCTCGGCGACTTCATCGAGGACCAGGCCGGCCTCGCGCCCTCGGACTCGGCGCTCTACGCGAGCCTCAGGGAGGCGACCAAGGACGTGCTGGACTCCCTCACGCCCCGCGAGGCGAAGGTGCTGCGCATGCGCTTCGGCATCGAGATGAACACCGACCACACCCTGGAGGAGGTCGGCAAGCAGTTCGACGTGACGCGCGAGCGCATCCGCCAGATCGAGGCGAAGGCGCTGAGGAAGCTTCGCCACCCGTCGCGGTCCGAGAAGCTGCGCAGCTTCCTGGAAGGCGAGGGCTGACCGCCCTGTAACGGATCGCGTTACACCCGGCGCTCCTCCCGCGCACATTACAATGCCCGCTTCACGCGGGCATTGTCGTTTCTCGCGGGCCTGTAGCTCAGACGGTTAGAGCAGGGGACTCATAATCCCTTGGTCGCTGGTTCGAATCCAGCCGGGCCCACCACCGCTTCCCTTGCTTCGCCACGGGAAGCTCCCACTCCGTGGGAACTCGTGCAGTCCCATAATCCCTTGGTCGCTGGTTCGAATCCAGCCGGGCCCACCACCGCTTTCCTTCGCCTCCCCGGCGAAATCGCCCGCCGCGCGTGCCCTTCCGCCCTCCCTTTTCGGTGCCGAGCCGGTTGATCGCCGTCAAATTGGGTGGGGGGGGAGGGGGGGTATCCTCGCTGCTAAATTCCCGGAATGGGAAAGGTGTTCGCCGGGCCATGCGCGATGGCCGGACGCTTCAGTTCCACGCTTCGCTAAGGCAGCACTTCAGGTAAACAGAGCGCCTCGGATCCGGGCGCATTGGGAGGCAACATGCACCAACTCAAGTTTCTCGTGGCATCGGCTGTCATTGGTCTCGTACTGGGCTTTGCCGCGACCGGAAGTGCATTCGCGGTGGGACCCGGTCCCGACAAGTGCGTGAAGTGTCACGAAGACGAGGTCGCCTCCTACGCCAGCTCGATCCATGGACAGAAGGGCAACGCGCGCGGTCCGGCGACGGCCGGCGAGTGCTCCTCGTGCCATGGCGACGCGACCGAACACGTGGCCAAGCGCGGCAAGACGCCGATGAAGACGCCCGGCAAGAAGAACGTGTCGGCGGACGACAGCAACGCCGCCTGCGTCAGCTGCCACAAGAGCGACAGCAAGCGCTCGCACTGGGAAGGCAGCACGCACCAG
>JAGRPO010000103.1 GCA_019449455.1 Betaproteobacteria bacterium | reverse complement strand
CCGCGATCGACCGGCGCGCTCGCCATGCTTGTGGATGCGGTCAATGCCAGTCGGATGGACCCCCAGAGTGCGGCCGAGGAATTGCTCGCGTTGCTTCCGAGGAAGAACGCGCAGTAGGTCTTCGTCGAGCCCACCGGGCGCATCCGCTTCACGAAGCAGGCTTCTCCGCCAAGGCCTTGAGTCCCGCCAGCCCCGCCTCGAAATCCGGCCCCACCATCTTCTCCATGCTCATGAAGACGCAGACGAGCTTGGAAAGGAACTTGTTCTTCCCGTACATCGCCCAATTGATGGTGGTCGAATCGCCCTGCGGCTGCAGCGTGAACTCGGCCGTATTGGTCGCCTCGAACGGCTTCAGGAACTCGAGCTTGATCACGACCTTCCCCGGGGCCGTGGCCTCCAGGATGGTCATCTTCCCGGAGCCCACGTTCTTGTCGCCCTCCCACGCGTAGGCCGCGCCCACGCCCGAGTCCGGCCCGCTGAAGGTGCGCTTCATCGCCGGGTCCTTCTTCTCCCACGGCGACCAGGGGCCCCACGCGTGCAGGTTGGCGATGTGCGGGTAGATGCGCTCCGGCGGCGCCTTCACCGTGGTGGATCGCTGGATGCGAAAGTCTTCCGGCTGCATCGCGGCGTAGATGAGAAGTCCCGCCACCGCCACGACCAGCAAGATGCCGATGATCTTGAGCATGATGTCTCCTTAGCGTGCTTCCATCTTGACGATGGGAAGGAAGTCGATTTCCACGTCGCCGATGATCTTCGCGAAGTCCGCCGAGAGATCGATCGCCGCCTTGACGGATGGTGCCTCCAGGACCGCGTAGCCCGCGATCAGCTCCTTCGCTTCCGTGAAGGGCCCGTCGGTCACTGTCCGGCTGCCGTTGTTGAAGCGTGCGCGCGCGCCCTGGGCGCTGGGGGCGAGCCCGATGGAGGCGACGAGCACGCCCGCCTTCGTCATCTCCTCGATCACCGCGTCGGTGCGGGCCATCGCCTCCTTGGAAGGCATCGCGCCCGATTCGGTCGTCCGGTCCGCCTTGCGCGCGGCCATGTAGCGCCGCGTGGTGAGGCCGTCGGGCTTGGGCATCGCGCCGATGTCCCATGGCTCGGAGACGGGCCGCACGTCGATCTCCACGTCGCCGATCGACTCGGCGAACTTCGTGGCCCACGCGATCGCCTCCTCGAGGTCCCGCACCCGCAGGATCCCGAAGCCGGCGATGTGCTCGTTCGCTCCCTTGAGCGGGCCGGGGGTCACGGTGCGCTTGCCCTTGTGGAAGGTGAGTCGCGCGCCCTGGACGCTGGGGCAGAGGCCCTCGGTGGCCACCAGGATGCCGCGCTGCATCATGGAGCCGACGAGCTGCCCCATGGCGGCCATCATCTCCGGAGGCGGGGCATGGCCGGCCTCGCTGAAGCTGTTCGACTTGTGCATGGCGAGGATGCGCATGGTCAGGCCCTCCTCGCTTCTTCGTCCATCTTGCGGAAGCGATCGATGGCCGCGTTGGGCTCGAAGTCTTCCAGCTCCATGACCCGGCGCACTTCGATCTCGCAGTCGACCCCGTTGCCGCGGGGGTTGGGGAAGCGCCGGGTCCACTCCAGCGCCTCCTCGCGGGACTTCACCTGGATGAGGGTGTAGCCCGCGATCATTTCCTTGGCCTCGGTGAACGGCCCGTCGATCACGGCGCGCTTGTTGCCCCGGTACTGGACCTTCCAGCCCTTGGAGCTCGCCTGCAGCCCCGTGGCGTCGAGGAGCACCCCGGCCTTGGCCAGTTCCTCGTGGTAGGTGGCCATCTCGTTCAGGAGTTCCTCGGTGGGCATGCAGCCCGCTTCGGAATCCGCGTTGGCCTTCACAATGATCATGTATCGCATCGTCGTAACTCCTTGGTTTTAAAGGAAGGTCGAGGCGAGCCTTCCAGGCCGGGTGGGCCTGAAAGGCAGCACTCTACATGTACGACGAACGAGGGGGCTCCAATTCGACAAGGGGCTCGCCGGAGCCCCTTCACCACCCAACGCGTCCCTAGTAGGCGACGAAGAAGCGGTACGTGGCGACGTAGTGCACGCGCGCCTGCCGGCCCGCGAGTTCCGGCGTGCAGGGTGAGGCGGGCGGCACGCCTCCCGAAGTGTTCACGCGCTGGATGCTCGACACCTTGCTGAAGGAGCCGGTGGGGCCCGTGCCCTTGGTGGAAAGCAGCAGCCACGGGATGGAACCGGCGGCAGGCGCCTCGGCGCGCGCCTTCACGGTGCCCACGACGCGACTGCCGTCGTTGGCCTCCCAGGTGGGGCCGGCGCCGTGGTGGCCGATCCGGTTGTGGAGCGCGTCGTAGAGCTCCGCGTCGGGGGCGACGAAGGCCCACTCGAAGGACCCGGCGTCCTTCCTGGCGCGGCACTCGTAGATCTGCACGCCCTTGGCCGGCACGACCATGGCGAGCGTCTCGTTCGGGCCGGGGTTCAGCGTGTCCGGGATGACCAGCTCGCTCGCGCAGGCCGCCACGGCGAGGGTCGCGGCAAGGGGAAATATCGAAGTACGGGGTTTCATCGGAAAGGTCCTTTCACTTCTTGGTGACGACGATTTCGAGGTACTCGCTGGGGACGACGAGCGAGTCGGGCCCCGCGACGTTCATCGCCTCGAGGAGCGCGATGATGTCGCGCTCGAGCGCGGCGGCGCCGGACGCCTCCAGGGCGGCGAACGCCTTGTGCGTCGGGCCGTAGACTTCGCGGAACACCGTCACCCAGTGCGCGGGCGAGAGGTAGCGGAAGTTGAAGTGCCGGCTCTCGCAGCGCAGTTGCGCCGCCTGCGGGCCGAAGAGCTCGGCCAGGCGCGACTCGGTGCCCCACAGCGGCGGGGGCTTGATCCCGGCCGGGGGCGGCACGTGCGCGCCGATCGTCTTGAAGAGGCGGCCGATGAAGCCGTTGGGCGTCCAGTTGGCCAT
>JAGRPO010000102.1 GCA_019449455.1 Betaproteobacteria bacterium | reverse complement strand
TGAGGTTGCCCAGCATGCGGTCGGCCCGGGACGGGTCGCTGCGGGTGAGGAGCTGCGCGCTCGCGAGCGTGTTGTAGAGGAAGTGCGGCTCGACCTGCGCGTGCAGCAGGTTGAGCTTCGCCAGCGCGAGCTCCTTGTCCGCGGCCGTCTCGCGCGCCGTCGCTTCCTCCCCCTTGCGCCGCTCCGAGATGCGCCGGGAGATGGCGCGCGTGATCGCCTCGGCATTCCCGAAGTTCGTGCCGTTGTCCACGTGGAGCCAGTCCACCCATACGCCGCCCTCGGGCTCGCAGATCAGCGTGAGGCTGCCGGTGCCTTCGCCCGGCGCGATCGTCGCGTGCACGCGGTTGCGCGCCGGGCGCCGTGCGTCCCCGCCGCCCTGGTAGGGATCGATCCGCTTCACGCGCGCATGGACCTGCAGGCTGTCGCGCACGCTCTCGACGTCCTCGACGTGCGGAAGCTCGCGAATCGCGGCGTCGACCATGTCGAACGATTCGGCCGCGGGAAACGGCAACTCGATCCGGCGGCGATGGCGGCTGCCGAAGGTCGCCGCGCCGGGATTGTCCGCGAGGAACCGCACGCGGCGCACGTGCGAGAACGCGCGGACGGTCACGACGAACAGCACGATCAACGCGAAAGGCGCGACGTACGTCGCGCGGCTCTCGCCGATGGTGCCGGCCAGCAGCACCATCACGAGGAGGATGAGTACGGCCCAGGCGAAGCCGATGCGCAGGATGAAGAGCAGGGGTTTCATCGCGGGCAGGATAGCAAGGGGCGGCGCGGCCTGCCCCGGCCCTCCGACGAAATGAGGCAGGGCCGGCGTGAAGGCGGGAATTCGGAGGGTGGGGCACTCCTTCGGCGGTGACCGGCCCTTCCCGAAGCCTAGGCCGCCAGGACGGAGCGAACGAGCTCGCCCACGTCGCCCACCCCCTCCAGCTCGTTGAACTGGCGGATGGCGGCTTCGGTCCGTTCGGCGCCCAGGACCGGGCCCATCAGGTCGCGCGCCTTGGCGTTCACGGCCTCGGTATCGAGCGGATTTTCCTTGGCTCCCGGCGGGAAGCGGGTGTGCCGGCTGACCGTCCTGCCGTCCTTGAGCAACACCTCGACGATGCCCCCGCGCGGCGCGGCGGGATCGTTCAGCTTCGGGTCCCCGATCACCGTGACGCGCTCCATCACGGAGCGGATCCGCGGCTCGTCCATGTGCTCGCGCGAGTGGCTGTTGGCGAACGAGACCGCGCCGTCCACCAGGGCGGTCGCGATCAGGTACGGGCAATTGACGTCGGGCATCGGGCTGCGGCCCACGATGCCGATGGCGTCTTCGGGCAGGCGAACGACGATCCGGTCCACCGTGGCAGGGCTGAGATCGTGCTCGCGGCGCAGCTTGAGCAAGGCGTCCAGGGGCGATTGATTCGGAAACCCCACCGTGAAGGTCTTGATGCAGGATTCCGTGATGAAGTAGCGGCTTCCCAGGTCGGCCACCATCGCCTCGGGCATGGGCTGCGCCGACAGCGCCTGGAGAAGGTTGTGCCTGCCGCCCAGGACGTCGTGCACGCCCGTGAATCCCGCCTGCACGAAGACCGCCGCGGTGACCCCGTTTCGCGCTCCCATGCCGCTGAAGTCGAAGGCCTTCTCGATATGGTCGTGATCCTCGACCCAGCTCCACAGGCCCGACACCTGCTGCGCCCCGTAGGAAATCGCGTGCCGCATGCCCCTGTCGTCCAGGCGGGCGAGCGAGGCCGCTGCCGCCATGGCGCCCATGGCCGCTCCGTACGCCTCCGCCCCGCGATGGGTGCCCCGGACATGGTCCGGCCCGAGGGCCAGCAGGAACCGGCACCCCACGTCGTAGCCCAGGGCCACCGCGCGGATCATTTCCGATCCGGGGCGATGATCCTTCTCCGCCATCGCCAGGGCCGCCGGAACGACGGACGAGCCGGGATGCGCCTTGGTGATCGGCTCGAAGTCGTCGGATTCGTCCGCATGGGCCAGCATGCCGTTGACCAGCGCCGCGTTGATGGCGGACGTCCTGATGTCGCTGGCGAGAACGGACGCCTCGGGCACGCCGCCCTGGCTGCGGATGAACCGGATGGCCATGACGCCCGGCCGCAGCGCCGACCCGGAAACGATCGCCGCCACGGAGTCCAGGATGCGGTGCTTGGCGTCGCGCAGGACGTCATCGGGCAAGACGCGGTCGCGAGATGCGACCATGTACGCCGCGAGGCGACCCGTAAGGTCGTCCGCGCCGGAGGACCGTTCCGCTTGCATGTGGATTCTCCCCGATCAGAAGTCGTTCACGACTCCTGCAAGGATAGGCCTCGGGCCGGAAAGGTGTCGATCTCGGGCGCGCCCCGCGCACGCTTCAGATCAACCGCCTTCTCGCGAACGTCGCATCCCCGGGCGTCGCCGGCTCGTGCGGCAGCGCGGTCGGGAAGTCCCTGGTGACCGCGGACAGCGTTGCCCGGGCGGACGGGATGACGTTCGACTCGCCGACCATTCCGGCGAGTGCCGCGACGAGCCAGGCCATGATCGCGATCGTCACCAGCGCATCCACCCAATGTCCGCGCGAGGGCCCGTGCCCATGGCGGCCCGCGGGGGCCGTGCCCCACGCCGGGCTCGGTGATGCATGTGCGAATGCCGTTTTCATGTCCAGTGCCCCTTGCTTCATGAATTCAGGAGCGAAGTCTATTCACGCCTTCAGGGGGCGACAATCGATTTGTTTTCATGTTATATGTCAATGAAATTCACATGAGAGGTACGGCGCCATGCGTCTTCCACCCATGCAGGCACTGCGCGCGTTCGAGGCGACCGCGCGGGAACGCAGCCTGACCAAGGCGGCGCAGTCTCTGCACCTGACGCACGGCGCGATCAGCCACCAGATCAAGGCGCTCGAGTCCGACCTCGGCGTGCGGCTCGTCGAGCGCGCGGGCCGAGGCATCCGCCTGACCGAGGACGGCGAGCGCTTTGCGGCGCGCGTGCGCACGGCATTCGCGGAACTGATGACCGCCGTGCAGGAGATCACCAACCGGGCCAATCCGCGGCAACTGCGGGTGAGCATCCCACCCTCCCTCGCCGCGCGATGGCTGCTGCCGCGCATCGGCCGCTTTCACGCCGAGCATCCCGATATCGATCTCGTCGTCAATTCCAGCATCGCGATCGTCGATTTCCAGCGCGACGAGGCCGACGTGGCGATCCGCAATGGCTTCGGCCAGTGGCCCGGCGTGCGCATCGAGCACCTGGTGGACGACGCGTTCTTCCCGGTGTGCAGCCCCCGGATCGCGGGAGGGGTGCCCAAGCGCCCGGCCGACCTCGCGCGCTACACGCTGCTGCGTGCCGAGGGCGAGCCCTGGAAGCCGTGGTTCGAGGCGGCCGAGCTCGACTGGCCCGAGCCGACCCGCGGCCCCTACTTCAGCGACTCCGCGCTCCTGATGCAGGCCGCCGCCGAAGGGCAAGGCATCGCCCTCGGCCGCAGCACGCTGCTCGGCAGCGACGTGCGCAACAGGGTGCTGGTCCGGCCCTTCGCGATCGAGACCCCCAACGCGCGC
>JAGRPO010000101.1 GCA_019449455.1 Betaproteobacteria bacterium | reverse complement strand
CAGGCCGGCGGCCTGCTGGCCCGACCCCGTCGTGCTGTTCCACGTGCCCTTGAGGATGAAGTTGTCGCCCGAGCCGTGCGGGCCCCACGGGCTGCCGTTCTCCCCTCCCGCGGGCTGGATGGTGCCCGAGGCGGTGGTGGACCCGTGGCAGTCCGTGCAATAGATCGTCTGCGTGCCCACGGCGTTGTTGAAGGGCGAGAGCCACCGCGCCGAGATGTTCGTGCCATTGCCGCGGACGGTGCCCGTGCGGCCGGTCGGGCCGATCACCGGGTGCCACGACCGGTGGTTGTTGGTCGAGTACGCCGCGGCGGCGCCGGAATCCGTCGTCGTCGTTTCGCCCGTGTGCGCGATCGGCGCCTGGAATTCCTTCGCCTGGTTCGTGTACTGCTGGACGCCGTTGGTGCCGGCGGGCGTGCCGCCCGGATAGCCCAGGTCGGGGCGCGAGCCGGACGGGTAGACGTTGTTGTCCGAGTAGCCGTAGTCGGAGTGGCACTTGAGGCAGATCTGGTACTCGCGCGTCACATACGGCGCCGTGGCGCTGGCATCGGCGCTCGCCCCGGGGTCGCCGCGCTTGACCTGGTAGCCCGACGGCAGGCTGTGGAAGCTCGCCGAGGCGTATCCCGGCTCCACGCCCCAGGCCCCGCGCAGGACGCCCGAGGCGATGTTCGTGACGACCGTTCCCGCGGACGGCGTGCGGTCGTGGGTGCCCGAGGCGTCCGGCGTCCCGCCGATCGAGCCGGGCGGATTGCCCGCGAACGAGCGGAACTTCACAACGCGGTGCGGGTTGTGGCAGTCGGTGCATTCGGCGTGGCGGTTGCCCTGCGCGCCCGCGCCGAGGATCGCGCGCGGCTCGACGAAGTCCTTCCCGCACGCGCTCGTCGGGCCCGAGCAGTCGACGAAGCCCGGGTCGACGAAATTCGCGGAGATGTCGTGCACCTCGGCTCCCGCGGCCTGGTCAGCCGAGCGGATCGGCATGCGGCGCGCGAGCTGGAAGTCGGTCCGGATGTCGGGCACGGCCGTCGCCGGCGCGATCGCGCTCTGCGCCGCGGTCGTGTGGCACTGGTAGCAGTTCTCCTCGATGGCGGAGGCGCCGCCCGACTTGGGGATGGAGACGCTGTCGGTCGCCTCGCGCGCGAGGCGGCGCGCGCCCGGCACTGTGTGCGTGTCGTGGCAGTTGAGGCAGGCCGCGCGCCACACCGGGAGCCCCACCGGGAACTCGCGCTGCGCCGCTGCCGCCGCCGTGTACGTCTGCGTGGCCACCAGCGGATTGGCGTGGGCGGAGAACGCCCACGTGCCGCCGGTGACGTTCTTGTCGTGGCAGGTGATGCAGATGATGTCGGAGGCCGGATCGTGCGACGCGGAAGGCACCGCCTCCTGGAACCGGTTCTGGCGCAGGAATTTCTGGTTCCCCTTGGTCGCGTCCGTCTCGCGGCGGTGCGGATCGTGGCAGGTGGCGCACTGGACCTGCCCGATGCCGCCGGGCCCCGTGGGCTCGAGGGGGAGCTGCGGCCGGTAGCCCGCGGCGCGCACGCCCAGGAGCGCGCCGCTTCCGCCGGGGTGCTGCTGGTTCGCGTCCACCACGCGCAGCTCCCCGTCGCGAAGCGCCAGCGCGTTGGTGTAGGAAACCGAGATCGGGTGGTCGTTGCCGAGGTCGGTGCCCAGGCTCCGGGTGAAGCCCGTCGTCGTGCCGCTTCCCGCCGGCATCGCGCCACCGGCCCCGGTGCCCGTCATCGGGATCGACACCGTCCCCTGGGTCGTCGCGGACCCGACGCCGTTCAGGACGTTCACGTTGCCGATGGCCACCGTGCCGTCGTGGCACGACAGGCAGAGCTTCGAGCTGCCCCCGGGCTGGTCGAGGGCCCCCTGGATCGCCTGCGCGTCCAGCGACGACGAGGTGTACGGCGTGTAGGTCGTGGTGCCGAGCGCGCGGTTCCAGATCGGCGCCACGCCCGGCGTCGCGCCGTGCGGCGTGTGGCAGAAGACGCAGACCTGGCTTTCCGTCGTGCTCCTGACCGGCCCGGCGCCCGAGACCGAGAGGTTGTGCTTCGTGTTGCGCACGTCCGAGATGCCGGCGGCGCGCAGCGCGAAAGCCGTCGCCGCGAGGAGAGAGGCCGCGGCGGCCAGGCCCAGGAGGACCCTCGCGAGGCTAGGGCTGGCCATCGGCTTCCCCGCCCAGGAACTGCAGCACCACGACGCGCCCGTTGAACATGTCGGCCACGAAGACGCGGTCGCGCTCGTCGACCCACAATCCGGCGGGAAGGTAGAACTGGCCCGCGTCGCGCCCGAGCCCACCGATGGGCAGCAGGAAGCGCCCCTCGCGATCGAAGACGAGCAGGTGGTCGTAGTACGACTCGACCACGTAGATGTTGCCGGCGGAGTCGGTGGCCACGCCCTTCGGACGCACGAGCTGCCCCACGAAGAGCCCCCTCGCGCCCACGACCAGCCGCGGGAGTTGCGCGCCGCGCGCGAAGACCTGGACGCGCCCGTTCATCGTGTCCGACACGTACAGCTCGCCGGCGCGGAACCAGAGATGGGTGGGGAAATTGAACTCGCCCTCCGCCTCGCCGCGCCGCCCGATCCGGCGCAGCAGCCGCCCTTGCGCGTCGAACACCTTCACGTCGTGCGACGCGGTGTCGGCGACGTAGAGCTCGCCTCGCTCCCGGTCGAGCGCGAGCCCGGTGGGCCGCTCGAGGACGCCGGCGCCGATGCGGCGGCGGAAGACCCCCTTGTCGTCGAGCTCGACGACGTATCCCAGCGCGGAATCGGCCACGAGCAGCGATCGCCCCGGTCCGCACGCGATTCCCGTCGGGGACGAGAAGCGCCGGGCGCCGGCGGCGAACTCGAGCACCTCGGGCCCGCCTTCGGCCGCGAACGCGAACACGGCGCCGCGGCCCGGGTCGCTCACCACGATGCGCCCGCATCCCTCCGAGGTTCCGCCGGAGGGGCGCAGCAGCTCGTCGACCGCGTCGCGCGATTCCCCGAGGCCCGCCACCCACTCGAGCGCGGCGCGCCAGGCCGGCTTCGCCGCTCCTCCCGGCGCCACGTAGTTCATCTCGCCGAGGAGCGTGCCCTCGTGCCGGTAGCGCGGCACTTCCGGCGCGCTCGGCCACGTGCGCATTTCGCGGGCGGGATCGGGATCGAGCCGCAGGTGCCGCGGCGGCTCGGAAGCGCAGGCGGCCAGCACGGCCGCGGCAGCCGCCAGCCCCGTCCACGCGAGCATCGGTGCGGTCATCGCGCTCACCAGTGCCCGGGCCCCAGGGTTTCGTGGCCGCCCTGGATGCCGCTTCGCAACCCCGCCCTGCCGGAGTGGCAGAGGTCGCAGCGGTCGGCCGCCCACGCGACCTGGCCGTTGTGGCACATGCCGCAGAACTTCCCGTCCGCGATCTCCTTCATCGTGACCACGTTCGACCCCGCGCGCATGCGAAATCCCAGCTCCGAATGGCAGACCTTGCAGCGGAAGCGGATGCGATGGAACCAGTGGGGGAACACCACGGGGCGCACGCCCTCGGCTTCGGAGCGGCGGTTGAGGACGACGTCCCCGTATTCCCCCGTCGCCGGCCCCGGCAGGAGGGCGGCGAGCGCGAGGGCCACGAGGGCCGCGCGGCTCCGGTTCGCCCTCACGGCCCGGGCGCCCCGGGCGCTGCCGGCGTTGCGCCGCGAGCCGCCGCCTGTCCCTGCCCCGTTCGCGCGCGCGGCACGCTGTGGCACCGGCCGCACTCGGTCAGCGGAAAGGCGACGGCGCCGTGGCACACGCCGCACTGCTCGCCCTGCAGGATCTTCCTCATGTCGAGCCTGTTCGCTCCCGCCTTCGACCTGAAGATCTCCTCGTGGCAGTTGGAGCAGTCGAGCCAGAGCGTGTGCGCGCGGTGCGGGAAGCGCACGATCGGCGTGCCGCCGTGCAGGTTGAGCAGGATCTCGTCGTCGAGCACGCGCACCTGCGTGCCGGGATCGATCGTCGAGCGCGGCGCGATCTGCCCCCGCTCGAGCGACTCGACCCATCGCACCTGGTTGCCGGCCGTGTCCGGCGCCAGGAGCGAGAGCGCCTCGCGGGGCTCCTGCAACTGGCGCGTGGCGGGGCTCGCGGGATCGTGCAGCCCGTCCCGCGCGAGCGGAAGCCAGCGGCGCAGGTCCGGCTGCGCCCACGCGAGTGCGGCCGCGAAGGCGAGCACCAGGACGATGGCGGAGCGCGCGCGCAACCAGGGCCTCACCCGGGAATGTAGATGCCGGCGGCGCGGATCGCGCGCACCAGCTCGCGCGTCGACTCCTCCAGGAGGCCGACCGCGTCCGCGAAGGAATTCGAGGTGGCACGGCCCTCCGCGAGCTCGCGCAACTGCGCCGCCTTCGCGGAGGCGGCCTGCGCGCGCTCGGCCTTGGCGGGATCCGGAACGAGGAGCTTCAGCAGCATGCGGTGCGTGTCGTTGCGGTCGAGCTCGTAGCGGTATTCCTCCTCCTTGCTCGCGAAGTCGAGGGAGCGCACCAGGGTGTCGCCGCTGCGCATGGAGCCGATGGCGGCCTTCGCCACCAGGTAGGCGCGGTCGAGGACGCCCCGCGCGGCCTCGATGTCGCCGCCGGCGGCGATCCGCTGCGCCTGCGCGACGAGGCTGTCGATCGTCTCCGCCGTCTCCGCGGCGCCCGCGATCGAGCGCTTCTCCAGGGCGATGCGCCGCTGGGCGGCGGCGAGCGACTTCACGCTCTCCAGCCGCGCGTCGAAGTCGGTGCGGCGCTTGCCGGCGACGAGCGCCTCGGCGCCGGCGAGCCGGACGCCCTCGAACATGCGCACGCTCGCCTCGGGAAGAAGCCGCGAGGCGGCCGCCAGGTCCCCGGCGCGAAACGCTTCCACCGCGCGGCGGTGGATGTCGCGCGCGCGGTCGCGGTGCTCGAGCGCCCGCGCGTCGCCGCTCGCCTCGATCTGCCGCGCGGCCGAGGAGCGCTCGATGAGCGTCTCCACCGCGGCGATGCGCCGTTCGAGTTGCTCGCGGTCGACCTGCTGGGCGAGGACGCCGTGCGCGGCGGCGAGGAAGAGTGCTGCGGCGAGTATTCGTTTCATCGGTCAGTTCGCTCCGGTTTCCCTGGGGACGGCGAGGCCCGCGGCCGCCAGGGCCGCCTGCAGGTTGCTCGTTCCCGATCGCAATTCGTCGACGGCCTCGCCGAAGCGCTGCCCCGCCGCGAGAGCCCGGGCGGCCACCAGGTGCCTCGCGCTCGCGGCCACGTAGCGCTCGACGAGGCCCACCGCCTCGCGCCGCGGCTTGAGCTCGGCGATCGCGACCGGCACGAGATCGCGATAGGCGAGGTGGCGGTCGAGCTCGTGGGCGTACTCCTCGGCCGGCGCCGCGAAGCGCTGCGAGTACTGCAGCGTGGACGAACCGAGAAGGGCGTTGAGCCCCGCCATGAGCCCGCGCTCGGCCTTCTCGAGGGCAACGACCGCCTCGGCCATGTGCCCGGGATCGGCGAGCCCCCTCGCCTCGTCGATGCGCGCGCGGGCGCCTTCGAGCCGCTCGTCGCCGGCCGGCCCGCCCCTCGCCCGGGCGAGGTGGCTCTCGTACGACCGGACGAGCGTCTCCACCGTGCGCAGGAGTCCCGTGTAGCGCAGGCGCAGGTCCACGGCGCGCGCCATCGGGTCCGGGACCAGCTGGCGCGCCTTGCCGATGGCCCGCATGGCCGCGTCGAGCTCCGACTGCGCCTGGTCGAGCTGCCCGGCCTCGGCGAGCGAGCGCGCCCTCGCGTGCATCGCGCGCGCCCGCTCGAGCTGAGTCCTCGCCTCCTCGTTGCCGGCCGTCGCGATGCGCTGCTCCACGGGCGAGTCGAAGACGAGCCGCCGGACGAGCGCCTCCTTCTGCTCGAGCGCCCTGCGATCGGACGAGGCGGACTGCGCCAGCGCGCCGGCGCAGGCCAGCGCCGCGATGCCGACGGCGACGTGCCGGCCCGTCGTCACTTCCGCGCTCCCGCCACGGCCGCGGCCGGGCCCGCGCCTTCCTTCTTCTTCGAGTGGCAGAGCCGGCATTCCGAGACCGGGAAGGCGACCTTGCCGTGGCACACGCCGCATTTCTGGCCCAGCATGATCGAGGCCATGCTGATCTGGTTGGCGCCCTTCTGCGGGATGAAGATCTGCGGATGGCAGTTCGAGCAGTCGAGCCATTCGGTGTGCTGCTTGTGCGGATACACGACGTCGGGCATCGAGCCCTTCACCTCGCGCACGATGTTCAGGTCCATCACGACGGCCGCCGCGCCGGCGTCGTCGCGATCCCACCGCGGCGTGATCCTGCCGCCCTCGAGGGACGACACCCAGTTCACGCGGTTGCCCGCGGCGAGCGCCGGCATCCCGCCGAGCGCGGTGAGCGGCGGCTGCAGCGCGTGCGTGCCCGGGTTCGCGGGATCGTGGATGCCGTCTTCGGCCGGCGGCGCGTTACGCTTGCCGGGCGCCGCGAGCAGCCGGTTGAACGCGTTGGGATCCGCCGCTCCCGTTGCCGCCGCGCCGGGCGCAGCGGCGGCGGCACGCAGCGCGACGGGCGCCGCCACCACGGCCACGGGCGCGGCGGATGCGACTTTCGGCGCCTCCGCGGGGGACGGCTTCGCGGCCGCGGCCGCAACGGGGGTGGCCGCGCTCTTCGCCCCGCCCACGCTCGCCACCAGGTAGTCGACGGCCGCCTTTACGTCGCCGTCGGACAGGGTCAGGTTGCCGCCCTTGCCGGGCATGCCGTTCGCGGTGCCCTTGAGCGCGCTCGCGTACAGCTTCGCGGCGCCCACCTTCAGGCGCGGGGCCCAGTCGGCCTTGTTTCCGAATTTCGGCGCGCCGGCGAGGCCGGTCGCATGGCAGAGCGCGCAGGTCTTGTCGTAGGTCGACTTCCCCGCGCCCTTGTCCTGGGCGGAAGCCGGAAAGGCCATCGAAACGATCGCGGCGGCGAGGAGGATCGCTCTCATGGCGTCACCTCTTCGCCGCCGTGGCGGGCGCGGCCGGCGCCGGACCGGCCAGCTTCTGGATCGTGCTCTCGTGGACCTGGGTGGGCGTGTTCGCCTTGCCGGAGTGGCACAGGTCGCAGTTCTCCACCGACCAGGCGACCGCCCCGTTGTGGCAGGCACCGCAGAACTGGCCGTCGATGATCTTCACCATGTTGATGTCGTTGCCTCCCGCCTGGAACTTGAACCCCAGGTCGCTGTGGCAGACCTTGCAGCGGAAGCGGACGCGGTGGAACCAGTGCGGGAAGACCACGGGCCGCACGCCTGCCGCGTCCGAATGGTTGTTGATCACCACGTCGCCGTACTCGGCAAGGGCCGGCGCCGGGAGCGCGAGGACGAGGCCGGCCATGGCCGCTAGCGCGAGCACGAGTCCCGCGAGTCGGGCGCGGATGCCGGGAATGAGGATTTTTTCCATCGATGGGAAGCCTTTCTCAGTACTGGCCGATCTGGCGATGCACCCGCAGGTACCACTGGAGATCATCGCGACCGTCAATCTTTGCAAACCGCATGCCAAGGCGCAGCTCGAGCCTGCCAATGTCGTAGAGCAGCCGATGGTCGATGAGCTGCGTCACGTTTTCGCGGGTCGCGTCGAGGTCGCCCAGGAGGCGCGATGCGGTCTGGACGCCCTCGTTGAAGGTCGCGCTGAGCAGGTAGCGCAGCCGGGGAACCCCGAAGAGGCGCGAATGCTGGTAGGAGAGGCCCCCGTAGACCTGGCGGGTGGCGTCCTCGGCGTCGGGCAGCAGGTCGCGCCTGCCGCGCACCCACTGGGCGGTGACATTGGCCGACAGCGAATCGTAGGGGCCGAACCGGACCTGGCCGCTTGCCTGGACGTTGGCCAGGCGGAAGCGGTCGTTCACGCCGCCCTTCGACTCCGACTGGGCGTAGCTCGCGCCGAGATAGGCGTCCGAGGCTTCCGAGGTGGCCACGCGCACGCCGGCGGAGGCACCGAGCCGCAACGTATCCGTGCGGCCGAGGAACGAGTCGTGGGTCACGCCGCCGCCCTGGGTGGCGAGGAGGTTCAGGGAGACGGCGTCGCCGAGGGCGAGCGCGCGGGCCAGTTGCTGGTCGGCCTGGGCGCTCGCGACGATCCGGCTTTCCTCGGGACCGCCGGACTGGCGCCCTCCCTGCAGGGACGCGCTGACGGAATAGTTGGCGAACCCGAGGTCGAGGGGCCTCGAGACGTAGTTCGCCCCCGCGCTCCCGACGGTGACGAGCGCATCCTCGCCCCCGGTGACCGCCACCTGCGTCGCGCTCATCGAGGCGTTGAGCGAAGCCTGGTCGTCGATCGAGAAGGTCGCTCCGGCGTTGCCCGAAAGCGAGTGGGAGGTGCTGTCGGGACCCGAGCGCGAGAACTGGTTGACGAAGAGTCGCCCGCCCCCGGTCAGCACGAGGCGGTCGTCGAACTCCGGACGCCACACGGCCTGCGAAGTGAGCTGCCCCAGGCGCTGGGTGAAGGCGAGCCCGCCGGCGCCCGGGCCCAGCTCGGTCTCGGTGAAGCTCGCGAGCGAGTTGACCCAGAGGTCGGGCGTCGGCGTGTAGAGGTGCGTGCCGAACGCGCGCAGGATGTCGGAGCCCTCCGACCCGCTGTCGCGCCGGTTGCGCGACCACGCGAGGGCCGCGTCGATTCGATGCGGCGCGCGGGCGCCGAGGTAGCGGCTGTCGAGCTGCAGCACGGAATCGCGCCCGAACGACGCCGAGTCGAGCAGGCTGTAGTCGAGGCCTCCCGCGTAGGTGGTCTCCCCGAGCGGATCGCGCCACGTCTGCCGCAGGCTCGCGCGCGTGTTGCGGTAGTCGCTGGGCGAGAATTCGCCGCTCGCCCGGCTGTCGGTGGAATCGAGCGAGGCGAGGAACGGGAAGCGGCTGGCGGGAAACACGGTGAGCGTGCCGCCGCCGGAGAGGGAGAGCCCGCGCAGGTTCGATTCGGCGGCCGTCGCCGAGGCGCCGCCGGACCCGCTCTCGGCGGCGGCGAGGACCGTCAGCGTGCCGCGCACCTGGGCGAACCACGGCTGCCAGAAATAGCTCGCGGCGTTCAGGCTGGCCGTGGCGGTGGACACGTGCCTGCGCAGGCCCTCCTCGCCGCGCTGGTCGACGTAGTCGAGCGATATCCTCCCGCCCCATCGGGCGGGCGCGAAACCCGCGGGCTCGCCGGAGTCGATGAACGGAAGGATCCTCGCGGCCCAGGATGGCGAGGCAGTCGTCGCCGCGGGCGAGGCGAAGATCGCCTGCGACGACGCGCGGGACGCGGCCCCGGGCGCGGGCGCCTGCGCGAGGAGCCACCGGACCGGGTCCATCGCCTCCCGCGCGCTGGCGAAGTCGCTGTCCAGCCGCAGCTCCTGCCCCGTCGCGCCCGATGCCCAGCAGGCGGCGACGAGCGCCGCGATGGCACCCGGTCGTGGCCTCGCGGTGGTCACCGCGAGGACGGTGGGCTCGCCTTGGCGGCGTCGGGGGTTGCGACAAGCTCGGGGAAGCGCCGTGTGTCGATGTCCACCTTCGCCGCGGAGCGCAGCGTCGCGACGAGCGACTTCCACGCTTCGTCGGCCGCCTTGCGGCGGAAGAGGTCGCGGGCGCGGTCGGTTACCGCGTCGAAGGGACGAAGCTGCGCGGGCTTGCGGTCCGACACGCGGATGATCGCGATCCCCTCGAGGACGTCGATCGGATCCGACGCCTTTCCGCCATCGAGCTTGTCGGCGACGGCCTGCACCGGTTCCGGAAGCGCGCCGCGGTGAACGAAGCCCAGGTCGCCGCCCTTCGATGCCGAGTCGTCGCCGGAATGGATCCTCGCGAGCTCGGCGAAATCGGCGCCGTCCGCGATCCGCCGGCGGATGCCCGCGGCCTCCTCGCGCGCGCGGTCGCGCGCCGCCTTGCCCGCGGAAGGATCGACCTTGAGCAGGATCACGCCGACGCGGACCTTCTCGGGCTCTGTGAAGAGCGCCGGATTCGAGTCGTAGAACCCGCGCACCTGCCCGGCCGTGGGCGACACTTCGGCGCGCACGCGCTTCTCGAGCGCCTCGGCCCGCGACCGCTCCTCGAGCTCCGCCCGCCACCGCGCGACCTGCGGGCCCCGATGCTCGGCCCATCCCGGCATGTTCCGGAAGCGCGCCTCGATCCGCTCGAGGTCCTTGTCGACCTTCGCGGCGTCGGGCGCGATTCCGCGGCGCGTCGCCTCGGACGCGGCCAGCGCGAGCTCGATGAGGGACTGCGCCACCTCGCGGCGCACGGCGGCCAGGTCGCCGTCGGGCGGCGCGCGATGGTAGAAGCGGCTTCGCACCGCCGCGGCCAGGGCCTGGTCGAAATCGGCGACGCTGATCGCGCGCCCGTTCACGGAGGCGATGGCGGCCACCGGCCCCGGCGGGGAAACGGGGGTGGAGGCGGTCTCCGCACCCGAGGCGAGCGTCGACGCGAGTGCAAGGACCGGAACGAGAAATGCGATGCGCATGGCGGATCCTCCAAAACAAAAGGGGCCGGGTTGACTGCCCGGCCCCGCGCGGCACGCGAATGGTCTTCGCGCGGCGTTACTTCACGTGGCAGGCAAGGCAGACGTTGCTGTTGGTGTTGGCGATTCGCAGGAACGTGGCGCCCGAGCTCGGCAGGCCGCCGGGGTTCGGCGTGCTCGCGTCGGCGTGCGGGTCATGGCAGCTGCCGCACTCGACCGAGGGCCCCGCGCCGGAAGCGAACGTGCGGGTGTAGAGCTGCATGTCGGTCTTGTTGCGCGCGACCGTGCCGCCCGTCGTGTCGATCCAGAACACCGTGTTGCCGTTCACCACCCCGGAGGTGGGCGCGGTGAAGTCCGGGTCGACGCAGGCCGTGCCGGGCAAGGCATTGGTCGGGCCGCCGCCGCAGTACTTGATGCCGATCGGATGGTCGTTGCTCAGGTCGTTGCCCAGCATGGCGAGCGAGGTCGCGGAGTTCGTCATCAGGCCCTGCGCGTCGACCCGGGTGCCGGCCCACGTGTAGCCCAGGCCGTTGGCGCCACCGCCGGTGACGTCGTAGCCGCCCGAGCCCGGCGCGTTGATGAGGTTGTCCATGGCCTGCGTCCCGTCGTGGCAGGACAGGCACGCGAGCGAGATGGAGCCCACGGGAAGGATCTCGCCGTCGATCGAGCTCGAGTTGAGGGTCGCGTAGGTCGTGTAGGTCGCGCCGGTGTTCAACCGCTTGTTCCAGAGCGGAACGGGCGCGGTCGTGTCGGCCGCGTGCGGCGTGTGGCAGAAGACGCAGATCTCGTCGGTGCCCGCCGTGACCATGTTGTTGCCGGCCGTGCTGCTCGGGCTGAGGTTGTGCTTGGTGTTGGCGATGCCCGCCTGGACGGGCAGCACGCCCAGCCCGAGGGTGCACATCGTCCAGAACATCACCGCGAGAGGATTCCCCCACCCGGCGCCCCATCTCTTCTTCGTCATGTTCGCGCTCCTTGATCGTTTGTGAAGGCCGCGGCGCGATCCTTCTGCAGCGGTTGAGCCTCTTATGCAGCAACCGTGCCAGCCGGATGCAAGCCGCGAACGGGCGGGAACGGTCCGCTCGCCGCAGGAAGCGCCGCGCAGGGCGGCGCGGGCGGGACGATCTTCCCAACGGGGGGAAGGAATGTTCCCGATTTCGAGAGCGCGCTACCTGGCCGCCGGCGCCGCAGTCGCGGCCCGCCTGAGATGGCCCTGCGAGGCCGCGAGCGCGACCGGGCGGAACACGTCGACCTTCCGGAACCACTGGTCGATCACGTAGACGCGTCCGTCCTCGTCCACGTAGATTCCGGAAGGCAGCATGTACTTCGCGGGTCCGTCGCGCTCGGAGCGGTCGCCCACGAAGAGGAGGAGCTCCCCTTCCGCGTTGAACACCTGGAAATTGCCGAACGCGGAGTCCACGACGTAGACGTTCCCGGCCGAGTCGGTCGCGATCTCCTTGGGGCGCGCGAACTGCCCGAACTGCTTGCCCAGCGCGCCGAAGCTCTTGAGGAACGCGCCGTCCCGCGCGAACACCTGCACGCGGAAATTGCCGCCGTCGACCACGTAGAGCCGGCCCTCCTTGCCGATCGCCACGTCGCGCGGCAGGTTGAACTCCGCGGGCCCCGTGCCGCGCTTGCCGATGTCGAAGAGGTGGGCGCCGGTCCGCGCGTCGAAGACGCGCACGCGGTGGTTCGTGGAACCCACGCCGCCGATGTCGACGACGTACAGGCGCTCGCCGCGCGGATCGACGGTGACGCTCGACAGGCGGTCGAACCACTTCGGGCCGCCGATGGACCTCAGGTACCTGCCCTCGGCGCTGAACACCTTGATGTCGCGCGCGCTCACGTCCGCCACGTAGAGCGCGCCGGAGGCGTCCACGTCGATGCCCAGCGGCTTCACGATCCGCCCGGGCTCGTCCTCGCCGATCTTGTAGAAGCGCCCCGCCGGGAAGTCGAACACGCGGATGTAGCGTTGCGCCGAGTCGCTCACGAAGACCTTGCCCCGGTGCACGGCGACCGCATAGGGCTTGCTGAGCCCCTCGCTCGCGCGGCCCTCGCCGGTCACCAGGCGCCTCAGGTCGGAATTCGCGTCCTCGCGGATGACGTCGGCGCTGCCGTAGATCGTGCGCTCGTACACGAAGCGCGGCTCCTCCGGCGGGGGCGGGAACACCAGGTCGCCCCCCTTGGCGGGCGCCGTCGCGACGGGAGCCTGGATGCATCCCGGGACGAGGGCGGCGAGGAAGGCGGACGCGGCGGCGGCCGCGATCGTTCGGTTGTAGCGCTCGATGTTCATCGTGATGTCGTCTCGGCGGCCGGGCGGGGAAAGGGCCGATGCGTTGGCCACCAGCAATCGCCATGCCCGCGAGCCGGCCGAGGCCTGAATCTTGCATAAGGGCTGCGACCTTCCCGCCCATTCGAGGAGAGAAATGCCCGCACGCCGCCTTGCCGCCGCGCTGGTCTCGGCAGCCATCGTCCTGTCCGCCGGCCCTGCGTTCGCCGGCGACCGCAGGAAGAGCCCCGACGGGCGCATCGATCCCGCGCTCCTCTTCCACAACTACTGCTCCGTGTGCCACGGGGACCAGGGCGACGGGCGCAGCCGCGCGAGAAACAGCCTCGTGCCGCCGCCGGCGAACTTCACCGACCCGGCGCTTCGGCCGCGGCTCACGGTCGACTACATCGCCGCGATCACGCGCGAGGGCAAGCCCGGCACCGCCATGGTCGGGTGGAAGACGCAGCTCAGCGCCGACGAGACCAGGGCGCTCGCCCGGTACGTCCGCGCCCAGTTCGTCGAGAAGTCCGGCGGCGAGGCCGCGCGCCGCGGGCGCACGCTGTACGGCCACTACTGCGCGGCCTGCCACGGCCCGGTCGGCCGCGGCCTCGAGGCGGGCGCCACGCCGAAGGAAGGCGTGAAGCCGGCGCCCGACCTCACGAAGGTGGCCGGCCTGAACCGGGAGCGCGTGATCGCGGCCGTCGCGGTCGGCAAGGCCGCGGCCGGCAAGCCCGGGTTCGCGCAGCAGATGGCGCCCGCCGACATCGAGGCCGTCGCCGACTACGTGCGCCAGTCGCTCCTCGCCGTCTCCCCGGGCGTCTCCGGCACCTCCGCGCACGGGGGCAAGGCCTCGGACGGAAAGCGATGAGGGCGCTGGCGGCCGTCCTCCTCGCCGCCGCGGCGCCCGCCTTCGCCGGCGCGACCGGCGCGACGCTCGTCGAGGAAGGCCGGCGCGTGTACAACTTCCGCTGCTACTACTGCCACGGGTACTCCGGGGATGCGCGGACGGTGGCCGCCGCGATGCTGCCGGCAAAGCCGCGGGCGTTCGTCGACTTCACGGCCGAGGAGATGCCGCCGCTGCGCATCGAGATGGCGGTTCGCCACGGCCTCCCCGGCTCGGCGATGAAGTCCTTCGCGGGCACGCTGTCCGCGCGCGAGGTCGAGGCCGTGGTCGCGTTCGTCCACGAGGAGTTCGTGGTCCGGCGCGCTCCCAACGCCCGCTACCACACGGCGGAAAACGGCTGGCCGGCGCACGAGCGCTACGCGAAGGCATTTCCCTTCGCGCTGGGCCGCATCCCCGTCGACGCCCCCGAGGCCTCGCTCGGCGAAGGCGACCGCGCCGGCCGCCGCCTCTTTCTCACCACCTGCATCACCTGCCACGACCGCGGCGCCGCCCCCGGCGCCGGCCCCGCCTGGGAGAAGACGGCGGCACGACGAGGAGAGAATCGATGAGGCTCGCACGACGCGAATTCCTGCAATCGGCTGGCGCCGCCCTCGGGGCGCTCGCGCTTCCGTCCGTGTCTTCCGGCACCGGCCCGCTCGCGCCATCGCCGGCCGGCGGGAGCATCTGCACCGCGCTGCCGGCGTTGCCGGCCGGCGCGTCCCCGATCGAGCTCGTCGCGGGCGTGTGCCGGCAGAGGATCCGCGCCACCGGACCGGAGACGCCGGTGTGGGCCTTCAACGGCACCGCGCCCGGCCCGACGCTGCGATTCCGGCAGGGAGACACCGCCGACATCCTGGTGAGGAACGCATTGCCGCAGGTCACCACCGTGCACTGGCACGGACTGCGCGTGCCCAACGCCATGGACGGCGTGCCGCACGTCACCCAGCCCCCGATCGCGCCCGGCGGCACGTTCGGCTACCGCTACCGCGTCGAGGATGCGGGCACCTACTGGTACCACCCGCACCAGTCGAGCTTCGAGCAGGTGCCGCGCGGGCTCTTCGGGATGCTCGTCGTCGAGGAAAGGAAGCCCCTGCCCGTGGACCGCGAGGTCCTGTGGGTCCTCGCCGACTGCAAGCTCGCGGACGACAACCGGCAGGTGGAGGACTTCGGCCGCATCCTGGACTTCGGCACCGAGGGCCGGCACGGCAACGTGATCACGTTGAACGGCACGGCGGCCGGCCCGCACCGCAGGCTGGAGCTTCGTCCCGGCGAGCGCGTGCGGCTTCGCCTGCTCAACGCCGCCTCGGCGCGGGCGTTCCTCGTCGAGTTCACCGGCCACGCGCCGTGGATCGTGAGCTACGACGGCCAGCCGGTCCGGCCGCACCCCGTGCCCGACGGGCGGCTCCTGCTCGGCGCGGGCCAGCGCACGGACCTCGTGATCGACGGCACGGGCGCGGCCGGGCGGTCCTTCGCGGTGAGGGATCACCGCCGGGGCGGGTTCGACATCGCGACCATCGCCTACGGCGGCAAGCCGGTCCGCCCGAAGGTCCTTTCCCGCCCCGCGGCGATCGCTCCCAACCGCCACGCCGAGCCGGACCTCGGCAGGGCCACCGACCACTACCTCGTGTTCGAAGGAGGCGTGAAGGGCGCGCCCGCCATCGGGAAGGTCGACGGCAAGGCGCTCGACATCGAGGAGATCATGGCGCGGCACGGGCTCGCCTGGACCATGAACTACACCGCGCAGCACGAGCACGCCATGATGCACGAGCCGCTTTTCCGCATGCGCAAGGGCGAGCACGTGACGGTGAAGATGATCAACAACACCGACTTCGAGCACCCCATGCACCTGCACGGGCACTTCTTCCGCGTGCTCGCGCTGAACGACGTCGCGACGCGGCTTCGCGAGTGGCGCGACACCGTGATGATCGACCCGCGCGGCAGCTGCGACATCGCCTTCGTCGCCGAGAACGTCGGCGAGTGGATGTTCCACTGCCACATCCTCGACCACGCCGCCGGCGGGATGATGGGCACGGTGGTCGTGGAGGGCTAGGCCCGGCGGCCGCGGGCCGCGCTCAGGCTGCCGCGATCCTTCCCCCCGAGACCACGAGGTCGGCGAACACCTCCCGCGACACGGGGCGGCTGAACAGGAATCCCTGCACGTCGCTCACGCCCATCTCGCGCAGGATGTCGAGCTGCTCGAGCGACTCCACGCCTTCGGCGATCACGCGCAGCTCCATCTCGCGGGCGAGGGCGATCACCGCCTTCACGATGGCGCGGTCCTCCGGCTGCGTCGCGAGCCCGCGGACGAACGAGCCGTCGATCTTCAGCACCTTCACGGGCATCTGCTTGAGGTAGGAAAGCGAGGAATAGCCGGTCCCGAAGTCGTCGATGGCGAGCGTGAGCCCCATCGCGGCGAGCCTGCGCATCGTCGCGACGGCCTCGCGCGGCTGCTCCATGAGCGCGCTCTCGGTCACCTCCAGCTCCAGGCGCCTGGCCGGGAGCCCCGTCTCGGCGAGGACCTCCTCCACCGTCCGGACGAGCTGCTCGCTTTCCTGGAACTGGCGCGCCGAGACGTTGACGGCGACGCGGCCGGGCCCGCTCGCCGCCGGCCACGCCGCCGCCGCCCGGCACGCCTCGCGCAGGACCCAGCGGCCGATGGGCACGATGAGGCCGGTCTCCTCGGCCAGGCCGATGAACTGGCTGGTGGCGATGAAGCCGCGCTCGGCGTTGCGCCAGCGCAGCAGCGCCTCGGCGCCGACGATCCTGCCTGCGCGGATGTCCACCTGCGGCTGGAAGGCGATGTCGAACTCCTCCTGCTCCACCGCGCGGCGCAGCAGGTTCTCCATCGACAGGTACGCGTCCACCTTCGCGTTCATGTCCGAGGTGAAGAAGCGGAAGCTGTCGCCGTGCGCCTTCGCCTGGTGCAGCGCGATGTCCGCGCTGCGGTTGAGCTGGTCGATGTCGGTGCCGTCCTGCGGGTACAGGGCGACGCCGATGCTGCAGGTGACGAAGAGCTCGTGCTCGCGGGCGGCGAAGGGCTTCCTCAGCGACAGCGCGAGGTGCTCGACCATGCGCGCCGCGTCGTTCGTGTCGCGCACGCCGCCCACCAGGATCGCGAACTCGTCGCCCTCGAGGCGGGCGGCCGTGTCCTCGCGCCGGATGGTGGCCGAGATGCGCTCGGCCACGGCGCGGATGAGCGCGTCGCCCACCGCGTGTCCCAGGCTGTCGTTCACGTTCTTCAGGCGGTCGACGTCGAGGTAGAGCAGCGCGATCGAGGTGCCGGCGCGCTGGGCCGCGGCCACGGCGTGCCCGAACCGGTCCATGAACAGGCGCCGGTTGGGCAGCTCCGTGAGCGCGTCGTAGTAGGCGAGCCGCCGGATCGTCGATTCGGCGTGCTTGCGGCTGCCGATGTCCTCCATGACGGAGACGAAGTGGGTGATCTCGTCGCGCTCGTTGCGGATCGAGGACACCGACTGCAGGCACCAGAAGAAGGAGCCGTCCTTGCGGCGATTGTGGAACTCGCCCATCCAGGGCCGGCCGGTGCGCAGCGCCTCCCACATCTCGCCGTAGACCTCGGCGGCCTGCTCGCCGGACTTGAGGATCCTGGGGTTGCGCCCGATCACCTCCGCGGCCTCGTAGCCCGAGATCTCGCAGAACTTCGGGTTCACGTACTCGATGTTGCCGCGCACGTCGGTGATCATCACCGCGTTGGCGGTCTGCTCGACCACGCGCGAGAGCTTGCGGATGCGCTCCTCCGTGCTCACGCGGTGGGTCACGTCGCGGTCGATGCCCCGGTAGCCGCGGAAGGCGCCCGACGCGTCGAAGACGGGCATGCCGCTCGTCTCGAGCACGACCGCCCGCCCGTCCTTGTGGAGATTGGTGTTCACGAGCATCGCGAAGGGCTGGTGGCCGGCGGCCAGGGCCCCGAACTCGCATCGCACCCGCTCGGCCTCCTCCGGAGGCATGAGGTCGAAGGGCGTGCGTCCGATCACCTCCTGCGGCTCGAAGCCCAGGAGGTCCCGGATCTTCGGGCTCACGTAGGTGTAGGCCGCGTTCTCGTCGACCTCCCAGACCCAGTCGCTCGTGGCTTCCACGAGGTTCCTGAACCGCTCGTTGCTTGCCGCGAGCTCCTCCTGCGTGAGGGTGTGCTGGCGGATCTCGCGTTCGAGCAGCACGTTGGCGCCCTCGAGCATGAGCATCGCGTTCCCGATCTCGCGCGTGCGCTCCGCCACCGTGCGCTCCAGGACCTCGGGCTGGCGGGCGAGCACATGGGCGAGCACGCCGACCAGCACGCCAGACAGCAGCACGAGGAGCGCGGAGCGCGCAACCGCGTCCGCGTCCGACCACCCGTCGCGCGGGACGATGCTGAGCGTCCAGCGCCCGTTGGGCACGTCGAAATCGTGGCTGACGGGGTCGACGAGGGCGGCATGCGCCTTCGCCGCGAACACGTGGCGCTCGCCCGTGTCCGGGTGCACGCGGGAGAGCTCGTAGTCGAACCCCTTCGCGGCGAGGTCGCGCAGCCGCCCGGCCTCGAGCAGGTCGTCTATGCGGAGGATCGCCGTGCAGAATCCCCAGAACCGCTCGGGCGGCGCCGGGCTGAAGAGCGGCAGCCGGCCGATCACGGCCATGCCGCCCTGCATCAGCTCGAAGGGGCCGGCCAGCGTGAGCCGGCGCATCTGCACCGCGAGGAAGGCCTCCTTGTTGCGCTTCGGGTCGGCCAGGAGGTCGTGGCCGATGGCTTTCTCGTTGCCCGCGAGCGGCACGCTCGCGGCGATCACGCCGCCGGGAGCGACCTGCAGCGCGCTCACGCCGGGATAGCGCGGCAGGAGGCCCCTCGCGGCGGCCTCGAAGTTGCGCAGGTCGCCGCCGGCCTGCTCGACAAGGGCGGCGAGCGCGTCCGTGGCGGAGAGCGCGCGGTAGATCTGCTGCTGCAGCGCGTCGGCGTGCTCGGCGGCGAGCCGCGACGCGTCGCGCTGGCGCCCGGCCGCGCCCTCGCGCTGGACCAGGATCGCGATGACCGTGCTGGCCGCCACCGCGATCGCGAACGCCGCGGTGGCGACGCGGCAGGCCCGCGGGAACGCCGGGAGCCCCCTGCGCACAGACCGGTGCAATGCCTCGTGCGGCGTGGCCATGGCCTAGGCTGCGGTCCCGGTCATGCGCCGAACAGCCGCCGGAAGCCGCCGGAGATGCGGCCGAGGAGCCCCGGGCCGGCGTCCCCGGGCTCGTCGACGAACCCCGCGGCACCCACCGGCGCCATCGCGCCGGCGCCCACCCCGGCGAACATCGCCGCCGCTCTCTCGACGTCGCGGCGAAGCGAGCTGGCGGCCTCCGCGCCGGCGGCCTCCACCTGGAAGCGCATTCGCGCCTCGGGCGAGTCGGCGAGCCGGCGATGGCGCTTGATGGCCGAATCGACGACCAGGCGGATGAAGCCCGGCTTGAAGGGTTTCGGGATGAAACGGTAGACCTGCCCCTGGTTGATGAGGTCCATGACGACCTTCGCGTCCTGGACGTCGCTGAACACGACCGCCACGACCTCGGGGTGCTTCTGCTTCATGAGCCGGATGAGCCGGGTGACGTCCACCTTGCCCACGCGCACGTCCGACACCACCACGCTCGCGGGGGCCTCGTCGAGCGCCTGCACGGCCTGCGCGAGGTCGAAGGCGTGGCGAACGCGGACGGCGTCGCCCAGTACTTCGTCCATCGTCCGGTGCACGCATTCGTCGTCGTCGATGAGCAGGATGCTCTCGCCCGCGCGCGCTTCGCCCATGGCCGGCCAGTGGTGCGCCAGCGCATCCGCCGGCCCGGCCTGCGGCTGCGCGCCCCCTTCCTCCGGCGCGATGGCCGGCGCCTGCCTGGCGATCCCCACGGCCTCCGCGACGAGCTGCGGCAGCTCCCGGATGTCCCACGGCTTCGTCACGAACCGGTAGATCTCGCTTTCGTTCACGCTGCGGACCATCGCGTCCAGGTCGGAATACCCGGTGAGGAGAATGCGCATCGCGCGCGGCGCCGCCGTCCGCACGTCGCGCAGGAACTCGACGCCCGTGACGCCGGGCATGCGCTGGTCGCTCACCACCACGTCGAAGTCGTGCTGCCCGAGAAGGCGCATCCCGTCGGCGGCGTTCGAGGCCGTGTGCACGTCGAAATCCTTCCTGAGCAGCCACTGCAGGGCGCGAACGACGTGCGGCTCGTCGTCCACGCAGAGGACTTTCCCCTTGCCCGTTTCCATGTGCGCCTGTGTCATCGCCGGTCCCGCCTCAGGCGGCCCTCGCCATCTCGTCGCCGGCCTCGACGGGCAGCAGGACGGTGAACGTGGCCCCGCGACCCGGCGCGCTCGCGACGGTGATGTCGCCGCCGTGCGCGCGCGCGATGTCGCGCGCGATGTTGAGCCCGAGCCCGGTGCCGACCCCCTCGGGCTTGGTCGTGAAGTACGGCTCGAAGATGCGCTCGAGGATCTCCTCCGGGATGCCCGTGCCCGTGTCCGTGACGTCGATGCGCACGGACCCGGCGTCCTCGCGAGTGGCCACCGTGATGCGCCCGCCGCCCTCGATCGCCTGGGAGGCGTTGATGATGAGGTTCAGGAAGATCTGGTTGAGCTGCGAGGGGGTGCAGACGATCTGCGGGATTGGCCCGTAGGCCTCGACCACCTCGATCGCGTTCGGGATGACGCTCTTGGCGAGGTAGACGACGCTCTTGAGCCCCTCGTTCACGTCGAACTCGGCGACCCGCGCGCGGTCCAGGCGCGTGAAGTCGCGCATGTGCACGACGAGCTCCGACATCTGGTCGATGCCCTTGAGGACGTCGCCCAGCATTTCCTTCATGGCGCCCAGGTCCTCGGGGCAGGCGTCGAGGGCCTCGAGCCGGCCGCGGGCGCGCCCGACGTTCAGCAGGATGCTGTCGCCGGGCACCTCGCGAACGAGCGCGGAGATCCTCGCGGCGACCTTCACCGGGGCGTCGAACGCGGCAAGCTGCTCGATCACGAGGGCCACGTTGCTCTTCGAGAACGCGAGCGGGGTGTTCAGCTGGTGCGCCACGCCCGCCACCATCTGGCCCAGCGCCGCCATCTTCTCGGACTGCGCGAGTTGCTGGTGGGCCTGGTCGCGGTCGCGCTCCTGCGAGGCGATGATCCGGTCGGCGCGGCGCACGATGAAGAAGAGGACGCCGAAGAGGACGGCCAGGACGCCCAGCAGGGAGGCGACCTGGATCCTCGACGACTCCTCCACCTGGCGCTGGTTTTCCTCCGAGACGCGGCCCCCCTTCTCCCGGTTGGCGGCCGCCGCCGACTTGATCTGGGTCGACGTCGCGCGAATCTGCGCGAGGAAGGGCGTGACGTCCGAGTAGACCTCGAAGACGCCGACGATACGGTCCGTGCCCGGGCCCAGCACCGGCAGGTAGCTCGAGATGAGGTCGCGGTTCTCCACCACGCCCTCGAACGCGCTGAACTTGTCCCGGTGCGTGAGCTCGCTCGCCGGGGTGCCCGCGAGCGCCCGCGTCCAGCCGGCGTTGGCGAGCTTGTCCTCGCCGATCTGGCCGTGCTCCGAGGAATAGACCGTGATCCCGCGCAGGTCGAAGACCTTCACCTTGAACACCGACGTCTTCTTCATCGAGTCGGCGACCTTGACGTCGATCTCGCGGAAGCCGGGCAGCTCCATGATCCGGCGGCCGGCCTCGGCGAAGCACGCCTTCTTCTCCGGCGTCGCGACGCTCCTGCCGGACTTGTCCGGCGCATTCGCGATGGCCCGGCAGTGGTCCACCGTCACGGACGCCGCGCGCGCGACGAACGGGGCGAAGTCGCGCTCCCAGAGCGCGTTGGCGAACAGGCGCGTGAGGTTCACGTTGCCGGCCTCGTGGATGGCGAGCAGGTCCCGGAGGGCCGCCTCCTCCTGCCGGCGCGCGAACTGGTCCTGCGTGGCGTTCAGGAAGGCGGCCTCGCGCTCCTGCACCTCCCGGAAGAAGCCGCCCTGCTGCGATTCGAAGAACGCGAACGCGGCCGCCACGACGACGAAGGCGGCGAGGCTCGCGTAGGTGAAGTAGCGGACGAGTCGGAAACTGCCGGGCCCCGAAGGGCCGTGCGCCCTGCTGCCGGCGACGTCCGGCGATGCCGGCGTCGCTTCCCTGTTG
>JAGRPO010000100.1 GCA_019449455.1 Betaproteobacteria bacterium | reverse complement strand
TACGTGTTCGACGCGGTGGCGCTCATCCGCAAGTCGCTCGCCGGCCGCGTGCCGCTGATCGGCTTCTCCGGCAGCCCGTTCACGCTCGCCTGCTACATGGTGGAAGGCGGCGGCAGCGACGATTTCCGCCTCGTGAAGTCGATGCTCTACGCGCGCCCCGACCTGCTGCACCGCATCCTGGATCTCAACGCGCAGTCCGTCACCGCGTACCTCAACGCGCAGATCGCGGCGGGCGCGCAGGCCGTGATGATGTTCGACACCTGGGGCGGGGCGCTCTCGGACGCGGCCTACCGCGAGTTCTCGCTCGACTACGCGGCGAAGGTGTTCGAGGGCGTCACGCGCACCTCCGAGGGCCGCATCGTGCCGCGCATCCTCTTCACCAAGGGCGGCGGGCTGTGGCTCGAGCCGATGGCGGAGGCGGGCGTGGACGCGCTGGGCCTCGACTGGACGATCGACATCGGCGCCGCGCGCCATCGCGTCGGCGACCAGGTCGCGCTGCAGGGCAACATGGATCCGGCGGTGCTGTTCTCTTCCCCGGAGGCCATCGAAAGCGAGGCGAGGCGCATTCTCGAGGGCTTCGGGCGGGGTCCGGGGCACGTCTTCAACCTCGGCCACGGCATCTCCCAGTTCACCTCCCCGGAGCACGTGCAGGCGCTCGTGGAGGCGGTCCACCGCCATTCCCTCGGGGCCTCCAAAGCCGGACCCCTGTCAAGCGGAAAATTTTCGCGGAAGTGATTGCCTATTCACATGTTGCTTGTTCTAGCGGGCCTTTTCGGGGCCCTGCACTCGGTTTCGCGGCAATTCATAAATTCATTGTGAATCAAAGTATTGCAGAGACATTCTCGCCGGCAAGGTGAAGAATGACTCGCAAGTACCTCCCCGCCTGGGCGTTGGGCGACAATAAACTCACAGAGTTATCCACAGGGCCCCGGACCCCCTGAAAAGGGGGCTTCCGCACGCCATGAAAATCGCCCGCGTCGCCCTGGACGTCCCCCTCGAGCAGGCCTTCGATTTCCTCGTGCCCGAGGGGCTCGATCCGTGCCGCGGAAGCCTCGTCGTGGTGCCTTTCGGGCGCGGGTCGAAGGTGGGCGTGGTGGTCGCGAGGACGGCGCGGTCGGACGTGCCCGTCGAACGCTTGCGGGAGATCGAAAGGCTGGTCGACGATGTGGCCCCGCTCACCGAGCGCGACTTCGAGCTGCTGGAGTTCTGCGCGGCGTACTACCAGCGTCCCCTGGGAGAGGTGATCCAGGCGAGCCTGCCGCCGAGGCTTCGCCAGGCGAAGCGCCGCGCGATCAAGGCGCCCGCGACCGCCGTGCAGCCCGACGGCCCGTTTGCCTCGCCCGTGTCCGCTACCCCAGGGCAGGAAGCGGCGCTCGCGCGCATCCGCGAGGGCTTCGGGCGCTTCCATCCGGTGCTCCTCGCGGGAATCACGGGCAGCGGCAAGACCGAGGTCTACCTTCGGCTCATCGACGAGACGCTCGCGCGCGGGCAGCAGGCCCTCTACCTCGTGCCCGAGATCGGCCTCACGCCGCAGCTCGAGTCGCGCGTGCGCGGCCGCTTCCTGGGCGTGGCCATCGTCGCGGCCCACAGCCACCTGGGCGAGGGCGAGCGCGCGGCCGCCTGGCTCGCGGCGCAGTCGGGGCGAGCGCGCATCGTGCTCGGCACGCGCCTCGCCGCGCTCTCGCCCATGCCCGAGCTGGGCCTCATCGTCGTGGACGAGGAGCACGACCCCTCCTACAAGCAGCACGAGGGCCTTCGCTACTCCGCCCGCGACGTGGCCGTGCGCCGCGCGCAGATGGCGGGGATTCCCGTCGTGCTGGGTTCGGCCACGCCGTCGCTCGAGACCTGGGCCAACGCGAAGCAGGGCCGCTACGCGCTCGCGGTGCTCGAGGAGCGCGCGCTCGCGGGGGCGCAGCTGCCGGCGGTGCGCATGGTCGACACGCGCGCCGACAAGCCGATGGACGGCGTGACGGACGCGCTGCTGCGGGCCCTCAAGGCGCGCCTCGCCAGGGGCGAGCAGAGCCTCGTGTTCCTCAATCGCCGCGGCTTCTCGCCCGTGCTCTTCTGCAGCTCTTGCGCGTGGCACTCGACGTGCGGGCGCTGCAGCGCCAACCTCGTCCTGCACCTGAAGGCGCGCGAGCTTCGCTGCCATCACTGCGGGCACCGCGAGCGGGTGCCGGCGCGCTGCCCCGGCTGCGGCAGCGCCGACCTGGCGCCCGTGGGCCACGGCACGCAGCGCCTCGAGGAGACGCTCGCCGCGGCGCTGCCGGGCGCGCGCATCGCCCGCGTGGACCGCGACTCGACTTCCCGCAAGGGCGCGCTGGCCGACGTGCTGGACCAGGTGCGCGACGAGAAGATCGACATCCTCGTCGGCACGCAGATGCTCGCGAAGGGCCACGACTACCCGCGCCTCACGCTGGTGGGCGTGGTCGACAGCGATTGCGCGCTCTACAGCGTGGATTTCCGCGCGTCGGAGCGCCTCTTCGCGCTCCTCACGCAGGTGGCGGGGCGCGCGGGCCGCGCGGGCGTGGCGGGCGAGGTGATCATCCAGACGGATTTCCCCACGCACCCGCTGTACGCGGCCGTGGCCGCGCACGACTTCGCGGCGTTCGCCGACGCGTCGCTGGAAGAGAGGCGCCTGGCGCGGTTCCCGCCGTTCGCGCACATCGCCATCCTGCGGGCCGAGTCGAAGCACGCCGGCGAGGCCGGCGCTTTCCTGCGCGCCGCCGTCACGGCCGCGCGGGAAATCGGCGGCAAGGTGGAGATCTTCGACCCGGTGCCCGCGATGATGGAACGCAAGGCCGGCTTCGAGCGCGCCCAGCTGCTCGTGCGGGCCGAGTCACGCGCGGCGCTGCAGCCCTTCCTGCGCCGCTGGAAGGCGGCGCTCGACGAGAAGGGCGAGCGGCGCGTGCGCTGGTCCCTCGACGTCGATCCCCAGGAAGCCTGAAACGAACCGGGTTCAGGCAGCGGTTTCCTTGCGCGGAAAGAGAAACGAGGCAGGCTCGCGCGACATGCGCCGGAGGATGGCGGCGTACACCGCGCGGCGGCCGATGCCCTCGATGCCGCGCGCGCGGATGGCCACCTGCAGTGCGAGCGCGAAGCTCACGCCGACGTTGAGCGCCCCGATCGCCACGATGCCGGCCACCGCCAGCCAGAAGGACGCGCTCCCCGCCACGCCCCAGCCCAGCGACACCACCGCGGTGGCGAGCTGGCCGGAGGAGAGCGTCACGTGGCGCACCTCCACCGGCAACCCGTAGAAGGCGAAGACCACGGGCACCAGGCCCAGCATGAACCCGAGGGAGATGTTCGCCGTGAGGCCGGCGATCTCGTGCGCGAGGAAATCGGCCGTGCGCCGCATGGCCGAAGGGCCGAAGACGTAGACCAGGCGACGGTGGCTCGCGATGGCCGGTCCCAGCTGGCGGTAGGCGAACCAGTTGTCCACCCATCCCGCGAGGATCGCCGAGAACCACAGCAGCACGCCGGTGAGCGCGGCGAAGAGCGCCGAAGGCCCGAGGAGCGAGAGGGAATCGATCGTCTTCATGGCCTTCTGGACGTCGACGGGGCTGATCCCGAACGCGGCCGCGAGGAGCATGCCCAGCAGCCACGCCGTGGGGAAGACGACGAGGACGTTGCCGAGGATGCCCGCGGCCTGCGAGCGCACGAGGTTCGCCACCTCGTCGGTGAACGCCTCCATCCGGGCGGGATCCTCCAGCCCCTTCATGCGGGCGGCGAGCGCGGGCGCCGTCATGGCCGGCTGCTTCGTGGCCACCGTGAAGCCGGCGAGCTGGATCGCGAGGAAGGACCCGGCGTAGTTGAACGAGGCGAGCAGGCCCTCGTAGAACTGCGGCAGGTGCAGCGCCGTGATGGCGGACTTGAGGTGCGTGGTGATCGCCATCACGGCGCCGCCGCCGCTCGCGTGCGCGAGCATCGCGCGGTACTCGGCGCGGTTGCGCGTGATGTAGTGCTCGCCGGTCTCGGCGCTGCGCTCGACGACCTT
>JAGRPO010000099.1 GCA_019449455.1 Betaproteobacteria bacterium | reverse complement strand
CACCACCACGAGGATCCGTACGTGGCGCTGCGCGACGCGTTCGGCGCCGCCCGGCGCCGGCTCGAGGAAACCGCGCGCGCCGATCGCGGCGAAGTGAAGATCCACGTGACGCCCCAGCACGGCAAGGTGGCGCGCGTGATGGTCGACGAGGGTTTCGGGTTCATCGAGACCACAGACGGCCGGGAGCTCTACTTCAGCCGCGAGAACGTCGTGTATCCGGGGTTCGAGGAGCTCGGGTCGGGCGCCGACGTCCAGTTCTTCGAGGAGGCCGCGGGCGACGGCTCGCAGGCCAGGCGCGTGAGCGCGGGCAAGCATCACTTCTAGCGCTTCCCTTCACCTCGACCCCTCTCCCGGCCGGAGAGGGGAGACCATCTTGATACGGGTCAAACGCGACCCCCTCTCCGGGGGTAGCTTGGAATCGTCAGGAGGTAGCTTCCATGGCCGCCAAGCAAGTCGTATTCGGGGATGAAGCGCGGGAGAAGATCGTCTCGGGCGTGAACCAGCTGGCGCGGGCCGTGCGGTGCACGCTCGGGCCGAGGGCCCGCACCGTCGTCCTGCAGCGCTCCTATGGCCCGCCCATCATCATCAACTCCGGCGTGGTCGTCGCCAGGGAGATCGAGCTTCCCGACCCGATCGAGAACATGGGCGCGCAGATGGTGCGCGAGGTGGCGAGCAAGACCTCGGACGTGGCCGGCGACGGCACCACCACCGCGACGCTCCTGGCCCAGTGCATCGTGGTCGAGGGCATGAAGCACGTCGCGGCCGGCATGAACCCGATGGACCTCAAGCGCGGCATCGACCTCGCGGTGGACGCGGTGGTCGCCGAGCTGAAGCGCCTCGCCAGGCCCTGCGGCTCGCGCACCGAGATCGCCCAGGTGGCCACCATCTCGGCGAACAACGACCCGGCGATCGGCGACATCGTCGCCAACGCCATGGAGAAAGTCGGCAAGGAAGGCGTCATCACGGTCGAGGACGGCTCGGGCCTCGTGAGCGAGCTCGAGGTGGTCGAGGGCATGCAGTTCGACCGCGGCTACCTCTCGCCCTATTTCATCAACAGCGCCGAGAAGCTGCGCGTGGTGCTGGAGGACGTCTTCATCCTCGCCTGCGACCGCAAGGTGTCGAACCTCGCCGAGATGCTGCCCCTGCTGGAGCTGGTGGCCAAGGCGAGCCGGCCGCTGCTCATCGTGGCCGAGGACGTCGAGGGCGAGGCGCTCGCCACGCTGGTGGTCAACACGCTGCGCGGCGTGCTCAAGACCTGCGCCGTGAAGGCGCCGGGCTTCGGCGACCGGCGCAAGGCGATGCTCGAGGACATCGCCATCCTCACCGGCGGGCGCGTCATCTCCGAGGAGGCCGGGCTGAAGCTCGAGAAGGCCACGCTCGCCGACCTCGGGCACGCGCGGCGCGTCGAAATCGACAAGGACGACACGACGATCATCGGCGGCGCGGGCGACCCGGAGAAGGTGAAGGCGCGCGTGGCCGAGATCGGCAAGCTGGTCGAGGACGCCACGAGCGACTACGACAAGGAGAAGCTCAAGGAGCGCGCGGCCAAGCTCGCGGGCGGCGTGGCGGTGGTCAAGGTGGGCGCGGCCACGGAGATGGAAATGAAGGAGCGCAAGGCGCGCGTCGAGGACGCGATGCACGCCACGCGCGCGGCCGTGGAGGAGGGCATCCTGCCCGGCGGCGGCGTGGCGCTGCTTCGCGCGCGCTCGCGGCTCGGCGAGCTGAAGGCCGGCAACCCCGACCAGAAGTGCGGCATCGCGATCGTGCTGCGCGCCCTGGAGGAGCCGCTGCGGCAGATCGTCGCCAACTCCGGCGACGAGCCTTCCGTAGTGCTCGACCGCGTGCTGGCCGGCAGCGAGAACTTCGGCTACAACGCCCTGACCGGCGAGTACGGGGACATGGTGGCCATGGGCATCCTCGACCCCTGCAAGGTCACGCGCACGGCGTTGCAGAACGCGGCCTCCGTCGCGGGCCTCATCCTCACCACGGACGTGATGGTCGCCGACTTTCCGAAAGCAGCACCCGATAACCAGCAATCGATGGAGGGAATGTGAACCGCAACAGAAGCCAGCCGCCGCCCCCCCGGCCGCAACCGGAACCCGGCCCCGCCGCGGAACCCGAGGACGTGCGCGTCATCGAGCGCCCCGACGGCTTCTGGGTCCAGCCCACTGCGGGCGGCCACGAGGTCGGTCCCTACGCGAGCCTCGCCGAAGCCATCGCGGACAACCGCGCGGCCGACGAGGAGGAACTGGAGTCCGAGGACACGCTCGCCGAAGTCGAGGCGCAACTGGGCGTGGCGGACTGGATAGACCCCGAGACTTCCGCGCCGGCCGAAGACAGCGTGCCGCACATCGAAGAGCATTGAGGGCGCGCGCATGCCGGACGGGAGCAAGTCGGCGAAATCTGCGGGGTTCGTCGAGGCCTTGCGGGCGCCCGGCTGCTATTCGCATCCTACCGGGCCGGTGGAGCTCATCGAGACGCACATCTCCTGGGTGCTGCTCGCCGGCGACTTCGCCTACAAGATCAAGAAGCCCGTAAGCCTGGGCTTCGTCGATTTCTCCACGCTGGTTTCGCGCCGCTTCTACTGCGAGGAGGAGCTGCGGCTCAACCGCCGTACGGCCCCGGACCTCTACCTCGAGGTCGTCCCCGTCACGGGCACGCCCGACGCACCCCTCATGGGCGGCGCGGGGCCCGCGTTCGACTATGCCGTGAAGATGAGGCGCTTCCCGCAGGAGGCGCTCATGGATCGCGTGGCCAAGTCGGGCAGCCTCACGGCGGCGCAGGTGGATGCCTTCGCGCGCGCCGTCGCGGCCTTCCATGGCGCGGCGGCGCGCGCGGGCGGCGACGGCGCGTTCGGCGCGCCGAAGGAGATTCTTGCCGAGGCCGTCGACAATTTCGCGCAGCTCGAGCTGCTGGACGACGCGCAGGACACGGGCGCCCGGCGGCAGGGGCTGTGCTCGTGGACGCTGCGCGAGTTCAACCGGCTCGAGGGCGAGTTCGCGCGCCGCAAGCACGGCGGGTTCGTGCGCGAGTGCCACGGCGACCTGCACCTGGGCAACGTGGCGCTCCTCGCGGGCGAGCCGGTGCCCTTCGACGCGATCGAGTTCAACGAGTCGTTCCGCTGGGTGGACGTGATGAACGAGGTGGCCTTCCCGGCGATGGACCTCTACCATCACGGGCTGCCGGGCCTGGCGCACCGCTTCATCGACGCCTACCTCGATGCGACGGGCGACGTCGGCGGCCTGAAGGTGCTGCGCTTCTACCTCGTGTACCGCGCGATGGTGCGCGCCAAGGTGTCGTGCATCCGCGCGCACCAGGCGGGGATCGACGTCCTGGATCGCGAGCGCTCCTCGCGCGCCTTTCGCGGCCACCTCGATCTCGCGCAGTGGCTCTCGCGCCCCGGCGCGGCGGCGCTCATCGCGATGCACGGGCTTTCGGGCTCGGGCAAGACGACCGTCTCGCAGGCGCTGGTGGAGGCGCTGGGCGCGATCCGCATTCGCTCCGACGTGGAGAGAAAGCGCCTGCACGGCCTGGCGGCGCAGGCGCGGACGGACTCCGCGCCCGGCGGCGGGATCTACACCCCGGAAGCGGACAGGCTCACCTACGGCCGCCTCGCGGAGCTGGCGGGGCGCATCCTCGACGCGGGCTTTCCGGCCATCGTCGATGCGGCTTTCCTCAAGGGCAGGTGGCGCGAGATGTTTCGCGAGGTCGCGCGCGAGCGCGCCGCGCCCTTCGTCCTGGTCGCCTGCGCCGCGCCGGAATCGACCCTGCGGGAGCGCGTCGAAAAGCGCGAGCGCGAAGGCACGGACGCCTCCGAAGCCGGAATCGAGATCCTCGAGCGCCAGATCGCCGCCCTCGAGCCCCTGGCCGCCGACGAGCTCGACAGCACCATGATCGTGGACGCGCTCGCGCTCGGCGAGGAGACGCAACGCCTGGCGCGGCGGCTGGCGGAACGGCTGGGGGTCGCGGGCGGGTGAAGCTAGGTGCTGGCGTCTATCTCCGCCGCCAGCGTCTTCAGCCCCTCCGTCACCATCACGGGATAGGGTTCCCCGGCGGGCGAGAGGGAGCGGAGAGACTCGGGCAGGCAGGCGAGCTGGTGCCGCGCGTGCTCGCGCGATTGCGCCAGCGTCCTGCGTGGCGCGACGAGCGTGCCGCCGCGCATGGCGGGCACCAGCAGCGGTTCGCCGGGCTCCGGCTGGCCGGCGAGGGCGAGGACGTCGCCGGCGAAGCGCCCCGCGGCGTCGTAGTGACGGTAGACCTGCTTCCTCCCCGGCCACGTGGCCTTGCCCTCGGAGCGCTTGCGGCGCGGCTTCCCGTCGTACTCCTGCAGCTTGTAGGCGCAGTCGAAGTAGGGCGCGTCGGCGGACGTGTTCATGCGCGTGCCGATGCCGAAGCCGTCGATGGGGGCGCCGCCGGCGCGCAGCTCCGCGAGGCGATACTCGTCGAGATTGCCGCTCGCGAAGATCGTGACCTCCTTCAGGCCTCCCGCGTCGAGGATCGCCCGCACGCGCCGCGCATGGTCCGCGAGATCGCCGCTGTCGAGGCGAACGCCCTTGATCGCGATGCCCTTCACCGCGAGCCGCGGCGCGAGGTCGACGACCCGCTGGGCGGCGCGCTCGGTGTCGTAGGTGTCGATGAGGAGCATCACGTTGCCGGGGTGAGCCAGCGCGAAGCGCTCGAAGGCCTGCGATTCGTCCGCGTGCACCTGGACGTAGGAGTGCGCCATGGTCCCGAAGGTCGGGATGCCGAAGCGCCGGCCGGCCTCCACGGTCGCGGTCCCCGTGAAGCCGGCGAGGTAGCAGGCGCGCGCCGAGAGCAGCCCCGCTTCCGCTCCGTGGGCGCGCCGCAGGCCGAAATCGACCAGGAGCCGGTCGCCGGCGGCGAGCACCGACCGCGCGGCCTTGCTCGCGACGAGCGTCTCGTAGTGCAGCAGGTTCATCACGCGGCTCTCCACGAGCTGCGCCTCGCGCAGCGGCGCCGTGATGCGCAGGATCGGCTCGTCGGCGAAGAACGCGGTGCCCTCCGGCATGGCGTCCACGTCGCCGGTGAAGCGCAGGTGCTCGAGCGAGGCGAGGAACGCGTCCGTGAAGCGCCCGGTGCCGCGCAGCCAGTCGAGCTCCTCCGGCGTGAAGCGAAGCGTGGCGAGGTAGTCGAGCACCTGGTCGAGGCCGGCGGCAAGGAGGAAATTGCGCGTGGGCGGCAGCGTCCGCATGAAGAGCTCGAACGAGGCGCTGCCCCCGAGGCCTTCCTCGAAGTACGCCTGCAGCATCGTGAGCTCGTAGAGATCCGTGAGCAGGACGCCGGGCCCCGCGTCGCGGCCGCCTCCCGGGAAGCCCGGGTCATGCAAGGGGTTCCGCCTCCTCGAACAGGCTCTCGAAGTGCACGAAGACCGCGCCCGCGCGCTGCATCGTGGCCTCCGCCTCGTCGCCGTCGACGGGCTGCACGTTCACGGCGCGAATGGCGTCGGCCAGCACGAACACTTCGTAGCCGAGGTTGAACGCGTCGAGCACCGTGCGCAACACGCAGTAGTCGGTGGCCAGCCCGCCGACGAAAAGGCGCTTGGCGCCGAGGCGCTTCAACCGCCGCTCGAGGTCGGTGCCTTCGAAGCCCGAGTAGGCCTCGCGGTCGGGCGCGGTCGCCTTGGAGACGAGCCACGCGCCTTCGGGAAGGGCGAGCCCCTTCGCGAAGGCCGCGCCCGGGGTCTTCGCCACGCAATGCGCGGGCCACGGCCCGCCCTGCTCGCGAAACGACATGTGGTCGGCGGGGTGCCAGTCGCGCGTGGCGACGGTGCAAAGGCCCTTGCGCGTGAAGACGCCGATGTAGCGGTTGATCGGTGCGATGACCTGCTCGCCGTCAGGGACGGCGAGGCTGCCGGAGACGAAATCGTTCTGCACGTCCACGACAACGAGGACGTCGCCCTTGCGAATGCCGCCTGACGATTGGTCGAAATCCATTTAGCCCGCAATCGAAAGGGGGTTCGGTTAGTCCCCCCTGTTGGCCTCCCCAGTCTCGGGAGGCCGGCCCGCTCATCGTGTCCCGTAGGATCTACTCGAGCCGGGGGGACTTTCCGAACCCCCTTCCTGCCACACGTTCAGCATGCCACAGCGGGAGGGAAACGTTCTGACCGAGGGCAAATGCCCTCCACATTTCCATGGCAAACGAACCTGGTTCACGAACCCGGTTCATCATCCGGGTACGGGAAACCGGGGCGCCGTTGACCCGGGTCAAGGCGGGGGCCGGGGGCTTGCCGAGAATGGACTCGTACCTTCAGGCGAAAGGGCCAAGCGATGAAAACAGGCGAAGCGTGCAACCGCACCGTGATCGTCGTCGGCCGCGACACGCCGCTCGGCGACGCCGCCAGGCTGATGCGCGAGCACCACGTGGGCAGCCTCGTGGTCGTGGAGGACACCGACGGGCGCAAGCCCGTGGGCATCGTGACCGACCGGGACATGGTCGTCGAAGTCCTGGCCGCCGGCCTCGACTACCACACGCTCACCGTGGCCGAGATCATGGGCGCGAGGCTCATGACCGCGCGCGAGGACGACGACTGCCTCGACACGCTCAAGGTGATGCGAAGCGGCGGCCTGCGCCGCATTCCCGTGGTGACGGCGAAGGGCGCGCTGGCCGGCATCGTGACGAGCGACGACCTGCTCGAGATCGTGGCCGAGGAGCTGGACGACATCGTCCGCGCGATCGGCAACGAGCGCACGCGCGAGGCCGTGCTGAGGCACTAGGGGCGGCCCGCCTCGTGAGCGCCGATCGGGGCACCTTCGAGCACGGAGCGGACGTCGGCATCTTCGGCCGCGGCCCGGATCCCCAGTCCGCGTTCTGCGCGGCCGCCGAGGCCATGTTCGCGTTGATGACCGACACGGCGGCGGTCTCCCCGCGCGAGTCGATCGCCTTCGAGTTCGAGGAAACGGACCTCGAGTTCGCCTTCGTGCGCTGGCTGAACCTCCTGCTCTCGCACGCGGCCGACAAGCGCTTCGCGCTGGGGCGGTTCGCGCTCGAGCGATCGGGGGACCGCTGGAAGGGCAGGGCGTGGGGCGAGCCCTGGCGCGAGGGGCTGGAGCGCGGCACCGGCGTGAAGGGGGCGACGCTCACCATGCTCTCGGTGAAGCAGCACGATGGCGCCTGGGACGCGCGCTGCGTCGTGGACGTCTAGGAGACGCCATGGATATGTCCCGCCTGACGGAAATCGATGCCTGCACGTGGTCCTTCGCGGCGGACCCGCGCGAGGGCCGGCGGGAGGCGCGGCTCTACGGCACGCGCGAGCTCGTCGCCGCGATGGACGACAAGGTGCTCGAGCAGATCGGCAACGTGGCGCGCCTGCCGGGGCTCGTGGGCTGCGCCATGGCGATGCCCGACGCGCACTGGGGCTACGGCTTCCCCAT
>JAGRPO010000017.1 GCA_019449455.1 Betaproteobacteria bacterium | reverse complement strand
CGTCTCCTTGTCGCCGCCGTGCTTGTACACCAGGCGCGAGGGGGCGACGACTTCGAGGAAGGTGATGATGTTCTCGTAGTCGGTGCCGTCGGGGCCGTGCATCACGAAGCGCCATTGGCCGCCGGGCTCGATCTCCATGCGGCGAGTGGTCGTCGTGAACCCGGTCGGTCCCCACCACTGTTCCAGGTGGCCCACGTCGGTCCAGGCGGCGAACACGAGTTCCCGCGGCGCGTCCAGCAGGCGGGTGGCGATGATTTCCCGGTCGGCGAGAGCGGTCGTTTCGGCGATGTCCATCACAATCTCCCCAGGTGGTCGCAAGGTTGTCGCTGCTGCTGCTGCTCCGGCGGCGGCGGCGCCGGCCGCAGGCTCACTTCTTCTTCTTGCCGCCGCGCTTCTTCTGCTTCGCCTGCAGCTCGCGCAGGTAGCGCTCCAGCCCGTCCAGCCTCTCTTCCCAGAGCTGCCGGTAGCCTTCGAGCCAGTCGGTGGCGGCCTTGAGCGGCTTCGGCTCGAGGCGGCACGGTCGGTATTGCGCGTCCCGGCTGCGCGTGATGAGCCCGGCGTTCTCCAGCACCTTGAGGTGCTTGGTCACCGCCGGCAGGCTCATGTCGAAGGGCTCGGCGAGCGCCGTGACCGTGGATTGCCCGCTCGCCAGCCGCGCGAGGATGGCGCGGCGCGTCGGGTCGGCGAGGGCGGCGAAGGTGGCGCTGAGGCGATCGGGGGACATGGTGTAGTTAACCAGATGGTTAGTTAACCACATGGTAAACGACACGGGGCGGGGCCTGTCAAGCCCCTTCGCGGGCGAGGGTGCTACCCGGCCGCAGGAGGCGTGGGCGCGACGATCGCCACGGCGCGGGGCGCGAGGCGTTCCAGCGCCACCGCGAGCGCCTCGGCCTGCCAGTCGCGCACGATCTCCAGGCTCGCCTTGCGGCCGAGCCTCGCCAGCAGCGAGGCGGCCCCGGCGCACCACCTGGCGGCCTCCTCGACGTCGTCGCCGACGGCGAGGATCGTGAGCCCCTCGCCGATGGCGCGGGCCAGCGAGCAGGCGAGGGACACCGCCGGCTCCGGCGCGACGGTCACGGGGCAGATCACGACGAGCGGGCCGCGCGCGGACCCGCCCCCGGGCAGCACGACGAGCGTGACCGGGGCTTCCTGCGCGAGCCGCATGGCCTCGGGGCCCCAGCGCGAGATGCCCACGACGGTGAGGTCCGCGCCGGTGGCGGCCGCGCGCACCTCCTCGGTCACGGAACCGCGGGTGACGCGAAGCGACCAGCGAACGGCGCGCGGCCCGGCCAGGGCGGTGAGGGCGCGCCGTGCCTCGTCCGCATGCGCCCGCAGCGAGCGCTCGAGGGCCGCCGGGTCGATCCTGCGGGCCGAGGCCGAGGAGTGGCCCAGCTCGCGCGCGAACGGCAGTCCCGCCAGGCGGTGCAGCTCGTCGCTTTCCACGAACAGCGCCTCGAGTTCCGCGCCGAGCTCGCCCGCGAGCGCTGCCGCGGCCGCCAGCGCCGAGCGGCTGTGCGGCGCGATGTCCAGCCCCACGACGATGCGGCGAATCTTCACCGGGGCTTGCCGCGCCGCAATCCCCTCCTGGCCAGGGGAACGGCGGCGAAGCTCCCCAGGCGCTCGGCGAAGGCCGCGAGGCGCCGCTCGACGCGGAAGTTGACGGTGGCCGCCGGGAAGCGGCCCGAGGCGTCGCGCTCGCCGGAGGGGATGCCGGAGAGGATCTCGAGGGCCTGGTCGACGGTCTCGACCGGGTGGACGCTGAACTTGCCCGCGGCCACCGCGTCGACCACGTCGCGCCGCAGCATCAGGTGGCGCGCGTTCGCGGCGGGGATCACCACGCCCTGCGTGCCCGTGAGCCCGCGCGTGGCGCACAGGTCGTAGAACCCCTCGATCTTCTCGTTCACGCCGCCGATGGCCTGCACGTCGCCGTGCTGGTTCACCGAGCCGGTCATGGCGATCGATTGCCGCAACGGCGCGTCGGCCAGCGCCGAGAGCAGGGCGCAGAGCTCCGCGCAGGAGGCGCTGTCGCCCTCCACGCCGCCGTAGTTCTGCTCGAAGACGAGGGTGGCCGCGAGGGAGAGCGGCTTGTCCATGGCGTAGCGCCCAGCGAGGAAGCCGGAGAGGATCATCACGCCCTTGGAGTGCAGCGGCCCGCCCAGCTCGGCCTCGCGCTCGATGTCGACCACGCCGCCGCTGCCGAGCCGCACGCGCGCGGTGATGCGGCTGGGCATGCCGAAGGCGAACTCGCCCAGTTGCACCACGGACAGCCCGTTCACCTGGCCGGTGCGCTCGCCCTCGGTGTCGATGAGGAGCGTGCCCTTGCGCATCTCCTCGCGCAGGCGCTCGCGGATGCGCGACTGCCGGCTCTCGCGGGCCTCGATGGCGCGATCGACGTCGGCCGCCTCCACCACCTTGCGTCCGGCGCCGCCGGCGAAATAGTCGGACTCGCGCAGCATGTCGGTCAGGTCCTGCATCGCGACGGAGAGCTTGCCGGCGTCGCCCGCCGCGCGCGCGCCCTGCTCGACGAGGCGCGCGACGGCCGTGCGGTCCAGCGCCCGCAGCTCGTTGCGGCGCGCGATCGTGGCGATGACGCGGGCGTAGAGGAGGTCGCTCTCCGGGCCGCGCTCGATGTCCTCCTCGAAATCCGCCGCCACCTTGAACAGCTCCGGGAATTCCGGGTCGTAGGCCTGCAGCAGGTAGTAGAAGATCCGCTCGCCCACGAGCACGACCTTCTGGTCGAAGGCGATGGGCTCGGGCTTCAGGCCCACCGTGCTCACCAGGCTCAGCATCTGGCCCAGCGACTCGGTGCGGATCTCGCGCGAGCGCATGGCGCGCTTGAGCGCCTCCCACGCGAAAGGCTGCTGGAGCACCTTCAGCGCGTCGAGGACCAGGTAGCCGCCGTTGGCGCGGTGGAACGCGCCCGCCTTGATGAGCATGAAGTTGGTGACCAGCGTGCCCATCTGCGCCACGTGCTCGACGCGGCCGACCAGGTTGTCGTGCGTCGGGTTGTCCTCGTAGACGATGGGCGCGCCGGCGTCGGCGGCGTGCTCGATGAGCACGTTCACCTGGTAGCGCCCGAGCGGGGACTCGGCCTCGGGCTCGGGGATGGGGATGCCGAAGAGCGTGCGCTGCTCGCCTTCCTTGGGGTGGCGGAAGTACTCGGCGTGGTTGAGGACGTCCTCGTTGACCTGGCCGAGGTAGGCGACCACCGGCGGCAGCGCGACGTAGACCGCCTTCAGCTCCTCGATGAGCCCCGTCACCGTCGCGCCGATCACCTGGCGGTTGAGCTCCCGGACCTTGTGCTGCGCCTCGCGGCGCATCTTCGGGACCTCCTGGATGACCTTCGCGAGCTCCACCTCGAGCCCGCCGATGGCGTCCTGCACCTTCTTCTGCCTCGCCTCGGACAGGGCGTGGAACTCGTCCGGGCTCATCACCTTGTCCTTGCGCAGCGGCGCGAAGCCGAAGCCGGAGGGCGTGCGCACGAGCGCGATCCCCTGGTCCTTGGCCTTGGCGCCCACCGCCTCGATGGCCCCCTCGTGGCGCTTCTCGAACTCGCTCTCGATCTCCTGCAGGCGCGTGCGGTACTCGTCCGTCTCGAAGGCGCTGGGAATGCCGGTGCGCAGGTCCTCCACCAGCCGCGCGAGGTCGTCCCGGAATCGGCCGACGCTGCCCGCCGGAAGGCTCATCGCCCGCGGCTGGTCCGGCGCCTCGAAATTGAACACGTAGCACCAGTCGGGCGGGGTCGGGCGCTGCGTGGCGCGCTGCTCGAGGTGGCGGCGCACGATCGTATGGCGCCCGATGCCCTCGGGACCCATCGCGTAGAGGTTGTAGCCGTCGCGCTCGATGCCGACGCCGAAACGGATCGCCTCGACCGCGCGCGACTGGCCCAGCACCTCGGCGAAGTCCTCGAGCTCCTCCGTGGTGGCGAAGGAGAAGCTCGCCGGGTCGCAGGCACGGCGAAGCGCGTGCGGCTCGAGGGGAGGGACTGCGCGGGATTTCGGCATGGCGGACTGCTCCGAATTCCCAGTTTCCGCCGCATCGGGCGGCCTTTGTTGACGCGCATCAAGGGGCCGGGGGCCGGCGGGCGCGGCCGCGCTGGCCGCGGCGTTATCCTGTGGCTTCCCGAAACCGGAGGAGTCCCGAATGGTCCTGCTCGAATTCTCGATGTCCCCCTTCGACAAGGGCGAAAGCCTGGGCGCCTACGTGGCCCGCTCGCTCGACATCATCGACAAGAGCGGGCTGCCCTACCGGCTCACTCCCATGGGCACGATCATCGAGGGCGAGTGGGACGAGGTCATGGCCGTCGTCACCGCGTGCTTCGAGCGCATGAAGCAGGATTGCAGCCGCGTCTCGACCTCGATCCGCATCGACTACCGCGCCGGCCCGGGCGGGCGCCTGAAGTCGAAGATCGACTCGATCGAGTCGAAGCTCGGGCGCAAGCTCTCCACCTGACGGGCCCCGCTCGCGAACCCGGTGCATGAACCGGGTACATCAGGAGGGTCAGCGGAGCCTGGGGTACTGGAGGAGTTTCGCGACGCGGCTCTCGAAGGGATCGCGCCGGGAGAGCGCGCAGACCTGCCGCGCGGAGACGAGCGGATAGTGGCGCAGGCCCACGAGGCGCTCGTGCACGTCCCAGCACGCCTTCCGCGGCGTCACCCAGAGGTCGGTGTCCACGCGACGCAGGTCGAAGGCGCCGGAATAGCTGCGAAGCGTGTGCCGCCCCTTCCGGTCGCAGTACTCGTGGAAATAGGAGAGCGCCAGTTCCCGCAGCGACCGGTAGACCGGATCGCGGTAGCGCAGCACCGCCCCGTTCGTCTTCGAGATCGCGCCCCAGCACCGCCCGCGCCGGAAGACCGCGATGCAGTGCGGGTAGTCGGACGCGTCGCAGTCGAGGTGGACGACGAGCGGCGGCCGGCCGTGGACCCACAGCGCGCACGCGGCGACGAACGCCCCCTCGAGGCAATGCGCGCGCCGTTGCCGGAGGACCTCGCGGGCCGAGAGCAACGTCTCGCCGCCCGCCTCGTGGTTGGCCGGAATGCGGTTCAGGAAGGCCTGGATCTTCTGCGGCGTGTCGAGCCGCTCGAGCGCGGCGAACTGCGCCCGGGTGAGCCCGAGGTCCTCCCGGCGCGCGAAACGGCGATGGCGGAGCAGGGCCATGCGGGGCGACTCCGGACGGGGCCGGCGCGAAGCGTGCCGGGCGGGAGCGTCAGGACGAGCGGCCGACGATCTGCGCGGTCGCGATGAGCTCCTCCAGGAGCGCCATCGACGCCAGGCCCGACATCGAGTACGGGTCGAGCGTCGTGGTCTCGGCGTACTTGAGGAGCGTGGACGGGTTCACCTTCGCGAGGTTCACCTGCCCCATCGTCCAGCCGGCGAACTGGCGCTGGGCGACCTCCTCGTAATGCAGGATCACCACGTTCTTGTGGCGCGGGTCGCGCACGATGTCGTTGTAGAGCAGGTTGACGGCGGTGCGCCCGCCCTCGAGCACCTGCATGAAGGTGTCGCCGCTCTGGCAGAGGATCCCGGTGATGCCGAGCTGCGGGTTGTGCTTGCGCGACTGCCCGAGGATCGACTCGACGATCTCGGCGGTCACGTGCGTGGCCGAGTGGCTGGCATACAGAAGTCGGACGAGCATCGTGGCCTCCTAGGCGCTTTTTCTCGAGAGCAGGGCGAGGAACTCGCGGCGCAGGTTCGCGTCCTTCAGGAACGAGCCGCGCATCACGCTGTTGATCATCTTGGAGTCGGTGTCCTTCACCCCGCGCCACTGCATGCAGAAGTGGTCGGCCTCCATCACCACCGCGAGGCCGTCGGGCTGCATCCTGTCCTGCAGCAGGTCCGCCAGCCGCGTCACGGCCTCCTCCTGGATCTGCGGCCGGCTCATCACCCAGTCGCACAGGCGGGTGTACTTGGAGAGCCCGATGAGGTTGGAGTGCTCGTTGGGCATCACGCCGATCCACACCTTGCCGATGATCGGGCAGAGGTGGTGGGAGCAGGCGCTCCTCACCGTGATCGGGCCCACGATCATCAGCTCGTTGAGGCGCTCGACGTTCGGAAACTCGGTGACCTGCGGGACGGGGATGTAGCGGCCGCTGAAGACCTCGGTGAGGTACATCCTGGCCACGCGCCGCGCGGTGTCCTGCGTGTTGTGGTCGCCCTCGGTGTCGATCACCAGGCTCTCGAGCACGCGCTGCATCCGCGCCTCCACCTCGTCGAGAAGCTCCGGCAGCTCCCCCGGCTCGATGTACTTCGAGATGTTGTCGTTGGCGTGGAAGCGCTCCCGCGCCGCGCGCAGGCGCTCGCGGATCCTCTGCGAGACCGGGGTCCCGGGTTCGGCATTCTGCGGCGCGGGCGTTGCGGACATCTTGTCGGCCATGGGGTGGGCGGGGGATGGGATCCGGACACCTATCCTAAACCTGCGCGGGCGGGGGCGGATACGCCGAGGGACCGCCGGACAGCCGCGAACGCGAGCGCCGCGGCCACGATCGTCCAGACGATGGCCGGGCCCGTGGGCAGATCCGCCATCGCCGAGACGACGAGCCCCGCTGCGTAGCCTGCGGCCGCGACGCCCCATGCGGCTGCGAGCCGTCCCGCCGCCATCGTTCGCGTCGCGAGCGGCGGCACGATGAGGGTCGCGAAAACGAGGTAGAGACCGACCAGTTGCACGCTCACGGTTACGGCGAACGCGAAGAGCACGTAGAACCCCGCGCGCCCGAGCCGTGCGCTCCAGCGGAACCATGCGACGAGGATCGCCGCGTAGACGACCGCCGCGAGGGCGAGCTGTCCGCGCGTCACCCACAGGATCTGCCCGGCCAGCAGGTCGCGCAGGCGCTCGCTGCCATGCGCGTTGGAGGCGAGCAGCAGCACGCCGCCCGTGGCCGCGAGCACGAACACCACGCCGATCACGGCCTCCTGGATCTCCGGCCACGCGCGCTCCGTCCAGGTGAGCAGCAGCGCCCCGCCCAGCGCGGCGGCGAGCGCGGCCGCCTGCGCCTCGAGGCCTTCGGCGCCCAGGCCCATCCTGTCGGCGAGAAGCACGCCGCAGCCGGCGATCTGCGCGATCGCGATGTCGATGAAGACGATCCCCCTTGCGAGCACCTGCATGCCCAGGGGCACGTGGGTGGCGGCGACGAGCAGGCCCGCCGCCAGGGCGGGCCAGAGGATGGAGACGTCGAGCGCTTCCCAGTTCATTGCAGTCCCTGCAGCAGTCGCCGCACGGTGTCGTCGTAGAGACCGAAGAGGTCGCCAGCGCCGGGCGTCCCGCCGACGGTGAAGGGCAGCGCGACCGCGTTCACCTTCGCGCGCTCGGCCAGCCACTGCGAGGCGCGGTCGTCCTGGTAGGCGGCGCGGATCACCATCTTGACCGGCTGCGCCTTCGCGGTGGCGAGCACCCGCGTCAGGTGGGAGGTCGTTGGCTCGACGCCGGGCCTGGGTTCGAGCGTGCCCGCCTCCCGGATGCCCAGCCAGCCGAACAGGTAGGGGAAGGCCTTGTGGTGCACGATCACGAGCGCCCCGCGCAGTGGCGCCGCCTCCTTTTCCCAGCGCGCCACCGCCGCGGACCAGCGATCGGCAAAACGCGCCTGGCGCGATCGGTAGTACGCCGCGTTCGCGGGGTCGACCTCGGCCAGGCGCGCGGCGAGCGCGGTGGCCACGCGCCCAATGTTCCTCGGGTCGGTCTGGATGTGCGGGTTCCCGGAGGCATGCACGTCGCCTTCGGCGCGGTCCAGCCGAGCGGGCTTCTCGAGCATGGGCACGAAGGCCGCCGCCTCGAAGTGGCCGGGCTGTCCTTCGCGGACTTTCGCGTTGCCGGCCTGCTGCAGCACCATCGGCAGCCAACCCGCCTCGAGCTCCGCGCCGGTGGCGAGGACGAGATCGGCACCGCGGGCCCGCGCGATGAGGCTGGGCCTCGCCTCGACGTGGTGCGGATCCTGCATCGCGGTGGTGGCGACGCTCACCGTCACCTTGTCGCCGCCGAGCTCCGCGGCGAGCGCTCCCCATTCGGGAACCGTGGCGAGGATGTTGAGCGCCGCGATGGCCGGCGGGGCGAACGCCAGCGCGAGGAGCGCGGCAAGGCGCAGGACTCTGGTCGTCATGGCCGTGTCCTCTAGTAGCGGTGCGCGCCGTGCGCGCCCAGGGTCAGGATGTACTGCACGAAGAATTGGTTGTCCGGGAGCCCCGGCAACGTCTCGCTGCGCGAGTACTGCGCGCGCACGCGGCTGAATTCCGACGGCGTCCAGTCGACCATGAAGGAGGTGCGCTTCGGCGAGAAGCCGTCGAGGGCGAGGCTGGCCGCGTTGTCCCCGTAGTCCACCGTGCCCGTGGAGAGCCGGTCGTGGCGCAGCCCGGCGCGCCAGGTCGGCATGAACTGCCAGACGCCCTGGAGGTACCACCCGGACTGCGTCGATTCGTAGACGCCGGTGCGCGCGAGGCCGAGCGCGCCGTTCGCGTCGTAGGCGAGGTCGCCGCGCTCCCGGCGGCGCACGTACTCGCCCTGGAGCTTGAAGCTTGTCGCCCTCGCGTTGCCCCGCGGCGCCCACTTCCAGACGAAGTCGGCGATCGAGACGTCGCTCGTGCCGCCAAAGGAGAGCAGCGCGTCGTTGCCGGCGAGGTCGGCCTGCGTCCATTGCCGGTCCTGCGGCCGCGCGCGCAGCCACGACAGTCCGGCCCGCCAGGAATGGCTGTCGCCCACGTCGCCGCCGACGTGTGCGAAGAGCGCCGCGCTGGCCGCGCCGTTCCCGCTGCGCGCCGTGCCCGGGAAGCCCTCGCCGCTGCCGGCTTCCGCGCCGATCTCGATGAACTGGTCGATGGGCGCGATCCACTTCATCTGTACGCCGTCCTGCACGTACTTGCCGCCGAGGAACGCCTCGTAGGCGAGCGGCGCGCCGTGGAAATCCCAGGCGTGCGGGTGCAGCTCGTTCAGATAGCCGATGCCGGAAAAGAAGCGCCCGAACTTGGGGACGAGTCCCGCGGGTGCCGCGGTGTAGATGCCGTAGGCCTCCTCGACGGAGACCTTCTCGTCGGACGTGAGGGAGGCGATGAGGTTGCCCGCGAACTTGTCGTCCACGCTCGCGCTCATGGCGATCTCGGATTCGGCGAGGTTGAAGCCGCGCTTGCCTGGACCGATCTCCCCGCCCTGGGCGAACCCATGGATGGCGTATTTCTCCGGGTCGCGCCGCAGGTTCGCGTAGTTGCCCTGGAGGACCAGGGAAATGGCGGGGTTGAACAGGTTGGGCCTGGCAGCCGGAGAAGGCCGCGCGGCCACCTGGGGCGCCGGCTGCGAGGCCGTCGCCTCCGCCGCCTTGAGTCGCTGCTCGAGGGCCTCGATCCTCGCTTCGTAGGCTTGGCGCAGCGAGCGGATCTGCTCGCGAATGGCGGCCAGTTCGGTATCGTTCGCAGCCCGGGCGTGGGGAATGGCGCCGAGCGCCAATGCCAGCGCGAAGGGCGCGAGAAGGGTTCGATTCACGATGATTCTCCTTGAAGGACGGGCGGCCACCGCCCGCTCTCGCGAGCGGGCGATGGGAAGTCGGGTCGATTCAGGAGAAATCGGGAGGAGCGCGGGGGGAGTAGCCTGCGGCCGGGGCGACCGCGCGGGTGACGAACGCAACGGCGGGGGAGCCCGGATCGTCGCTCGCGGCGGCGGCGGGCGGTTGCGAGGCCGGAACGCCGTTGGCGCCCGAGGCGAGCAGCTCGCAGGTGACGCATGCGCCGGCCTCGTGGGCGGTCGTGGCGCCCTGTCCGTGGTTCGTGCCCAGGTGCGTGAGCGCGTGCACAGCCTGCTGCTGCTGCATGCCGAGCAGCAGGAAGGAGAGGAGGAGGACGTGGAGCGCGCGGTGCACGGGTGCGATTCTACAGGGGCGGACAGGGCGCGGCGGCCGACGGTAGAATGACCGCCTCCACGCAACAACCGCCCCGAGATCGCCAAAATGAAGATCAAGTTCCATCTCTCCATCGCCACGGCCGCCGGCCTCGTCGCCCTGCTTGTTCCGGCCGGGGCCATGGCCCAGGCCGCCTCCGACGAAGTCAAGAGAGCCTGCCGCCAGACCACCTCGCAAGTGGCGAGGACGATCGAGGCGGCGAAGCGGCGCGGCGCCCGGGACCTGGAACAGGGCGTGAGGAAACCGTCCGACAATTGGGGCGAGCAGGTGGCGACCTACATGATCCAGGCGGCCAACCGCTCCGACAGTCTTTCCGAGAGCGAGCTCGCCTCGCTGGGGTATGCCTACTGCGTCGAGCGCCGGCCGCGCGGCTGATCGCGCCGG
>JAGRPO010000098.1 GCA_019449455.1 Betaproteobacteria bacterium | reverse complement strand
GGCACGGCCGCGGCCATCCCGAAGAGCGCGCACCCCAGCAGGAAGGCCTGTCGCCAGTTCCCTTGCAACGTCATCGTCCCGGCCTCCCGGCGCGTTCCCGAGCCGCTATTTCCCGTGCTCGGTTGCGGGAGCCTCGTCGAGATGCCGCGTCCGGACCTTCCCGTCGGCATCGATCGTGGCGAAGAGCGGGCTGCGGAAGCGGCCCTTGAGGTCGAGCTTGTATCCGCCGCCGGGCACCGTGCTCGGCTCTTCGGCCAAGCCCTCGTGGGACGTGCTCATGGCGTTCCGGGTCTGCGGGCTCAACGACAGGGGCGGCCGGCCCGCTGGAGGCTCCTTCAGGAACCTGCCCGTCTGCGGATCGATGTGGACCCTCTGTCCAGGAGCGCTTTGGGGAGCGGCGGCGGGGTTCCCGGCCGGCGAGCGGGACTCGCTCGTTGCCTGGGTTGCCGGCACCGGCCCGGAGGCGATGGGCGCGTTCTCCGCGGAAAATGCGGGCCGCGCGACCCACGCGAAGCAAGCCGCCGTGGCGAGCAGGGCCGTCAAGAACCTTCGCGCAATCATCGTTTCACCCTCTCGATCACTCATGAATTCTCTCCCGCCGGCCGGCGAGGCTTCTTCTCGCGGCCGCGCGACATCATCCCTGGGTATTGCCCGACGTCCCGGCATGATATGAATGGGCTCCGCCCGACTTCAAGGTGAATATTCGGCACGGGCGGTGTCGGGTGCGCCTACAGCCCGCGCTTTCGCATCTCCTCGACGATCGCCTCCGCCGCCTCCTCGGGGGCGGCGGCAGCCGCGTCGACCCGGATCTCCGCCTGCTCCGGCCGCTCGTAAGGCGAATCGATCCCGGTGAAGTTCTTGAGCTCCCCGCGCCGCGCCTTCTTGTAGAGCCCCTTGGGATCGCGCGCCTCGGCCACCTCGAGCGGAACGTCGACGAAGACCTCCAGGAACTCGCCTGCCGGCAGCAGCCCGCGCGCCATCCGCCGCTCGCTGCGGAAGGGCGAGATGAACGCGGTCAGCACGACGAGGCCCGCATCGGCCATCAGGGCGGCCACCTCGGCCACGCGGCGGATGTTCTCCACGCGCGCGGCCTCCGTGAAGCCCAGGTCCTTGTTGAGCCCGTGGCGCACGTTGTCGCCGTCGAGCAGGTACGTGTGGCGGCCCATCGTGTGCAGCTTCTTCTCCACCAGGTTCGCGATCGTCGACTTGCCGGACGCGGAGATCCCCGTGAACCACAGCACGCAGGGCCTCTGGCCCTTGATGGCCGCGCGGGCGGCCTTGTCGAGGTCGACGGCCTGCCAGTGCACGTTCTGCGACCGCCGCAGGGAGAAGCGCAGCATCCCGGCGCCCACCGTGTTGTTGGTCAGCCGGTCCATGAGGATGAAGCCGCCGAGGTCGCGACTCCTCTCGTAGGGCTCGAAGGCGATGGCCTGGTCGAGCTCGAGCTGGCAGACGCCGATCTCGTTCAGCTCCAGCCTCGAGGCGGCCACGTGCTCGAGCGTGTTCACGTTCACCTTGTGCTTGAGCGGCGCCACGGTGGCCGTCACGGTTCTCGTCCCGATCTTCATCAGGTAGTTGCGCCCGGGCAGCATGGCCGCGTCGCCCATCCAGACGAGCGTGGCCTCGAACTGGTCGGCGCACTCCACGGGATCGTTCGCGACCGAGATGACGTCGCCGCGGCTGACGTCGATCTCGTCGGCGAGGGTGAGCGTGATCGACTGGTTGGCCACGGCCATCGCGACGTCGCCGCCGCCGCCGACGACGCGCGCCACGCGGCTCTTGCGCCCCGAGGGAAGCACGCGGACGGCGTCGCCGGGCCGGACCGTGCCGCTCGCGATCGTGCCGGCGAAGCCCCGGAAATCGGCGTTCGGGCGGTTCACCCACTGCACGGGCATCCGGAAGGGACCCGAGGCGAGGTCGTCGTCCACGGGCACCGTCTCCAGGTGCTCCATGAGCGGCTTTCCCCGGTACCAGGGCGTGTTCCCGTAGGGCGCCACGATGTTGTCGCCGTTCACCGCGGAAATCGGGATGGCCACGACGTCCTTCAGCCCGATCTGGCGGGCGAACTCCCCGTAGGCGGCCTCGATGCGCGCGAAG
>JAGRPO010000097.1 GCA_019449455.1 Betaproteobacteria bacterium | reverse complement strand
CGCCGGGCGGCAGCCGCGCTAGGGCAGGGCGACCAGTTCCGCGTAGAACCGGTACGCGTTCCGGCCGGCGTCCTTCGCCGCGTACATGGCCTTGTCGGCCTTCTTCATCAGTTCCCGGACGTCGTCGCCGCCATCGTCGTCGGGGAAGATCGCGATGCCGATGCTGGTGGTCACCGTCAACCGGTGCCTGCCGACGACGACGGGCTCCGCGAGCGCGCCGATCGCCTTCTCGGCCACGAGCGCCGCGTCCCGGGAATGCGCGATCTCCGGCAGCACGATGACGAACTCGTCGCCGCCGGATCTCGCGACGGTGTCGCTGTCGCGCACGCACCCGGCGAGCCTTGTCGCCACCTTGCCGAGCAGCTCGTCGCCGACGTCGTGGCCGAGCGCGTCGTTGATCTCCTTGAACCGGTCCAGGTCCATGAACAGGACGGCCATCGACGCGCCGCGGCGCGAGGCCTGCGAGCGGGCCTGGCCCAGCCGGTCGAGGAGCAGGCGGCGGTTGGGGAGCGCGGTCAGCGCGTCGAAGTAGGCCATGTGGCGCACGTGCTCCTCGCTCTGCCGCAGGCTCTCGACCAGCGCGTCCTTCTCGGCCACGACGGCGATCAGGCGCGAGTGCGCGCCGGAGAGGTCGTGCATGACCGCGGCCAGGTGCCGGTAGAGGCGATTGATCCGGGCCACGAACACCGCGAGCAGGACGCTCGCGGCGACCATCGACTCGACGCGGCCGAAATACCACCCCACCGTGTAGCGCTCCCGCGAGGCGAGGCTTCCCGCGACGTCCGCGAGCATGGCGAGCAGCGCCACTGCGAGCCACATGTGGAGCAGCGTCCGCGTTCGCCAGCCGCGGACTCCGGCCATCGCCACGGGTACCGCCGTCACGACCGCGGCGGTGATGCCCACCACGAAGAACGCCGCGGTCGGCCCGCCGGGCGTTCCGAAGATGAGCGGCGGAAGGGCGTCGTGCCACGCGATGGCCGCCACCGAGACGAGGAGCGAAAGCGCCACCGCGGCCCCGATCGCGGCGATCGTGGCGAGCCTCACGCGGCCGGCTGCGACCCGCGCCTCCGGTTGCCGTGCGTCGACGGCCAGCGCCAGGGCGATGAGCGCGGGAAAGAGGATGTGCCAGAGGTGCCACACCCAGGCCGAGCTTTGCGGGCCGCCGACCACGCTGCCGGCCGATTTCAGCGCGCCGGGGAAGGAAAACAGGAACGGCAGCAGCACGAGCCCGCTGAACAGGTAGGCGGCGCCGAGGATGGCGAAGAGCGGGCGGCGCAGGTAGCGGAACTGCCCGAGCAGCATCCACCCCGTGATGACGTCGACGACGAGGACGAAGGCGGACTGGAACGTGGCGAAGTGGGGAAGCTGCGCGAGCGGTATGCGCCCGTAGGACACCACGACGACCGTTGCGGCGACGATGACCGCGGCGAACGCGATGGCGTCCCTCAGGTCCGAGGGGTCGGCGCTGCCGGGTTGTTCCAGGCCGAGTTCCCAGCGCTCGACGGCCTTTGTCACGTGCGCCTTCCGTATTCGCTGTCTGGTTGTGTTTCCAGTCTAGCGCAACGGGTGGGCGCCGGCGCGCGGGCGGCGGTCGCGGCAGGATCTAGATCGACCCCGGGTGCCGGATGACCCCGCCATTTCGCTCCAGCCGCTCGTGCTCGACGGCCTTGTTCTCCCGCCACCAGGCCATCAGCGCCGGGAAACTGCCGCCGAACTTCCTCGCCTTGAGCTCGTCGGTGGCGTGCTTGCAGGCCGCCATGGGCGCGGCGAGCACGCCGTGCGTCGTGCCCACGTAATCGCAGGTCCAGAAGGCTCTCTCGAGCGCGGCGATTTCCATCGCATCCGCGCTGGCGGGCAGGGCTGCGTCGCCGGGCGGCGGCGAGGGCGCCACGGCCGCGCACCCGATGCCCGCGAAGAGCGCGAGGACCGCCAGCAGGCATCGCATCGTCATCGGTTCAGGACTCCGACCTGGCGAAACAGCGGGACGGCGGTTCGCGAAGGCTGTCGGCGCGGGCGAGGAGCAGGGATCTCTCCCGGACATTGCGCGTGAGCGCGGCCGCCCGTTCCCATTCGTCCGCCGCCTCGTCGCGCCTTCCCAGTTTCGCCAGCAGGTCGGCGCGAACGCTCGGCAGCAGATGGTAGCCCTTCAGCGCCGGCTCCTCCACCAGCGCGTCGACCGCTTCCAGCCCCGCGGCCGGCCCGAACGCCATGCCTACCGCCACCGCGCGATTGAGCTCGACCACGGGCGAGGGCATGAGCTGGGCGAGCGCGTCGTAGAGCGCCACGATGCGCGGCCAATCCGTGTCCGATGCCGTCCTCGCCCGCGCGTGGCAGGCCGCGATGGCCGCCTGCAGCGCGAACGGGCCGAGCGCGCCGCCCAGCGCCTCTGCGCGCTCGAGGGCCGCGAGCCCGCGCCGGATGAGGAGCGGGTCCCAGCGCGAGCGGTCCTGGTCCATGAGGAGCACGGGCTCGCCGTCCGCCCCCACCCGGGCGCGGAAACGCGAGGCCTGGATCTCCATGAGCGCGGCCAGCCCGTGCACCTCGGGCTCGTCGGGCGCAAGCCCCACGAGAATCCTTCCCAGGCGCAGGGCTTCCTCGCAGAGCGCCGGTCGCATCCAGTCCTCGCCCGCCGTCGCCGCGAACCCCTCGTTGAAGACGAGGTAGATCACGTCGAGCACCGCGGCGAGGCGCGCCTCCAGCTCCGCGCCGCGCGGCACCTCGAAGGGCACGCGCGCTTCCGCGAGCGAGCGCTTGGCGCGCACGAGGCGCTGCGCGATGGTGGGCTCCGGGACGAGAAACGCGCGCGCGATCTCCGCGGTCGACAGCCCGCCGACGAGCCTGAGCGTGAGCGCCACGCGGGCGTCGAAGGAGAGCACGGGGTGGCAGGCGGTGAAGACGAGCCGCAGCAGGTCGTCGCCGATGTCGTCGTCGAGCGCGTCG
>JAGRPO010000096.1 GCA_019449455.1 Betaproteobacteria bacterium | reverse complement strand
GTGCGGATTTCGACGAGACGGTTCATGCTCCGAGGCCTAACGCCTGAATTAAGCCGACCCGCGAAGCGGTCGGCTCGAACGCGTTGTTAGCTGTCATTTTTCTTCGACTCTCGCTTATCTTCCCAATAGGTCAGGCCGCGCTCTAGGACAAATCCAAATACTATGAGTGCGACCCCAACAAGAAGAGCGGTGGACCAAATTCGTGTCCCAATACCAAAAACGGCGACAATTATTCCCGAAGTTGTGGAACCAATGCTGAGGTCAAAGAGACGAGCCAGAAACGGTGAGCGATACTTTGGATTCATGGCACGACGCCGCAATGACAGCTAACGATTCCTTTGAACGGCCGGCCACGACCGGCCTTCCACACCGGCCCGCGCATCAACTGCAAACGCGCGCACGGTGCGGCCACGATGACTCACGGTCCGTTCCAACGTGTTGTTAGCTGTCATGTCCGCGTGTTCCTTCCACAGCACCAATCAGCCGCTTGAGCTCCTCGTCCGGAGTTTCTCCAGGTCCGAATGCGTGAAAGCACAGCACACGAGTACCAACGAGAGCGCAATACATTGCACCGTTCATAACCATTCCCTTGAGGGTGCCCTTCCATTTCGCGCGAACGCCGGACACGGATCCCAAACGAACAGTCTCGACTGGAGTTTGTGAATACGCTGATCGATGACGCTCCACCGCGCCCAACAAGTCCAATAGATGGCGTGATGCGGCTCCAACAGCATTAGCGGGCTTGACGCCCAGTTCGTACCGAATCAGCTGTAGCACGTTGGCTGGAGTTTCAGGCCATCCCTCACCCGGGAAAACGGTCGTTTCGAAGCCTGGCGCCGGCGAAATGCTGATTGGGCCTTGGATGCCCTCGGGAAGGTTTAGCGTTAACTCGTCGAAACGATACTCCCAAGCGCCAGCGGTCGATATAACGCCGCACGCCAGGAGCAAGAAGAAAGCCTTGATTCGCCAAGTCATGACAGCTAACGATAAGTAGGTTTCAAAACTAACAAATATTCTCGGCATTCTGTCCGTGTAACGTTAGACGGTCAACCGCAAGTGCCTGATCCTCGTTGTCATTTTCGTCGCTCTCCCATTGACGGAAATGGCAAACACGGCACGCCCCGCGCGAGCGCCAGGCCAGCAACGTTATTCCGTCAATTGCGCCCCGCCGAGAATCGACAGGGCAATTTGCGGCAGGCCGAAACTAGCCGCCCGGCTTCGCCGGCCGCCAGTAAACGTCCTCGCGCCCGCCCGCGCGATTGAGGATCCGCGTCAGGACGAAGAGAAGATCCGAGAGCCGGTTCACGTAGCGCCGCGAATCGTCCGCCATCTCCTCGTGCTTGCCCAGCGCCACGAGAATCCGCTCCGCCCTCCGACAGACCGCGCGCGCGAAGTGGGCATCGGCGGCAGCCGCGGTACCGCCCGGCAGGATGAACTCCTTGAGCGGCGGCAGGTTCTCGTTGAAGGCGTCCAGCTCCTTTTCCAGGCGCGCGACGTGCTCCTCCTTGATGCGCACCTGCCCGGGGAGGGAGATTTCCGCCCCCACCTCGAAGAGATCGTGCTGCGCGCGGTCGAGGCACTGGCGCACTTGCGCTGGAACCTCCGCGGCGAGGACGCGGCCGATCGCGCAGTTGAGCTCGTCCACGGCACCAAGCGCCTCGATGCGAAGGCCATCCTTGGAAGTACGCGTGCCATCGCCCAGCCCCGTCGTGCCGTCGTCGCCGGTGCGCGTGTAGATCTTCGAGAGTCGGTGTCCCATGGTCTTCCTCAGGTCGCGGCCGCGGCGAGGCAGGCCGGGCACAGGCAGGTGGAGCCGGCAACCGGCGCCACGGTGGGATAACGCGTGCACCAGCAGGCGTTGTCCGGCCCGCTCGCGCCGCACCCGAACGGCGTGCCGCACAGGGAGCATTGCCGCGGCTCGAGCGTGGTGTCGTGGCCCCCGAGGAGCCGGTGGCGTTCGGGCAGCGCGGCGATCACCTGCGCGCGCCTGGCATCGCTGAAGGCCGCCCACATCGCGATCTCGTCCGTGGTGCGCAGGCATCCGATGCACACCCGCCCGGAAGGGTCGAGGGTGCACACCTTGATGCAGGGCGAGGGAATCATGTCGCTCATGCGGCCGCCGAAGCCGGGCTCGTCCCGCGCAGGGCCCAGCGCCCGAAGATGCGATGCAACGCGTCGAGTCCGTCGGTGAGCGCCGCCGGGCCCGGTTGCAGGATGAGCGGGGACTTCACCTCGTGCAGCTCGCCATCCCGCACGGCAGGGATCGCGCTCCAGCCGGGGCGCGCCGCCACGCGCTCGGGGCGGAACTTCTTCCCGCACCACGAGCCCACGATGATGTCGGGCGCGCGGCGGACGACTTCCCCGGGGTCGGCGACGATGCGGTCGCGGCCGAGCGCGCAGGCGGCCTTCTCGGGAAAGATGTCGTGTCCGCCCGCGATCGCGATCAACTCGCTCACCCAGCCGATGGCGCTGATCTGCGGGTCGTCCCACTCCTCGAAGTAGACCGACGGATGCCGCGCCATGGCCCGCGCGGCCTTCGACACGCGATCCACGTGGTCCTCGAGGTGCGTGGCGTAACGCTCCGCCCGCTCGGCGGCGCCCACCAGCGCGCCCAGCCGGCGGACGTAGTCGATGATTCCGCCCACGCCGCGATGGTTGGCGATCCACACCTCGATGCCGCGCTTCACCAGCGCCTGGGCGATGTCGGCCTGCATGTCGGAGAAGCCGATCACGAGGTCGGGGTCCAGGCGCACGATCTCGTCCACCTTCGCGCTCGTGAACGCGGAGACCTTCGGCTTTTCACGGCGGGCCTTGGCGGGCCGGACGGTGAACCCCGAGATGCCCACGATGCGGTCCTGCTCGCCGAGCGCATAGAGGACCTCCGTGGGTTCTTCGGTCAGGCAGACGATTCGCCGCGGACCCATCGCGGCCTTCAGCGGTTCACGTCGACGACCGTGCGCCCGCGCACCCGGCCCTCGAGGACGGAAGGCGCGAAGGCGATGGCCTCGGACAGGCCGATCGTGGCGGTCATTCGCTCGAGCTTCACCGCATCGACATGGCGGGCGATGAGGTCCCAGGCCTTGCGGCGCTCCTCGTCCGACACGAGGACGCTGTTGATGCCGTAGAGCGTCACCGCGCGCAGGATGAAGGGCATCACCGTGGATGGAAAATCCGCGCCCTGGGCGAGGCCGCAGGCGGCCACCGCCCCGTTCCAGCGCGTCGAGGCGCACGCGTTGGCGAGCGTGTGGCTGCCCACCGTGTCCACCACGCCCGCCCACCGCTCGCTCTGCAGCGGCTTGCCGGGGCTCGAAAGCTCCGCGCGGTCGATGATCCGCGACGCCCCCAGCCCCTTCAGGTAATCGGCCTCTGCCGGCCGTCCCGTGGAAGCCACCACCGCGTGCCTCATGCCCGCGAGGATCGCCACGGCGATCGAGCCCACGCCGCCCGCGGCGCCGGTGACAAGCACTTCCCCGTCGCCGGGCTTCAGGCCGTGGCGCTCGAGCGCGCGCGCGCAAAGCGCCGCCGTGAATCCCGCCGTTCCGATGGCCATCGCCTGGCGCAAGTCGAACGGCGGCGGCAGCGCGAGCAACCAGCGCGAATCGAGGCGGGCCAGCTGCGAGAGCCCGCCCCAGTGAGTTTCGCCCAGGCCCCATCCGGTGACGACGACGGCATCGCCCGGCTTCCAGTCCGGGGAGCGGCTCGCCTCCACCGTCCCGGCGAGGTCGATGCCCGGCACCATGGGCCACTTGCGCGCGATGGCGCCCCGCCCGGTGATGGCGAGCGCGTCCTTGAAGTTGATCGTGGAGTACGCC
>JAGRPO010000016.1 GCA_019449455.1 Betaproteobacteria bacterium | reverse complement strand
GGCCCGCACCGGCGTCATCCAGCACAACAAGTTCATGGTGCTGCTCAAGGGCGCGGCGGAGACTCCCGCCGAGGTCTGGACGGGCTCCACGAACATCTCCTCCGGCGGCATCTTCGGCCAGACCAACGTGGGGCACTGGATACGTGACGGCGCCACGGCCGGGAAATTCCACGAGTACTGGAAGCTGCTCGCCGGCGATCCGGGTTCGCACGAGGGCGACGATGCCTCGACGGTGCGAAAGGAAAACGCCGACCTGCGGGAGGGCGTGGAGGAACTCCTCGACGCTCCCACGTCCCTCGACGAGATCCCCGACGGCATCACTGCGGTGTTCAGCCCGCGCAAGGGGCTCGCAGTCCTCGAGATGTACGCGGACCTCGTCGATGGCGCCGGGCATCTCGCCTGCATCACGCTCGCCTTCGGGATCGGCAAGCAGTTCAAGGCGGTCCTCAAGGACCATACGTCCCGGAGCCCGCTCACCTTCATGCTGCTGGAAAAGAAGGACGCCCCGAACAAGAACAGCAAGCAGCCGTTCATCGCCATCAACGCGAAGAACAACGTCTACAAGGCCTGGGGCTCGTACCTGAAGGAGCCCATGCACCAGTGGGCGCGGGAGACGAGCACGCGAGCGCTGAAGCTCAACGAGCACGTGGCCTTCATCCACTCGAAGTTCCTGCTGCGCGATCCCCTGGGCGCCGATCCCTTGGTCGTCACGGGCTCCGCCAATTTCAGCGAGCCCTCGACCAACGAGAACGACGAGAACATGGTCCTCATCCGCGGGGACCAGCGCGTGGCCGATATCTACTTCACCGAGTTCAACCGCCTCTTCAACCACTACTACTTCCGCTCGGTGACCGAGGTCATGCAGTCGGGGAACGCGGCGGCGAACGACCAGGAGAGCCTCTTCCTCAAGGAGACCGACGCCTGGCTCGAGAAGTACCTGCCGGGCACGCTGCGGGCGAAGCGCGTGGAGGCATTCACGCGGATGGAGGGGATCTCCCCCGCGCCCTAGGCGCGCAGCCAGGCGTCGATCGCGCGCTCGCCCTCCGCCGAGACCTTCACCACCCGCGACTCCCGATCCCGCCGCGCCCACCCGCGCTTCTGGAAAGCGGCGAAGAGCGCGTTGCCGAGAGAGCCGGCGAGGTGATGCCGCCGCTCGCTCCAGTCGAGGCAAGGCTTGCAAAAGGCGCGGCGCTGCCGGGCGAGCGATTCGGCATCGATATCCAGCGCGGCGAACAGCCGCCGGCCCGCGGGCGTCAGCGAGAGTGCCGCGCCGTCCGAAGCGAGCGCCTTGCGCTTCACCAGCCGCTCGTAGATCGAAACGCCGACCTCCCCCGCGAGGTGGTCGTAGCAGACGCGCGCCTTGCGCAGCGCCGGCTCCCGTGGGCTCGACCGCAGCCGCACCGCGCCCGTGCGGAAGGCCACGCCCATGAGCGACTCGAGAAGCTGCGCGACGTCGGGCGCGGCGAGGCGGAAGTAGCGATGCCGCCCCTGGCTCTCGACGGCGACGAGCCCGGCCTCGACCAGCTTCGCCATGTGCGCGCTGATCGTCTGCTTGGTGACGCCGGCGATGGCGGCAAGCTCCGTCGCGGTGAGCGCGCGGTCGGCCATCAGCGCGCACAGCACCTCCGAACGGGCCGGGTCGCCGATGAGGGATGCGATGCCGGCGATGTGGGGGCCGTCTCTCATGGTTCGATGTTAGACGAACCATGTCAGTGCGACAACCGGCTATCCTGCCCGTTCCCCGTTCGAGACGACCCGACATGGCGATCACCTGCTTCATCCGCTACCAGATCGACCCGTTCCAGCGCGAGGCCTTCCGCGACTACTCCGACAACTGGGGCCGCATCATCCCGCGCTGCGGCGGCGACCTCGTCGGCTACTTCCTGCCGCACGAGGGCACGAACGACATCGCCTGGGGCCTCATCGCATTCGAGAGCCTCGCCGCCTATGAAGCCTACCGCGCCAGGCTGAAGGCCGATCGCGAGGGCCGGGCCAACTTTGCGTTCGCGCAGGAGCGCCGCCTCGTCTTGCGGGAGGAGCGAAGCTTCCTGGAGACTGTTCCATCCACTTGTCGCCGCCAACCCGAGGAGCCATCGAGATGATTGCCGTGATATTCGAAGCAATGCCCTTGCCCGATCGAACCGGGGCCTATCTCGACGCCGCCGCGAAATTGCGGCCGCTGCTCGCGGAACTCGACGGTTTCGTATCCATCGAGCGCTTCGAGAGCCTCACGCAACCGGGCAAGCTCCTGTCGCTCTCGTTCTGGCGCGACGAGGCGGCCGTCGCCGCGTGGCGCAACATGCCGGAGCACCGCGCCATCCAGAAGCTCGGCCGCGAGCGCATCTTCGCGGACTATCGATTGCGGGTGGCGGAGGTGATGCGGGACT
>JAGRPO010000095.1 GCA_019449455.1 Betaproteobacteria bacterium | reverse complement strand
GAGCGCGATGTGCTGGATCCCCTCCCCGTGGTAGGCGTCGAGGTATTCCTGGATCTGGCTCTTGCGGTCGCTGGGCTCGTTGATCGGGATGCGGATCCTGCCGCAGGGGCTCACGAGCGCGCGCGAGGTGAGCCCCGTCTTCCTGCCCCGGATGTCGAAGTAGCGGATCTCGCGGAAGCCGAAGAGCTTCTCGTAGAACTGCGCCCACACGTCCATGCGCCCGGCATAGACGTTGTGCGTGAGGTGGTCGACCTCCAGGAGCCCCGCCCCCGCCGGCTGCTGCGCGGCACCCTCCACGGGCACGAAGTCCACGTCGTAGATCGACGGCCCGCCTCCCGGGACGCGTCCCCGGCCGCCGCTTTCGGGATAGCGGTCGACGAGGTAGATCAGGCTGCCGCCGATGCCCTGGATCGCCGGGATGTTGAGCTCCATGGGACCCACCGGGCCGTGGTGGGGCTTCGCCCCCAGGTCCAGCGCGCGCTGCCACGCCTTTGCGGCATCGCGCACGCGGATCGCGAAGGCGCACGCCGACGGCCCGTGCACGCGCGCGAAGGACTGCGCGAAGCTGTCGGGCTCGCGGTTCACGATGAAGTTGACCCCGCCCTGCCGGTAGAGCACCACGTCCTTGGACCGGTGCCTCGCCACGAGCGTGAAGCCGAGCTGCTCGAAGAGGGCGCCCAGCAGCCGCGGGTCGGGCGCGGTGTACTCGACGAACTCGAAGCCGTCGGTGCCCATGGGATTGTCGGCGCGGTCGGGCTCGGTCATGGCGTGTCTCCTCGGGCGGGCGGCGCAAGCGGCGAATTGTACGCCGCGCCCTGCGCAACGGGATTGCAAATGCGCCGGCTGTTACGCGAGACTGCGCAATAATATTGCGTCAACTGTCGCCTTCGAGAACGAAATGGCCGCCACCACCCTGGGCAAGACCGACCGCAAGCTCCTCGACCTGCTGCAGAAGGACGGGCGCATCACCAACCTGGAGCTCGCCGGGCGCGTGGCGCTGTCGCCCAGCGCCTGCCTGCGGCGCGTGCGCGCGCTGGAGGAGGCGGGCGTGATCCGCGGCTACGTGGCCCTCCTCGACCCCGCCATGATCGGCCTCGGGCTGCTCGCGTTCGTGACCGTGAAGCTCGAGAAGCGCGGCCGCATGCCCACCGACGCCTTCGCGCGCGCCTGCCGCGAGTGGCCCGAGGTCGCCGCCTGCCACGCGACCACCGGCGACATGGACTACCTGCTGCGCGTGCACGTGGAGGACCTCGCCCACTTCTCGCGATTCGTGATGGATTCGCTGCTCAAGCATCCCGGCGTCATCGACGTGAAGTCGAGCTTCGCCCTCGAGGCGGTGAAGGAGACGACCGTGATGCCGATCGCGCGGCCGGCGGGCTAGCGGGAACCCGCGGGATCCTCGCCCCACGCGACGCAGTCGCGGTAGGCATGCCAGGTCGCGTGCCCGATGACGGGCATGGTGAGCACGAGGCCGATGAAGGCGGTGGCCAGCCCGATGCCCGTGAGCAGGACGATCAGCGCCGCCCAGACCGCCATCGTCCCCGGGTTCTTCGCGAGCACCTGCACCGAGATGATCGCCGCGCTCACCGCGTCGTTGCCGCGGTCGAGCATCATCGGAACAGACACCACGCTCACCGCGAAGACGAGCGTGGCGAACATCGCCCCCGCGGCGAAGTAGACGAGGACGAACTCGACGTTGCCGAGCGAGAACGCCCTGGCGAGGAAGTTCTTCAGGTCCGGCATCGTCCCGGTGCTGAAGAGCGCGAAGGCGACGAGGGAAGCGCGCGCCCACACGAGGAAGATCACCGTGACCACGAGCACGTAGACCCCGAGGCCGCCCGGGTTCTCGCGCCATGCCGTGAGCGAGGGCGCAAGCCGCGGCTTGCGCCCCGCCTCGCGGTCGCGCGACAGGGCGTAGAGGCCCGTGGCCAGGAAGGGCGCGGCGAGGAGGAACGCGCCCGCCAGCGTCGAGACGTACTGGTAGGCGAAGTCGTAGAGGGCCGCGAGCGCCCAGCCCATGGCGGCGAACGCCGCCCCGTAGAACCCGCTCGCGAGCGGCGCCGCCCGGAAGTCGTCCCAGCCGCGCACCAGCCACGCGAAGGGCGAGAAGGCCGGCACCCCGCGCAATTCGTACGGGGCGCCCTGCGGGGAGACGAGCGGCTGGGGCCGGGGTCCGGTCATCGGCGGATCACTTCGCCGCGGTGGGCGCGGCGGGCGGCAGGCCCTGCGACTTGAGCGCCTCGAATTTCGCGAGGTCCAGCTTCGCCACGATCTCCCGGAAGGCCTTCATGTCAACGCCCGTGGCCTTGAGGCCGACGATGAAGCGCCCCGCCACCACCACGTCGAGCTCGCCCGTGCGCGTGGCCCTGTGGTAGCGCTCGTACGCCTTGCGCCCGCTCACGGTGGTGGTGCGCTCGTAGCCCGAGTCGCCTTCCTTGTCGATCTCGACGTTCACCCACGCGAAGGCCATCGCGGTCACCCCGGAGAACGTGCCGACGTCGGTCACCTCGAGCACGACGCGCGCGCCCTTGCCGTCCTCGTACGTCGCCTCGGCCCGGGAGGAGGCGATGCCCAGGACGTTGGTGCGCGAGCCTTCCGAGCCCGTCCGCTTCAGGCCCGCGATCGACTCGGGAAGCAGTTCCTTGATCGTGCGGAAGTCCACCGGCTCCACCTTGACCGAGCTGGTGAGCGCCTCGCCCATCCGCTTCATCGCCTCGCCGACCTGCTGCGCGTCGCCCTGGCGGGCGGCCTCGCCCATCTGCCGGGCGGCCCGCTCCACCTTCGTCGCCGGATCGACCGGCTTCGCGGCCTCCTCCTTGCCGCAGGCGGCGAGGGCCAGCGCGGCGGCGGCGAGGACGAAAGTGGAGTTCATGGCGTTGCCTTTCACGATGGTGGCCGGACCGGGTCAGGTTACTTTATGCGGGCGGAGCGGCGCCAGATTACCGCGGCGTTCATCGACGAGCGCAATCCGGCGCCGCGCGTTGACGCAGTGGGGGCCTTGCGGCATCATCGCCGCCACCGCATGGCAACGCCAAGCCGTTGATTTTTCTGGCGTGGCGCGTCAAGACACCGCGCCATCGCCACCACCGCGCGATCCACAATCCCGGGAGACCTCCACCATGTCCGCCACCATCGTCCTCCGCGCTGCCACGCTCGCCGCGGCACTCGCCTTCGGCGCCGCCGCCGATGCCAAGACCCTGCGCTGGTCCAGCCAGGGAGACATCCTCACGATGGACCCGCACGCGCAGAACGAGGGCCTCAACAACGCCGTCTCGGACCACATCTACGAGCCGCTCGTCACGCGCGGCAAGGACCTGAAGATCGAGCCGTGCCTCGCCACGTCGTGGAAGGCAGTGAGCCCGGCGGCCACCCAGTTCAAGCTGCGCCCGGGAGTCAGGTTCCACGACGGCACGCCCTTCACCGCCGACGACGCGGTGTTCTCCATCGAGCGCGCGCTCGCCCCCACCTCCAACTTCTCGCCCTACATGCAGGGCATCACCGGCGCGAGGAAGGTCGACGAGCAGACCGTCGAGATCGCCACCCGCGGCCCGAACCCGGTCCTCCTGGCGCAGCTCACGGAAGTGCGCATGATGAGCAAGGCGTGGGCGGCCAGGCACAACGTGCTGAAGCCGCAGGACTACAAGAACAAGGAGGAGACCTACGCCTCCCGCAACGCCAACGGCACCGGCCCCTTCGTGCTGAAGAGCCGCGAGGCCGACGTGAAGACGGTGCTCGTCCTCAACAGCAACTGGTGGGGGAAGATGGAAGGCAACGTGAACGAGATCGTCTACCAGCCCATCAAGCAGGACGGCACGCGGCTCGCGGCCCTCCTGTCCGGCGAGGTGGACTTCGTCCTCGACCCGCCCCCGCAGGACATCCCGCGCCTGAAGAAGGACCCGAAGGTCAAGGTGGTCGAGGGCAACGAGAACCGCACCATCTTCTTCGGCTTCGACCAGTGGAGGGACGAGCTGCAATACGCCTCGGTGAAGGGGAAGAACCCGTTCAGGGACCAGCGCGTGCGCCAGGCCTTCCAGCTCGCCATCGACGTGAACGCGCTCAAGACCCAGGTGATGCGCGGGCTCTCGACGCCCACCGCCGTGATGTTCGCCCCGCAGGTCGACGGCTACGACAGGGCGCTCGACGCGGTGACGAAGCCCGACCGCGAGCGCGCGAGGAAGCTGCTCGCCGAGGCCGGCTACCCGCAGGGCTTCGAGGTCACGCTCGACTGCCCCAACAACCGCTACATCAACGACGAGAAGCTCTGCCAGGCCACGGCCGCGATGCTCGCGCAGGTCAACGTCAAGGTGCGCCTGAACGCCATGCCGCGCGCCACCTACTTCGCCAAGATCCAGAAGTTCGACACCAGCTTCTACATGCTGGGCTGGGGCGTGCCGACCTTCGACTCGCTCTACGCCCTGCAGAGCCTGCTGCGCACCGTGGGCCAGGGCGGCGACGGCAACTTCAACCTCGGCAAGTACTCCAACCCGAAGGTCGACGCCGCCATCGACGCGCTCAAGACCGAGACCGACCCGGCGAAGAGGAAGGCGCTCACCCGGGAGGCGCTCGCGATCCACAAGGCCGACGTGGGCCATGTCCCGCTCCACCACCAGGTGATCCCGTGGGCCATGCGCGCGAACGTGAGCGTCGTGCACCGCGCCGACAATCGCCTGGTGGCCAGGTGGGTGAAGGTCAACTGAGGCGCTAGGCGCGCGAACTCCCGCGCGGGCCCCGCATCGCGCGCGGCCCGCTGCGTTATGCTCCCCCCCATGCAACCCGTCCGCGCACTCGCCCTCGCCATCCTCGCGTGCCTGCCCGCCCTCGCCGCGGGCGCGGCCCCGCAGGCCGCCGGGGAGGCACGCAAGGTCCTGCGCTACGCGAGCCAGGACGACCCGCAGACGCTCGATCCGCACGCCGCGAACCTGCTTTCCTCGTCGCGCGTGACCGCGAACGTCTACGAGGCGCTGGTGTGGCGCGACAAGGCGTGGAAGGTGATCCCGTGGCTCGCCACCTCCTGGTCGCAGCCCGACGGCAGGACCTGGAGGTTCAAGCTGCGCGAGGGCGTGAGATTCCACGACGGCGCGACCCTCACGGCCGACGACGTGGTGTTCTCCGCCGAGCGCGCGCTCTCGCCGCTGTCGCAGATGCGCGTGGCGCTGCAGGGCGTGGAGAGGGCCGTCAAGGTGGACGCGCTCACCGTGGACTTCGCGATGCGCGAGGCGAACCCGGCGCTCCTCGCGCACCTCACGCAGTTCCGCATCATGAACAAGGCGTGGGCCGTGAAGAACGGCGCCGCGGCGCCGCAGGACTACAAGGCCAGGGAAGACACGTTCGCCTCCCGCCACGCCAACGGCACCGGCGCCTTCATGGTCACGGAGCGCCAGCCGGACGTGCGCACGGTGCTCGCCGCGCACAAGGACTGGTGGGGGCGCCGCGCGGGCATGGACGAGGGGAACCTCTCGGAAGTGGTGATGCTCCCCATCAAGTCCAACGCCACGCGGGTCGCGGCGCTGCTCTCCGGGGAGGTGGACTTCCTGATCGACCCGCCCACCCAGGACGTGGCGCGGCTGCGCGCCGATCCCGGCATCAGGGTGATCGAGGGCGGCGAGCTGCGCGTGCAGTACGTCGCCTTCGACGTCTTCCGCGACGACCTGCTGCACGGGAAGGCGAACGGGAAGAACCCCTTCAAGGACCTGCGCGTGCGCCAGGCCGTGGCCCACGCCATCGACGCCGAGGCGATCCGCGCGAAGGTGATGCGCGGCTTCTCGAAGCCGGTCGGCTCGATCCTGGTGCCCGGCGTGCAGGGCTATTCCGCCGACGCCGACCGCCGCCTTCCCTACGACCGCGAGAAGGCGAGGAAGCTGCTCGCCGAAGCGGGATACGCCGGCGGGTTCGAGGTCACGCTCGACGCCGGGAACGTCCAGCCCGCGGCCGACATCGCCCAGGCGGTCGCGGCGATGCTCTCGCAGGTCGGCATCAGGGTCCGGACCAACATCGTGCCCCAGGCGAGCTACTTCCCGAAGATCGAGAAGCACGACACCAGCTTCTACGTGCTCTCGTGGGGGGCCGGCGTCACGGCCGACGCCCTCTACACGATGCAGGCGCTTCTCCACACGCCGGGCAAGGCCGGCGAAGGCGACTTCAACCTCGGGCGCTGGTCGAATGCCCGCGTGGACGAGCTCGTGGGCAGGATGCGGGTCGAGCGCGACATGGCCAGGCGCGATGCCTACGCGCGGGACGCGCTGCTCGTCGCGGCCCGGGAGCTGCCGCTCGTCACCATCCACCAGCCCCTCATCCCGTGGGCCATGAGGAAGAAGGTGTCGGCGACGGTCTCGCCGGTGAACACCCTGTACTTCTACCGCGCGAGGATGGATTGATCGCCTTCGTCGTCCGCCGCCTGCTGCAGGGCGTCTTCGTGATGCTGGTGGTGGGTTTCATCGCCTTCTCCCTCTTCAACTTCGTCGGCGACCCGGTGTCCCTCATGCTGCCCCCGGAAGCCACGCAGGCCGACCGGCAGGAGATGCGCGTGTCGCTGGGGCTCGACAAGCCCTTCCACGTGCAGTTCGCGACGTTCGTCGCCAACGCGACGCAGGGCAACTTCGGCATCTCGCTGCGGCTGGGCCGCCCCGTCTCGACGCTCCTCGTCGAGCGCCTGCCCGCCACGCTCGAGCTCGCCATCGCCGCCGCCGTCCTCGGGCTCTTCGTCGGCATCCCGCTGGGCGTGTTCACGGCGCTCAAGCGCGACAGCTGGACCTCGCGCGCGATCCTCACCACCTCGCTCATCGGCGTCTCCCTGCCCAATTTCCTCATCGGCATCTTCCTCATCCTCATCTTCGCCGTGTGGCTGGGCGTGCTCCCCTCGTTCGGCCGCGGCGACACGGTCATGGTGGGGCCGTGGTCCACGGGGCTGCTCACGACCTCGGGACTCAGGGCGCTGATCCTGCCGTCCGTCACCCTCGCGTTCTTTCCGCTCACCCTCGTCATGCGCCTGGTGCGCTCGGAGATGCTCGAGGTGCTGCGCACGGACTACATCAAGTTCGCCCGTGCCCGGGGCCTCACCGACAACGCCGTGAACTTCGGGCACGCGCTCAAGAACACGCTGGTGCCGGTGATCACGATCACCGGCCTGCAGCTGGGCGGCATCATCGCCTTCGCCATCATCACGGAGACGGTGTTCCAGTGGCCCGGGATGGGGCTGCTCTTCATCCAGGCCGTGCAGTTCGCCGACATCCCCGTGATGGCGGCCTACCTCTGCCTCATCGGCCTCATCTTCGTGGTGATCAACCTCGTGGTGGACATCCTCTACTACGTGGTCGACCCGAGGCTTCGCCTCGACCGCGGCGGCGCGGGGGGGCACTGACGTGGCCGGGGAACAGGCAGGCGGCAACGCGGGGGGCGCCCTCCACCGCTTCTTCGACAGCGACATCTTCCACAGCTTCAAGGGCTCGCCCGTGGTCGTGATCGCGGCCGTGCTCACCGTCGCCTGCATCCTGGCCGCGACCTTCGCGCCCTGGGTCGCCCCGCACAATCCCTTCGACCTGAGGACGCTCAACCTGCTCGACGCCTTCACGCCGCCCTCGTGGACCGAGCGCGGCAACCCCGCCTACCTCCTCGGCACCGACGACCAGGGGCGCGACGTCCTGTCGACGATCATCTACGGGTCCCGGATGTCCCTCGTCGTGGGCCTTCTCGCCACGATCCTCGCCATGATCGTCGGCGTGACGCTCGGGCTCGTGAGCGGCTACGCCGGCGGCAGGATCGACGCCTTCATCATGCGCGTGGCCGACATCCAGCTCTCCTTCCCCGCGATCCTCATCGCGCTGCTGATCGACGGCGTGGCCCGGGCGGTCCTGCCCAAGGGCTCGCACGACGAAGTCGTGGTCTACGTCCTCATCCTCGCCATCGCCGCCTCCGGCTGGGTGGGCTACGCGCGGACGGTGCGCGGCTCCACGCTCGTGGAGCGCAACAAGGAATACGTGCAGGCCGCGCGCGTCATCGGCCGGCATCCGGTGGCGATCATGTTCTCCCACGTCCTGCCGAACGTCCTGGGGCCGGTGCTCGTGCTCGCCACGCTCCAGGTCGGCGCCGCGATCATCACCGAGTCCTCGCTGTCGTTCCTCGGCGTGGGCGTGCCGCCCACGCAGCCGTCGCTCGGCACGCTCATCCGCGTGGGCAACGATTTCCTCTTCTCCGGGGAATGGTGGATCACGGTCTTTCCCGGCTTCGCGCTGGTCCTGCTCGTGCTCGCGATCAACGTGCTCGGCGACTGGCTGCGCGACGCCCTCAACCCGAAGCTGCGCTAGTGGAGATGCCCATGAGACGACTGGTTCCCGCCCTCCTGATGCTCGCGCCGGCAATGGCGACCGCCGGCCCCTTCGACCAGCCCTGGGCCGTCGTCGCCGGCGACACCGCGCCCTCGGCCGACCCGAAGCTGCGGCCGGCGACCGTGAGCCGCGTGGACGGCGAGAGCACGGTGAGAGGCCGCGCCGTCGTGGCGCCGGGCACTCGGATGGTCACGGTCGACCTGCCGCCGCGGAAAGGTTCGAGCCTCGGCACGCGGGAGACGTTCGAGCTCCAGGCGAGCCCGTGCATGCGCTACCACGTCGCCGCGAGGCTCGAAGCCGGGACGCAGCCGCGCTGGCAGCCGGTGGTCCGATCCTCGGAGACCATCGGCGAGTGCCTGGCGAAGTTCAAGGTCGGAGCCAAGCCCAAGTGAGCGCGCGGACCCGCCGGAATTTCGCGAGCGGCACGCCGTGGGAGCCGAAGGTGGGCTACTCGCGGGCGGTGCGCTGCGGTCCCCACATCTGGGTGGCGGGCACCACCTCCACCGGCCCCGACGGCCGGCTCGTCGGCGCGGGCGACGCCCACGCGCAGACGGTGCAGGCCCTCAACAACATCGCGTTCGCCCTGGCGCGGGCCGGCGCCACGATGCGAAACGTCGTGCGCACCCGCATCTACGTGACCGACATCGCGCAGTGGGAGAGCGTCGGCATGGCGCACGGCGAGGTCTTCGGCGACATCCGCCCCGCCACCACGATGGTCGAGGTGAAGGCGCTGGTGGACCCGGACATGCTGGTGGAGATCGAGGCGGACGCCTACGTGGACGCGGGGAAGGCGGCCTGATGGCGTCCGCGCCCCGGCCCCTCCTCGAGGTGCGCCACCTGCGCGTGGAGTTCAACCTGCGCCGCGGGACGCTCACGGCGATCGACGACGTGAGCTTCGAGATCGCGCCCGGGGAGGTGCTCGGGGTCGTCGGCGAGTCGGGAGCGGGCAAGTCCATCACCGGCACCGCGATCATCGGGCTTCTGGAGCCCCCGGGGCGCATCGCCGGCGGCGAGGTCCTGCTGGACGGCCGGCGCATCGACAACCTGCCGGCCGAGGAGATGAGGAAGATCCGCGGCAGGCAGATCGGCGCCATCTTCCAGGACCCGCTCACCTCGCTCAATCCGCTCTACACCATCGGGCGGCAGATCACGGAGACGATCATGACGCACCTGCCGATGGACTCGCGGCAGGCGCGCGAGCGGGCGGTCGCGCTGCTCGAGGAGGTGGGCATCCCGGCGGCCGGGCGGCGCATCGACCACTATCCGCACCAGTTCTCGGGCGGCATGCGCCAGCGCGTGGTGATCGCGCTGGCCCTGTGCGCCAGCCCCCGCCTCATCATCGCGGACGAGCCCACCACGGCGCTCGACGTCTCGGTCCAGGCGCAGATCATCACGCTGCTCAAGAGGCTCTGCAGCGAGCACGGCACCGCGGTGATGCTGGTGACCCACGACATGGGCGTGATCGCGGAGACGGCGGACCGCGTGGCGGTGATGTACGCGGGACGGCTCGTGGAGGTCGGCCCCGTGCAGGAGGTCATCCACGGCCCGCAGCACCCCTATACCGCGGGGCTCATGGGATCGATTCCCGCCATCGGGCAGGAAGTCGACCGGCTGCCCCAGATCGAGGGGTCGATGCCGAGGCTCGATTCGATCCCGAAGGGATGCGCGTTCAATCCCCGGTGCCCGAAGGTCTTCGGGCGCTGCCGCGAGGAGCGGCCCGACCTCATGGACGCGGGCGCGACGCGGGCGGCGTGCTGGCTGCACCGGGTGGATTCCCCCCTCGCCCATGCCTGAGGTCACGACGAAATCCCGGGTGCTCCTCGAGGTCCGCGACCTCGCGCGCGACTTCGACGTGTCGCGCCCGTGGCTCAACCGCGTGCTCGAGGGAGCGCCGCGGCAGCTGCTGAAGGCGGTCGACGGCGTGTCGTTCACGATCGACCGCGGCGAGACGCTCTCGCTCGTGGGGGAGTCGGGCTGCGGGAAATCGACCGTGGCGAGGCTCATCTGCGGGCTCTACGCCCCCTCGCGCGGAGCGGTGGTGTTCGACGGCGCGGACATGGCGCGCATCGGGAAGCGATCGCAGATGCTGCGCATGCGGCGGCGCTTCCAGATGATCTTCCAGGACCCGTACGCGAGCCTGAACCCGCGCTGGCGCGTGGGCAGGATCATCGCCGAGCCCATCCGGCAGCACGGCATCATCCAGGGCGAGGCGGCGATCCGCAGGCGCGTGGGCGAGCTGCTCGGGGACGTCCGCCTTTCCCCGAACGACGCGGAGAAATTCCCGCACGAGTTCTCCGGCGGCCAGCGCCAGCGCATCTCGATCGCGCGGGCGCTGTCGTCGAACCCCGAGTTCCTCGTCTGCGACGAGCCCACGAGCGCCCTGGACGTGTCGGTGCAGGCCCAGATCCTCAACCTCATGAAGGACCTGCAGCGCGAGCACGGCCTCACCTACCTCTTCATCTCGCACAACCTGGCCGTGGTCTCGCACATCTCGAACCGCGTGGGGGTGATGTACCTCGGGCGCATCGTCGAGATCGCGCCCACGAGGACGCTTTTCGCCAGGCCGCTGCACCCCTACACGCAGATGCTCCAGAGCGCGATCCCCGACATCACCATGAGCGGAAGGGCGCGCACGCCCGTCGCCGGCGAGGTGCCCAACCCGCTCGACCCGCCCCCGGGATGCTCCTTCAATCCGCGCTGCCCGCACGCCAACGACCGCTGCCGCTCGGAGAGGCCGGAGCTCAGGGACTTCGGCGGCACGCAGGTCGCCTGCCATGCGGTCGAGGAGGGTAGGATTCCCGCATGAACGCGCGCAAGCCGACATCGCCCCGGGTGCGGGGTTTCACGATGGTCGAGATCCTCATCGTGGTGGCCATCGTCGGCATCCTCGCCGCGGTCGGATCGGGATACTGGGAACGCTATCGCCAGAAGGCCCTGGTGGCCAAGGCGGTCACGGACATCGGCGCGATGGCGGCGGCGATCAAGCTGCACGCGGAGGACGCCCGGAACCTGCCCGACAGCCTGGCCGAAATCGGCTTCGGCGGGAAGCTCGACCCCTGGGGCAGGCCCTACCAGTACCTCAACCTCGCGACGCGCCGGGGCAATGGCATCGCGCGCAAGGACAAGAAGCTGGCGCCGCTCAACTCGGACTTCGACCTCTACAGCATGGGCAAGGACGGCCTGACGCTCGCCCCGCTGGTGCCGCCGGCCAGCCGCGACGACGTCGTGCGGGCGCGCGACGGTCGGTTCATCGGTCTGGCGGCCGACTTCGACCCGTGATCGCGCACCTGGGCAGGCTCGTCACCGGCCGCGTGGCGCGGCGCCTGTTCCTGCTCTTCGCGCTTTCGGCCTTCGTGCCGCTCGCCACGCTGGCCGTGCTGTCGCTGAACGAAGTGCGGTCGGTGCTCCTGCAGCAGGGCGAGCGGCGGCTCGCCTCGAACGCCAAGACCTACGGGATGGCCGTCTTCGAGCGCCTCCTG
>JAGRPO010000094.1 GCA_019449455.1 Betaproteobacteria bacterium | reverse complement strand
GCGCAGGCCCTCGCGGGCCCGGGCGGGATGCGCTACCAGGCGTGGCGTCCGACCGCGCAGAAGGGCAGCTACGCGATCGAGGAACTGGTGAAGGTGTCGGTGACGGATCCGATCTGCACGAGCAAGCCGCGGCATCGCTGCAGCCGGGAGGAAACGCGCAAGGGTTCCGGGGACGTTCCGGTGCCCGCCGAGGCGCGCTCGAAAGGCAACGCGGGTGCCGCCGCCGGTTTCTCGGCCGTCGAGCTCGACGCCCAGAAGGGTGCGCTCACCATCGGCCTGCCGGTGCCGCTCGGGATGCTTCCCTATACGGAGACGATCACGAGCGACGAGCCCGACGGCACCTACGACACGCCCATCGCGAGGGGCTCGCGCAAGCGGGAGGCCTTCTACCGGGTGAGCGCGTCGGGCAGCGGTTTCATGCACGACAAGCCGTTCACGGTGGCATTGAAGGGCGGCTGGCGCGACCAGGCCGGCGAGCAGACCGTGAAGCTGCGGGGCGAGTTCGGCAACGGCGGCACGCTCACGGTGCGGTGGCGGTTCAAGGTGCAGTGAAGATCGAGCGTCGGGTCCTGAGGGCACTCGTCCTGGGTCTCGCCATCGCGGCATGGTGCGCGGGGTGCGGAAACGATCGACCTGCCGCTCCGGCGCCGAACGCGGCGTCGTCCACGGCCGCTCCGGGGACGAAGCCCGCGGCGATGCCCACCGACTTCATTCGTCCCGTGGTCGACAGGAACACGCCATTCCCGCCATTGAGCGGCGCGGTGCTCGACGCATTGGCCGCGCAGGCGCCCGGGCTGGCGAGCCGCCGCGAGTCCATCCTCGCCGCCGAAGCGGCCGCCATACGGCGAGTCCTCGACGCCAGGCGAGGCAAGGCCACCCACTCCAGGGGAGCGGGCAGGGCCGCGCCCCGCCACCCTGCAGGCGTCATCGGACAGGTCCTCGACCGGCTCGTCCCTTCGGCCCACGCCGGGGACTTCACCATGGACCAGGTCATGAGCTTCGTCGTCGGACACAACTTCGTGCTTCTCCTGGGCACGGCCGGCGCCAACGAGGACACGTCGCGGGGTGGCCCCGGAAGGCGCCAGGAAACCGTCGAGGGCGGGAAGGTCGTCGCCAGCGCGGTCACCGCGATCGAGAACGGCCAGGCCGTCGCCACGCTGGAAACCACGGTCGACCTGCCGCTCTATTTCGTCGACGCCAACACGAAGGTCTCGCTGGTGGGCAGCGTGTGTCCCTCGCCCGACGGAAAGGTCGATTTCACCCTGAAGCTGGGCGCCAACGGGCACGCCGGCCGGGGAGGCGCGGCCACCTACGACCAGAACGTCGAGGTCAAGGTTTCGCTGCAGGTCGATGACGAGGCGGAGATCGCCGACAAGCGATTCGACGTGAAGCAGGACACGCGCTCGGACATCGGGGGCCGGCAGGCCTGGGTGGAAAGCAACCTGTCGATGCCCGGAGGGCTGGCCGGCGCCGGCGGCAAGCCCACGGTCACCCGCTCGTCATCGCAAGCGACGGATGTCGAGGTGCGGAACGCGAACAACGCGATTCGCCGCGCGGCCTACGTCGCCGACGGCGCCGCCATCGGCGCCAAGGAGTTCTGGCAGAAGGGCGGGTGCGTCAAGATCGAGGCCAGGTCCCCGCGCAAGGTGAAGCCGGGAGCCACGTCGAGGATTCCCGTCGCGGTGAAGCACGTGAAGGACGGGTCGAGCGTGGCGGCGAAGGTGAAGGTCGAGCTCTCCGGCGGCAAGTCGGTCGATCCCGCGTTGATTCCGAAGGCCCCGGGGGAGGTGATCCACGTGGCGCCGGACGACAGGAAGTCGACGATGAAGATCACGCTGACCGCCTCGTCGCGGCGTGGCAAGGACGTCGCGGTGCTCGACCTTTCCGCCTCGGGCGACGCCTATTACGCGGAGGGCGGCCTCCAGGACTTCCACGGCACCGGGACCATCTGCGACCTCGCCAGGACCTTCACGATCTCGGGGGGCGGCAACGTGGTGACGTTCCAGCCGGCTTCGGAGAAGGGCGGAAGCTATGCGTACCAGGGCGTGATGAAGGGCTTCCCCGTCTTCGGGAAGGGCACCTATGTCGTCAGGTACGACGGCGACGTGCCGGTGGGCATCACCGGGACCGGCGTGGGGTCGGTGAAGACTCCCGCGGGGGTGTTCTCGAATCCGGGCGTGGAGAAATACACGCTCACCCCACGGGAGGGGTGCTAGGAAAGGAAGGGCTCCCGTTCACGGCCTTGATCGTGATGTTGCGCTGGGACAAGTCGGCGGCGCGGGGCGGAGCGACAATTCGGGGACGGAGTGTTGCCCCATGAATCTCGACCACCTGCGCCTGCAGCTCGATGCGCTCGAGCATCGCGCCGAGGACACGCGCGACCCGATGGAGTGGCGGCGCATCATCGTGGAGTGCACGGCGCTCGAGCGCTCCATCGTCACGGTGGAGGAGGAGCTCGAGCGCGACATCGCGATGCTCGAAGCCATCCGCAAGCGCCTGCGCCGGCTGCGCGCCCGGGCCTGAGGCTTCCCCGGATTTCCCGCGGCACGCCCGCGCGGCCCGATCTGGGGCAGAATTCCGCCTCCCAATTCCCGGAGGCCGCCATGCAGCTCATCGGCATGCTCGATTCGCCCTACGTCCGCCGCGTCGCCATTTCCCTGAAGATGATGGGCGTGCCCTTCGAGCACCGGTCCCTCTCGGTCTTCCGCAACTTCGACCAGTTTCGGGGCATCAACCCGGTGGTGAAGGCGCCCACGCTCGTCTGCGACGACGGCACGGTGCTCATGGATTCGACGCTCATCCTCGACTACCTCGAGGGGCTCGTGGCGCCGGACAGGCGCCTGATGCCGGCGGCGGGCAAGGCGCGGCAGGAGGCGCTGCGGCTCACGGGACTCGCGCTCGCCGCCTGCGACAAGGGCGTGACGCTCATCTACGAGCGCGAGCGGCGCCCGTCGGAGAAGTTCCACGAGCCCTGGTACGAGCGCTCCCTCGGCCAGGCGCTCGCGGCCTACTCGGAGCTGGAGGACGCCGTGGGCAACGCGCAACCCTGGCTGCAGGGGGAGGGGCCCAACGCGGCCGACGTCGCCACCGCCGTGGCCTGGCGCTTCGGCCAGTACTACAACGCCGAACTCGTGCCGGCCTGGAAATTCCCGGCGCTCGTGAAGTTCTCCAACCGGGCGGAGGCGCTGCCGGCGTTCGAGTCCACGCCGCTCGATTGACCGGGGGCTTGAAGCGGGCGGGAACCGCCACGATCTTCCGCGGGTCAATCCCCGTGAAATGTCCTCCATGAAGAAACCGGTACTCCTCGTTGCCGCGGCGCTGTCGGCCGCGGCAGTGCTCACCCCCTGGGCGCAGAAGGCCGCGGTGCCCGAGTCCCGCGCCGTGGCCCCGCGCGGCCCATTGCTGCCGCACGAGCAGGCGCTCGCGGGCCTGTTCCAGTCGGCGGCGCCGTCGGTGGCCTACATCACCACCGAGCGGCTCGAACGCACCGGCCTTTTCACCGCCGGGCTGGCGCAGGGCGCGGGAAGCGGGTTCGTGTGGGACGCGAAGGGCCATGTCGTCACCAATTTCCACGTGCTGGATGGCGCCCGCAGCGTCGCGGTGAGCCTGGACGCGGGCAAGCCCATCCCGGCCCAGGTGGTCGGCTTCTCCGAGGACTACGACCTCGCCGTGGTGAAGCTCGCCACCGTGCCGGCGAACCTGAGGCCCATTCCCCTGGGCACCTCGAACGACCTGCGCATCGGGCAGGCGGTCTACGCGATCGGCAATCCCTTCGGGCTGTCGCGCACGCTCACCACCGGCATCGTGAGCGCGCTCGACCGCCACCTTCCCACCTCCGAATACCGCGAGATCGCCGGCGCCATCCAGACGGATGCGGCCATCAACCCGGGCAATTCGGGCGGGCCGCTGCTCGACAGCGCCGGGCGGCTGGTCGGGGTCAACTCCGCCATCCGGTCGCCCTCGGGCGGCTCTTCGGGCGTCGGCTTCGCCATCCCGGTGGACCTCGTGAACCGCATCGTTCCGCAGCTCATCGCGCGCGGCAAGGCGGCGCTGCCGGGCATCGGCATCCGCGCGATCGACCCCGTGATCGCCGCGCGCGCCGGGATCACCGGCGTGGTGGTCGCGGAGGTGTTGCGCGGCTCGCCCGCCGCCGAGGCCGGCCTCGTTCCGGTCGACCGCCGCACGGGCGACGTGGGCGACGTGATCGTCGCCGTCAACGGCCGGCCCGTGGAGGCGATGGGAACTTTCGCCGCGGAGCTGGACCGCGCCGGCATCGGCACCACGGCCGAGCTCACCGTGATCCGCGGCCGCAAGGACCGCAAGATCCGCGTCAAGGTCGTCGACGTCCAGCGCTGACTTTTGGGGACGGTTCCTGGGAACCGTCCCCTTTATCTTAAAATGGCGGATTCGCAACACGAACCTCCTGCATGGCCACCTCCCGCTACGACGAAAGATCCATCCGGGTCCTGAAGGGCCTCGAGCCCGTCAAGGAACGCCCGGGGATGTACACCCGGACCGACACGCCCCTTCACATCATCCAGGAAGTGGTCGACAACGCCGCCGACGAGGCGCTCGCCGGCGCGGCCAGCACGATCACCGTGACGCTGCACGCCGACCGCTCCGTGAGCGTCGAGGACGACGGCCGCGGCATCCCCGTCGGCCCGCATCCCGAGGAGAAGGTGCCGACCGTGGAAGTGGTGTTCACGCGCCTGCACGCCGGCGGCAAGTTCGACAAGAAGGCGGGCGGCAGCGCCTACGCGTTCTCGGGCGGGCTGCACGGGGTGGGCGTGTCCGTCACCAACGCCCTCTCGAAGCGCCTCGAAGTGCGCGTCAAGCGCGACGGCGCCTCCTACGCGCTCGCCTTCGAGAACGGATTCCTCGTCGACAAGCTGAGGAAGACGGGCACGGCGCCGGCGAAGCAGACCGGCACCTGGGTGCGCGCCTGGCCGGACGCGAAGTACTTCGACAGCGACAGGATCAAGCGCGGCGAGCTCGAGCACCTGCTGCGCGCCAAGGCGGTGCTGCTGCCCGGCCTCGCCATGCGGCTCACCGACGAGGCCACGGGCGAAACGGCCGAATGGAAGTACGAGGGCGGAATGGCCGCCTACCTGCAGGAGAGCCTCGCGGGCGAGGAAGGGGTGGCGAGCCCGGTGATCGTGGGCGAGTCCTACGTGGCCGAGGGCGATCCCCAGTTCGCGCAGGGCGAGGGCGCGGCGTGGGCGCTGGCGTGGTGCGAGGGCGGCGGGGGCGGCGAATCCTACGTGAACCTCATCCCCACGATCGAGGGCGGCACGCACGAGTCCGGGCTCAAGTCCGGCGTGTTCGATTCCATCCGCGAGTTCTGCCTGCACCACGAGCTCCTCACGCGCGGGGTGACGCTGCAGACCGAGGACGTGTGGAAGCACCTCCGGTTCGTCCTTTCCGCGCGCATGCTCGACCCGCAGTTCCAGGGCCAGACGAAGGCGAAGCTCAATTCCCGCGACGCCGTGAAGCTCGTGGCCTCGCGCCTCAAGGACCCGCTCGACGCCTGGCTCAACCAGCACGTGGAGGCCGGCAAGAGGATCGCGGAACTCGCCATCAGGGCGGCGGTCGCGCGCCAGAAGGCCGGCAAGGCGACCGAGAAGCGCCGCGGCTCCGGAGTCGCGGTGCTGCCGGGCAAGCTCACCGACTGCGAGAGCGAGGAGATCGCCCGCAACGAGCTTTTCCTCGTCGAGGGCGATTCCGCCGGCGGCTCGGCGCGCCAGGGGCGCGACCGGCACTTCCAGGCGATCCTGCCGCTGCGCGGCAAGATCCTCAACACCTTCGAGGTCGACCCCACGCAGATCTACGCCAACAACGAGGTGCACGACATCGCGGTGGCCCTCGGCATCGAGCCGCACGGCCTCCAGGACGCGGCCAAGGCGCTCGCGGGCCTGCGCTACGGCAAGGTCATCATCATGGCCGACGCCGACGTGGACGGCTCGCACATCCAGACGCTGCTGCTGGCGCTCTTCTTCCGCCACTTCCCGGGATTGCTCGCCCGGGGGCACGTGTTCGTCGCGCAGCCGCCGCTCTACTGCGTGAGGGTCGACGCGCAGGGGAAGAGCCGCCCCGAGCGGCGCCTGTACGCGCTGGACGAGGCCGAGCGCGACGCGATCCTTCTCAAGCTCTCGGACGAGAAGGTGCGCGATTCCGCCGTCCACGTCGGCCGCTTCAAGGGCCTGGGCGAGATGAACCCCGGGGAGCTTCGCGAGACGACGATGAGCCCGGACACGAGGCGCCTGCTTCCGCTCACGGTCTCGGCCGAGGTGCTGGCCGGCACGCACAAGGTCTTCACCCTCCTCATGGGCAAGGGCGAGGCGGCGTCGCGGCGCAGCTGGATGGAGGAACGCGGCAATCTCGTCGAGGCGGACGTCTGACGCCGCCATGACCCGCCGCCTCGCGCAATGACTGGAACGACGATGCTCGACACGAAGACACCTGACCTTTTCGATGCCGCTCCGCCGGCGCCTCCGAAGCCGCCGGCCGGGTCCTCGTCCGGCGAAGGCGACGTGCCGCTCGCGCAGTTCGCCGAGAGCGCCTATCTCGCGTACGCGATGAGCGTGGTGAAGGGGCGGGCGCTTCCGGCAGTGGAGGACGGCCAGAAGCCCGTGCAGCGCCGCATCCTCTACGCGATGCGCGAGCTCGGCAACCGCCACGACGCGCCGTTCAAGAAGTCGGCGCGCATCGTGGGCGACGTGATCGGCAAGTTCCATCCGCACGGCGACTCCGCGGTCTACGAGGCGGCCGTGCGCATGGCGCAGGATTTCACCCTGCGCTACCCGCTCATCCAGGGCCAGGGCAACTTCGGCTCGCGCGACGGCGACGGCGCCGCGGCCATGCGCTACACCGAGGTGCGGCTCACCGCGTTCGCGGAGGAGATCCTCCTCGCGGAGCTCGACCGCGGCACGGTGGACTTCATTCCCACCTACGACGGCTCGCTGGAGGAGCCGCGGCTCCTGCCCGCGCGGCTGCCGATCGCGCTCCTGAACGGCGCCTCGGGCATCGCGGTAGGCATGGCCACCGAGATCCCGCCGCACAACATGGGCGAGGTCGTCGAGGCCTGCGCGGTGGCGCTGAGGAACGCGAAGGCGACGGACGCGGAGATCCTCGCCTCCGTCCCGGGGCCGGATTTCCCCGGCGGCGGGCAGCTGATCTCGCCGGCCGAGGAGATCGCCAGGGCCTACGAAACGGGGCGCGGGTCGGTGCGCGTGCGCGCCCGCTGGACGGTGGAGAAGCTCGCGCGCGGGCAGTACCGCGTCGCGGTGACCGAGATGCCGCCCGGGACGAACGCGGCCAGGGTCCTCGCGGAGATCGAGGAGCTCACCAATCCCAAGCCGCGCGCCGGCAAGAAGACGGTGTCGGCCGAGACGCAGGCGCTCAAGGCCGCGGTGCTGGGCGTCCTCGAGAGCGCCCGCGACGATTCCGACCGCGAGCATCCCGTGCGGCTGCTGTTCGAGCCGCGCACCGCGCGCGTCTCCCCCGGGGAGCTCATGAACCTGCTGCTCGCGCACACCTCGCTCGAATCGAACGCGCCCATGAACCTCGTCGCGATCGACCGCGAGGGTCGGCCGAGGCTGGCGGGGCTCGCGCACTGGATCCGGGAGTGGGCCGCGTTCCGGCTCGACGCGCTGGGCAGGCGCCTGAAGCACCGCCAGGGCGAGGTCGCCGACCGCCTGCACATCCTGGAAGGCCGCATGATCGCCTTCCTGAACATCGACAAGGTGATCAAGGTGATCCGCGGCGCCGACGAGCCGAAGCCCGCGCTCGTGGAGAAGTTCGCGCTCTCCGACCGCCAGGCCGAGGACATCCTCGAGATCCGCCTTCGCCAGCTCGCGAAGCTCGAGGGCATCAGGATCGAGCGCGAGATCAAGGAGCTCAAGGCCGAGCAGGGCGAGCTCGGAAAGCTGCTCGCGAGCGAAGCGGCGCGCCGCAAGCTCGCCGTGAAGGAAGTGACGGCCGACGGCGCGCGGTTCGGCGACAGGCGCCGCACGATGATCGAGGCGGCCGAGCGCGCGGCCGCGGCGCCCGTGGAGACCCTCACCGACGATCCGGTCACCGTGATCTGCTCGCGAAACGGGTTCCTGCGCACGCGCACCGGGCACGGCGTCGATGCCACGACGCTGTCGTGGAAGGAAGGCGACGGGCCGCTGGCGGTGATCGAGACGAGGACCGTCCACCCCATCGTGCTGCTGGCCGCCAACGGCCGCAGCTTCAGCGTGCGCGCGCTGGACCTCCCGGGCGGCAAGGGCGACGGCGTCCCCGCGACGTCCCTCGTCGATCTCGCCGGCGCGCGCATCGTGGGCGTGCTCGCGGGCGACGCCGAGATGCGCGTGCTGCTCGCTTCCAGCGGCGGCACGGGGCTGCGTTGCCGGTTGAAGGACCTCGTCACGCGCCAGCGGGCCGGCAAGGCTTTCATGAACGTGGGCGAGGGCGAGAAGTGCCTCGCGCCGGAGACGATCCGCGAAGGCACGGCCGAGGTGGCCGCGTTGTCCGCGGAGGGCCGCCTCCTCGTCTTCCCGCTCGACGAGGTGAACGAGCTCTCGGGCGGCGGCAAGGGCGTGATCCTCATGCGCCTGCACGACGGCGAATCGCTCCTCGGCGTGCGGACCGTCGCGGGAACGCTCAAGGTGAAGGGCAAGGGGCGCGGCGACAAGGTGTCCTTCGTGACCGTGCCGGCCGCGGAGCTGGATTACTATCGGGGCAACCGGGCGCGAGCCGGCAGGGCGCTGCAGGGCTCCCTCAAGGCCGTCGCCGGATTCGCCGACTGAAGGAGAACAGCATGTCCGTGACCGTCTTCGACAAGCCCGGCCGCAAGGTCCGGCTCGACGACATCTCCGCCGATCCCCCGAAGGGGATGACCCGGGAGAAGGCCGAGAAGCGCTTCGCCACGCTGGGACAGGAGCTCTTCGAGCTCCAGGACGCGATGTACGGGTCCAAGGTGAACAGCGTGCTCGTGGTGCTGCAGGGGCGCGACGGCGCGGGCAAGGACGGCTCCATCAAGCACGTGGTGGGCTGCCTCAACCCGCGCGGCGTGATCGTGACCTCCTTCGGGGTGCCCACGCCCGAGGAGAGGCAGCACGACTTCCTCTGGCGCGTGCACCGCCACGCGCCGCGCCTGGGCGAGTTCTCGATCTTCAACCGCTCGCACTACGAGGACGTGCTGGTGGTGCGCGTGCACGGCCTGGCGCCCAAGTCGACCTGGAAGGAGCACTTCGGCCACATCCGCGACTTCGAGGAGCTGCTGGCCGAGCACGGCACCATCGTCCTCAAGTACTTCCTGCACATCACGAAGAAGGAGCAGGAGCAGCGCCTTCTCGAGCGCGAGGAATCGCCCGACACGGCGTGGAAGCTGAACCCCAACGACTGGAAGGAACGCGACCACTGGGACGACTACACCGGGGCCTACGAGGACGCCATCTCGAAGACGTCGGCGAGGCACGCGCCCTGGACAATCGTCCCGGCCAACGCGAAGTGGTACCGCAACCTCGTCATCGCCGAATCGATCGTCGGCGCGCTGAAGGGCCGCCGCAAGGGCTGGGAAGACACCCTCGATGCGATGGGCAAGGCCGGCCGCGAAGGGCTCGAGGCCTACCGGGCGCAGGTGGCGGCGGCCAGGGAAGGCAAGCGCAAGGCGAGGTGAACGCCGGCCGGCCCGCCAAAGAAAAACGGCAGCCCGAAGGCTGCCGTTTTCAATTGCTGCGAGGGCGAGGCTTACAGCGGCTTGATCGCCGTGGCCTGCTTGCCCTTGGGGCCCATCTTGACTTCAAACTCGACGCGCTGGTTTTCCTTGAGCGTCTTGAAGCCAGAGGCCTGGATTTCGGAGAAGTGCGCGAAGAGATCCTCTCCGCCGCCTTCCGGGGTGATGAAGCCGAAGCCCTTGGAATCGTTGAACCACTTTACAGTTCCGGTTGCCATGTCTTGTTTCCTTTGCACAGATTTTGATAAAAATGCGGGAATGCCCGCGTACCGCAGGCGACACAGATTGACCAGACGGGAACTGAGTAGAGGCGCCGGGAACCCGGCGGTACTGGAGTTACTGCTGAACAGACTGAATCACCGCTGCTGCGCACTATACGCGAAAAAGGACTGATGCGTCAGGGTTTTTTCGCGGCCGCCGCCCTGGCCTCCTCGGCGTCCTGGAAGGCCCTCATCTGCGCGAGCCACGGCGCCCAGTCGACGGGGCCGTCGACGAAACGCTTTTCGAGGCTGGCGAGCACGCGTTCCCAGGCCTTGTCGAAGTAGTCGAAGGCCCTGTCCCACTGCCCTCCCTCGCCCCAGCCGGCGTGGACGAGGCGAACCTCCGTCTGCCCCTCGCCGGCGGGCTTCATTCGCACGACCACGCTCGTTCGCTGCGCGCGTGCCTCCGGCAACTGCGGCGGCGCGTTCCAGGTGAAGGAAAGCATCTTCTTCTCCTGGACCGCCAGCACCATCATGCCGTCGGCGCCCTTGAGGCCGGGCTTCGCGTAGGGGTTGAAGAAGATCTCGAACGGGCCGCCCGGCCGCGCCTCGACACGGGCGTCGGGAGCGAAGAAGGTCTTGATGCCGGCGGTGGTCGTCCACGCCTTCCAGACCTCGGCCACGGGCGCCTTCACCGTGACGGATTTCACGATGGCGCGCTCCTGGGCGCCGGCGTCGAGTGTCGACATCGCGACGGCGGCGGCGAGGAGGAGGGCGGCGGAAATCGTCTTCATGGTGTCCTCTTTGGTCCCCGGCACCGGTGCCAGGCGCGCAGATCCGGGATGCAACGTCCATTCTAGCGGCCGGTTCGCGGATTTTGCGAAGTGCATCCAGTTCATCGTCGACGGGGAGTGCGCCGGCCTCGATCAACGACGCGCGACCCGGAGCCGGGGGATAGAATTTCCCCATGGCCTCTCATCCCGAACGCTGGGACATCTTCTGTCGCGTCGTCGACAACTACGGCGACGTGGGGGTCGCGTGGCGGCTGGCGCGGTGCCTGGCGCGCGAGCATGCGAAGCACGTGCGCCTCTTCCTCGACGACCTCACCGTGCTCGCCCGGTTGCGTCCGGACGCCGATGCCGCCCTGGCGGCGCAGCGCATCGACTCCGTCGACGTCCGGCGCTGGGACGAGGCCCTGGACGAGCGCGAGACCGTGCCCCCGGGCGAGGTGGCCGACGTGGTGGTGGAGACCTTCGGTTGCGACACGCCCGAACCCTACGTCCGCGCGATGGCCGCGAGGATTCCGCACCCGCGCTGGATCAACCTCGAGTACCTGAGCGCGGAGGAGTGGGTCGAGGAAAGCCACGCGCTGCCCTCGCCGCACCCGCGCTACGCGCCGCTCACGCGGCACTTCTTCTTTCCGGGCTTCACCTCGCGCACCGGCGGGCTGCTGCGCGAGCGCGACCTCCTCGGGCGCCGCGACGCCTTCCAGGCCGACCGCGCCACCCAGGCCGAGTTCTGGCGCTCTCTCACCGGGGCCGTTCCGCCCGACGGGGCCTTGAAGGTGAGCCTCTTCGGCTATTCGGCGGCGCCCTACTGGGGGCTCCTCGAGGCGATGACGCGCCACGCCGGACCGGTGTGGGTCGTCGCCCCCGAGGGGGCGGCTTCGGCCGCCGTCACCGCGTGGCTGCACGGCAGGCCGCACGGCGAGCGCGGCACGCTGCAGGCCTTCACGGTCGCCTTCCTCGACCAGGACCGCTACGACGAGCTGCTCTGGGCCTGCGACATCAACTTCGTGCGCGGCGAGGATTCCTTCGTGCGCGCGCAATGGGCCGCGCGCCCGTTCGTCTGGCACATCTATCCGACCGACGACGGGGCCCACTGGGTGAAGCTCGGGGCCTTCCTCGCGCGGTACACGGCCGGCATGGACCGGGCCCACGCGGCCCGCGTCACGGCGCTGTGGGAAGGGTGGAACCGGGGGGAGCCGGTGGCGCGAACCTGGCCCGCGTTCGACGCCGCCCTGGGCGCCGTTTCTCCCCATGCCGAGGACTGGGCCGCTCGCCTGGCGGCCCAGCCCGATCTTGCCACGCAGCTGGCCAATTTCACCGATAACGTGCTAAAATGAAAGGCTTTTTGGATTTCCCACCGGGCGGTGGGCGACAGATTTCACGGACGAATTTATGAAAACGGCACAGGAACTGCGTAGCGGCAACGTATTCATGGTGGGCAACGACCCGATGGTCGTGCTCCGCGCGGAGTACAACAAGGGCGGCCGCAACGCCGCCACCATGAAGATGAAGATGAAGAACCTTCTCACCGGCACCAACACCGAGACGGTGTACAAGGCCGACGAGAAGTTCGAGCTGCTCATGCTCGAGAAGCGGGAGGTGACGTACTCGTATTTCGCCGACCCCATGTACGTGTTCATGGACGGGGACTTCAACCAGTACGAGATCGAGAAGGACAGCCTGGGCGAGGCGCTCAACTACCTCGAGGAAGGCATGCCCTGCGAGGCCACGTTCTACGAGGGCCGGACCATCTCGCTCGACATCCCGAACACGGTCGTGCGCGAGATCACCTACACCGAGCCCGCCGTGCGCGGCGATACCTCGGGCAAGGTGCTCAAGCCCGCCAAGCTCGCCAATGGCCACGAAGTGGCGGTCCCGGCGTTCTGCGCGACCGGGGACAAGATCGAGATCGACACCCGCACCAACGAGTACAAGCGCCGCGTGAACGCCTGACGCGCGCTCGCCGGACGATCTAGGATAGGGGGCGCTTCGGCGCCCCTTTTCATTCCCCCATCCCTGCGAGGTCCCTCGATGGCCCTGAAGCGCCCGAAGTGGAATCCCGGCACCGTGGTGGTGCTGGAGCACGTCTCGAAGGTCCTCAAGGACAACCCGCTGCGCGATCCCTTCGTGCGCAACGTCGCGGTGTGGCTGCCGCCCCAGTACGACGAGGGCTCCACGCGCGGGCGCGGCCGGAGATTCCCGGTCCTCGTCGACATGGTCGGCTTCACCGGCTCGGGACTCTCGCACATCGCGTGGAAGAACTTCAGCGAGAACGTGCCGGAGCGCGCGGCGCGCCTGGTGCACGAAGGCAGGATGGCGCCGGCCATCATCGTCTTCCCCGACTGCTTCACCGCGCTGGGCGGCAACCAGTACGTGAACTCCTCGGCCGTCGGCCGCTACGCCGACTACCTCACGAAGGAGATCGTGCCCTTCGTGGACCTGCACTTCCGCACGCTCGCCTCCCGGGAGCACCGGGGCTGCTTCGGCAAGTCCTCGGGCGGCTACGGCGCGATCGTCCACGGCATGAAGCATCCGGAAACCTGGGGCGCGATCGCGGACCACTCGGGCGACGCCTACTTCGACTTCGTCTACCGCCACGACTGGCCCAACACGTTGAACGAGCTCGCCAGGTACCGGCCGAAAAAGGTCCCGCCCGGCCCCTACGACGCGCGCAGCCTCGAGAAGGGTTGCGACCGCGGGCTCGACGACGGGCGCGTGCGGGCCTTCCTCGAGGCCGTGTGGGCCAAGCCCAAGCTCTCGATGGCCGAGGGGCACGCGATCATGAACGTGTGCATGGCGGCCACCTACGACCCCGACCCGAAGGCGCCCAACGGTTTCCGGCTGCCCTTCAATCTCGAGACGGGCGAGTTGCTGGAGGACCGGTGGAAGCGCTGGCAGGCCAACGACCCGGTGAACCTCGTGGCGAAGCACGCGAAGGCGCTCAAGTCGCTGCGCGGCATCTACATCGACTGCGGCTCGCGCGACCAGTACCACATCCACTACGGCACGCGCATCCTCTCCAAGCGCCTGGCGCAGGCGGGCATCCGCCACGCCTACGAGGAATTCGAGGACAACCATTCCGACATCGACTACCGGATGAACGTCTCGCTGCCGTACCTCGCGAAGGCGCTGAAGTAGCGGCTAGCGCCGCCGCCGCGACTTGCGCCGCCAGACGGACGGCGGCTTGCCGTAGGCGCGCTTGAACGCGCGCGAGAACGAGTTCACCGCCTCGTAGCCCGCGCCCTCGGCGATCGTCTCGATGGAGTGCGCGGTGGTGGCGAGCTCGTGCGCGGCGAGCTGGAGCCTCACGTTGGTGAGAAAGCCGAAGATGGGCTCGCCCACGGCGAGCGAGAAGCGCTCCGCCAGCGCGGAGCGCGAAAGCCCCACCTGGCGCGCGAGCCGCTCCACCGTCCAATGCTCGCCGGGCCGGCCGTGCACCAGCGCGAGCGCGGCGCCCACGTAGCGGTCGTTCAGGCCCGCGAGCCAGCCGGACCCGCCGGGCGGCAGGTCCTCGACATGGCGGCGAAGCGCCTCGATGAGGACCAGCTCCGCGACGCGCGACAGGGCGGCCGTGCCGCCGGGCCGCGGGGCGTCGGAGCCGGAGAGCGAGAGGCCGAGCGAGTCGGCGAGCCATGCGAGCGGCGCCGTGCCGCGCAGGCCCGCCTTCAGCACGGGCGGCAGCGCCGCGAAGAGGGGCTGGGCGAGGTGGCGGTCGACGCAGATCGCGAGCGTCACCCAGCGCGTGCGGCGCCCGGACCCGCCGAGGGTGACGGGCGCGAGCTCGCCCGCGACGGGCGGCCTCAGGAGTGCCGCGAAGGGCGCCGCTTCGACCGAGAGGTCGGAGCCGATGAGGTGGCCGTCGCCGCGCGCGACGAACGCGACGTCGCCCGCGCGAAGCGCCAGCGGCTGCGCGTCGCCCGCCTTGAGGAAGCAGTCGCCCTCGAGCACCACGTGCGCGAAGCAGCGGGAGGTCGCCGCCGGGACGGAAACGCACCACGCCCCGCCCGCCGTGGCATCGGTGAGCACGGAGCCCGTGAGGCTTGCAAGGCGCAGGACTTCGGAGAGGGCGTCCATGGGGTGGCGCCAGGCGCCGTGCCTGACACCGCGGTTTTACGTACCGGCACCGCCGGTGTCAATGAAAGTGGGCCGCGGGCGAATCGGCTTCCTCCGGAAGCTCGGCGTGGACCATCTCGGCCTCGGGGTTGGCGAAGAGCGGCGCGCCGCAGTCCTCGCAGTACTCGGGCTCGAAGGTCCCGGTGAGCTTCTTCACCTCGGTGACGCCGCACTGCGCGAGCTCGGCGACCAGCTCGTCGAGGGGGCCGGCGCGGCCGGATTCGTCCTCGCGCCCGTAGAGGGGCCAGACGACGCCGTGCGCCACGTGGCTGTCGCCGTCGACGGTGAAGCCCACGCGGTACTCGTCGACGCGCTCCTCGCCGAAGCCCGCGATCACCGCGCGAAGCTGCGCGGGTTCCACCTGCAGCGTGTTCTCGAGGAAGGACACGCCCGCGCGGATGGCGTAGGGACGCACGCGGCGGTCGGCCTCGCGGCAGTTCACGTAGTAGGCGTCGGGCAGCAGGCTTTCGAACACGCAGCCGGGCAGCATCTTGGCCATCGTCGGGCGCGCCTGCGCGATCCACTGCTCCAGGCTCGCCGTGCGCCCGGCGTGCCCGCTCGCGTCCTCCTGCCAGCGGAAGAGCGGCTTGCCGCGGACCACGGCCACCGAGGCGATCACGAAGCGCGAGTCCGACAGGAGCTGCGCCGTCTCCGGCATGCGCGCGAAGTCGATGCGCGGGATCTCGCCCGTGACGGCCGCGTCGCCCAGCTTGGCCGCCAGGCGCCGCAGCTCCGAGTAGTGACGCGGCAGCTGGTCGATCGAGTAGAGGTAGGGCACCAGGGTCACGCGCGTGTCGGCCGCCAGCACGTGCGCCTGGAGCTGGACGCTGAGCGCCTGCGCGTCCTCGCGGGCGATGGGCCCGGAAGGAATGGCGTACTTGGACCACGCCACGACGGGCGCGGCGATGAGGAGCGCCTCCCACGCGAGGTCGCCCCGCATGACCGTCACCGATTCGGAGATTCCCTCCACGCGCTCGATGAGCACGTCGTAGGCGCCGGAGTTGGTCTGCCAGAGATGGTCCAGCGCCCCGTCCAGCGGCGCGTCGTTGCCGTGCTCGAGGAGCTTCTCGAGGAGCGCGGCGACCGCGCCCTCCCAGAACCGGTCCTCGGTGAGGCTGCCGGAGGTGTGCAGGCCGTTGGCCAGGGCGATGAGTCGTTCGGCGTCCCGGGTGAGGCGGGGCGCGGACTTGCTTCGTGTGCGGGCCATGGCGGGGGAGCCGGGCGGGAAACCGCCGGCTGTGGTGACGGTTCGTCGGAGGCGTATTTTATCATTGCGGAAACGATCGACCGGAGCCGACGAGATGAGCGAACCCCTGAACGTGCTTGGCGGCGAATTGCGCGCCTGCAGCTTCGACCCCCTGACCGGCTACCGCCGCGACGGCTCCTGCAGCGACGGCGAGGACGACGCGGGAACGCACGTGGTGTGCGCGCGCATGACGAAGGAATTCCTCGCCTTCAGCCTCGCGAACGGCAACGACCTCGTCACGCCTCGGCCGGAGATGCGCTTCCGCGGCCTCAAGCCCGGCGACCGCTGGTGCGTGTGCGCCCTGCGCTGGCTCGAGGCGCTGGAGGCCGGCGTGGCCCCGCCGGTCGTGCTGGAGGCCACCCACGAGCGGGCGCTGGATCTCGTTCCGCTCGACGTGCTCGAGCGCCACGCCCTCGACTCGAGCCCCAGCCGCGAGTCGCCGTAGCGTTCAGGCAGGCATTTCCGATCGCGGAGCGCAGGAGGGCGCCGGGCGATTGCGCAGCTTCGCCAGGGCCTTGCGAATCGCGCACCGGAGGTCGGCCAGCATCCCCGCCAGTTCCTGCTGGCGCAGGGCCTTCGCATCGCGTTCGATCTGGAACCGGTCCGGAATCCTCATGGCCTTCTCCTTCGGCTTGGCGGCGCCGCTTGGCACCCGAGCAGCCAATCTAATTGCATCGCCGATGATATACAATCCATCATCAAGGCAAATGATTGATGAAATTAAAGAACAAATAGGATGAGCATTCCCACGGACATGGCCGCCTTCGTTCGCGCCGTCGAGAAGGGCGGGTTCTCCTCCGCGGCCCGCGAGCTGGGGCTCACGCCTTCGGCCATCTCGAAGCTCGTGACGCGCATGGAGGACCGCCTCGGCGTGCGGCTCCTCAACCGCACCACGCGGCGCCTGGCGCTCACGCCGGAAGGCGAGGCGTTCTTCCATCGCGCGCAGCGCATCCTCGCCGACATCGAGGAGGCGGAAAACGAGGTGGCGCGCTTCCGCGCGCGCCCGCGCGGGAAGCTGCGCGTGAACGTGGGCACGGCCTTCGGCGCGCACCAGCTCGTGCCGGCGCTGCCGGAATTCCTCGCGCGCTACCCGGAGATCGAGGTCGAGATCGAGATGACCGACCGCGTCGTCGACCTCATGGAGGAGGGCGCGGACGTGGGGCTGCGCACCGGCCACCTCGCGGACTCCTCGCTCGTCTCGCGCAAGATCTGCGACCTGGAGCGGGTCGTCTGCGCTTCCCCCGCCTACCTGGCCCGGCACGGCACGCCGGGGAGGCCCGCGGACCTGCTCGGGCACAACTGCCTGGTGTTCACGGGCACGCCGCAGCTTCGCCGCTGGCCCTTCAATTTTCCCGACGGCGTGCGCGAGGTCGAGGTCTCGGGCAACCTCAGCGCGAGCAGCGCCGAGACGCTCCTGCAGCTCGCGCTCATGGGCGCGGGGATCATCCGCCTCGCCGACGTGATCGTGGGCGACCCCGTCGCGAAGGGCCTTCTCGTGTCCGTGCTCGCCGAGGCGCATCACGTCGAGCCGCTGCCGCTGCATGCGGTGTTCCCGCCCGGCCGCCACCGTTCGCCGCGCGTGGCGGCGCTGGTGGACTTCATGGTGGAAAAGTTCGGTGACGCGCCGTGGCGCGTGCGCAAGGGGCGGCCTTGACGATCCTCGCGCCCGAGGTCGCCTTCGTCGACCTCGAGACCACGGGTACTTCGGCCACGGGCGATCGCGTGACCGAGGTCGCGATCGTGCGGGTCGTCGACGGCGAGCTGGTCGAGGAGTGGTCCTCCCTCGTCGACCCGGAGCGCTCGATTCCGCCCGACATCCAGATCCTCACCGGCATCACCAACGAGATGGTGAAGGGCGCGCCCACCTTCGCCGACATCCGCGACGAAGTGCACCGGCGGCTCGAGGGGCACCTCTTCGTCGCGCACAACGCGCGCTTCGACTACGGCTTCCTGAAGAACGAGTTCGCGCGGCTGGAGATGGCCTTCGCCGCGGACGTGCTGTGCACGGTGCGCCTGTCCCGACGGCTCTACCCGGAGGCCGTGGGCCACAGTCTCGACGCGCTGATCGCCCGCCACGGCCTCGTCGATCCCATGGATGTCGTCGATCCCGCGGCGCGCACCGGCAGGCACTCGGCGCTCGGCGACGCGCGGGCGCTCTGGCGGTTCGCGAACGTGATCGGGCGCGAGAAGCCGCCGGAGGAGATCGCGGCCGCGGTGAAGCGCCTGCTCAAGATCCCGAGCCTGCCGCCGCAGCTCGCGCCCGACGCGCTGGAGGGGGTGCCCGAGTGTCCCGGCGTCTACCGGTTCTTCGGGGTGAACGACCTGCCGATCTACATCGGGAAGAGCGTGAACCTGCGCGACCGCGTGCGCTCGCACTTCAGCTCCGACTACCGCAACTCGAACGACCATCGCCTGTCGGCCGAGATCCGGCGGCTCGACTGGATCGAGACCGCGGGGGAGCTGGGCGCGCTGCTGCTGGAATCGCGCCTGGTGAAGGAGGTGGCGCCGCTGCACAACGCGATGCTGCGCCGGCACCGGACCAATTGCGTGCTGCGGCTGTCGTCGCTGCGCGGCGCTCCGGAGTTCCTCAAGCTCGACGAGATCGACTGGGACGAGCGCGGCCCCGGCGCGGACGCGCTCTACGGACCCTTCGCCTCGCCGCGCGCCGCGCGCGACCTCCTCGAGTCGATCGCGGCCGAGGAAGGCCTGTGCTGGCGGCTGCTGGGTTGGGAGAAGCGCGGCGGCCCCTGCTTCGCGCGGCAGATCCGCAAGTGCCGCGGCGCGTGCGTGGGCGAGGAGTCCCCGGAGGCGCACAACCTGCGGCTCGCCACGGCGCTCGAGGCGAAGCGCATACCCGACTGGCCTTTCCCGGGTCCCGTGGCGATCGTCGAGCGCGACGCCACCCGCGGCATTGAGGAAGCGCACGTGATCGACCGCTGGCGGCACCTGGGCACGGCGCGCGACGACGACGAGCTGCGCGCGCTCGCCGCGACCCGCCGGCTGCCGGAGTTCGACCCGGACATCCTCAAGCTGCTGCGGCGCTGGTTCGAGGAGCACCCGGGCCGCATCCGCCCGATTCCGGCGGCGCCCGTCGAGGATACCTCGCCGGCGTAAGGCGCGCGCGCCGCCTGCCGCGCCTATTTCGGCGTCGCTTGACTCGAGTCAACACATCCGCGGCCTCGCCGATCCACGATGGTTCGGGGAACTCCCGATGCCGGGGAGCGACCCGAATGGCGCATTCGCGTGGGCAACACTAGACGGAGCGCATCATGGACAGGACAGTCGAGATCACGAGGGAAAAGCTTCTCCAGGATCTGAACGCGGTGGTTGCGGAAACCGAGCAGCTGCTGAAGGACACGGCGAGCGTCGGGGGCGAGAAGGTCGCGACCTGGCGCGCGGGCATGGAACAGAGCCTGAAGGCCACCAAGGAAAGGGTGGCCGATTTGCAGCACGCGGCCGCCGAGAAGGCTCGTGCGACGGCCCAGGCGACCGATGCCTACGTGCACGACAAGCCGTGGCAGGCGATCGG
>JAGRPO010000093.1 GCA_019449455.1 Betaproteobacteria bacterium | reverse complement strand
GTAGGCCTTCGCCTCCCCACCGAACTTCTTCGACAGCACCAGCGTCATCGCCGCCGTCAGCGTCGTCTTCCCGTGGTCCACGTGGCCGATCGTCCCCACGTTCACGTGCGGCTTCGTCCGCTCAAACTTGCCCTTTGCCATGGTCGTCTCTTTCTGTACAGAGCCTTGGATGGGAATCTCCAGCGTGCCCGCTGGCCGTGCCTGGTGTTGCGCAATGCCTGGTGCCCATGATGCGGATTGAACGCATGACCTCTCCCTTACCAAGGGAGTGCTCTACCACTGAGCTACATGGGCTCGGTGCTGCTCCCGGCCGTCTCCGGCACGGGCATTCGTGGAGCGGGTGAAGGGAATCGAACCCTCGTCGTAAGCTTGGAAGGCTTCTGCTCTACCATTGAGCTACACCCGCGCGAGCGATTCGACCCTTCGACCCTGCCCGCCTCCCCGGGGAAACGGGCTGGAAAATCTGGTGGAGGAGGTTGGATTCGAACCAACGTAGGCGCAAGGCCAACAGATTTACAGTCTGCCCCCTTTAACCACTCGGGCACCCCTCCGGGAAACTCTCAATTATCCGGCTTTCCCCGAGTAAGGTCAAACAAAACAAGGTTTTCCGCCGTCAGCCTCGCCTGGGCGGGAAACTGGGTGCCGGCACCCTGAATCGAACAGGGGACCTACCGCTTACAAGGCGGTTGCTCTACCAGCTGAGCTATGCCGGCACAGCGAGCGCTCACTTAACAAGCTTCAGCTTCGCCTTTCCGGCCGCCGGCGGCTTCGGGGGCTCCGAATCGGCCCCGGCCTCCGGCGCGGCTGCCGGCGTGGCCACGGAAGCTTCCACCGTGAAGAATGCGCCCTGCCCGTTTTCCCGGGCGAATATGCCCTGGACCCGGTCGACCGGGATGGTCAACTCCCGGGAGACCCCGCTGAAGCGGGCCGAAAACTGCACGAGCTCGTTGTTGATGGTGAGGTTGCGCGTCGCGTTGAGGCTCACGTTGAGGACGATCTCGCCGTTCTTCACGAACTCGGCCGGCACGCGCGTGCGCTCGTCCACCTTCACGCTCAGGTAGGGCGTGAAGCCGCAGTCCGAGCACCATTCGTAGATGGCGCGGATGAAATACGGCTTGGTGGACACCTCGGGCATGGCGTCGCGCCCTCAGCGGCGCATTGCCTTCTCGGAGGCGGTCATCGAGTCGATGAACGCCTGGCGCGTGAACAGCCGCTCGGCGTACTTCAGGAGCGGCGCCGACTGCTTGTTGAGCTGGATCTGGTAGTGGTCGAGCCGCCACAGGAGCGGGGCGATCGCGACGTCGAGCATCGAGAACTCCTCGCCCAGCATGAACTTCTGCTTCACGAAGATCGGCGCGATCTGGATGAGGTTCTCGCGTATGTAGAGCCGGGCCTTGTCGTGGCCCTTCGAGGGCCCCGACTCGAGCGCCTTCACGTGGGTGAAGAGCTCCTGCTCGAAGCGGAAGAGGAAGAGCCGCGCCCGGGCGCGCATCACCGGGTCCGCGGGCATCAGTTGCGGGTGCGGGAAGCGCTCGTCGATGTACTCGTTGATGATGTTCGACTCGTACAGGACGAGGTCGCGCTCCACCAGGACGGGCGTCGTGTTGTACGGGTTCATCACCGCGAGGTCCTCGGGCTTGTTCATGAGGTCCACGTCGATGATCTCGAAGTCCATCCCCTTCTCGTACAGCACGATCCGGCAGCGGTGGCTGAACGGATCGGTGATCCCCGAATAGAGCGTCATCATGCCTTGTTCACCTCTTTATGGATTGTGCTCGCCTCCGGGGTCGCCTCGCGCCTCGCCCCATGAAGCGACAAGCCCGATGCGCCTCGCGGGGAGGCACACCGGGCGGATTTCCTGCCGCCGGCCCGACCTAGCGGACGTCCTTCCAGTACTCCTTCTTCAGCAGGACAGTGATAACGAAGAAGACGGCCAGGAAGAACATGACCACGATGCCGATCTGGACGCGCTTCGCCCGCGCCGGCTCCCCCATGTACACGAGATAGTTCACCAGGTCGCCCACGTACTTGTCGTACTCGGCCGGCGCGAGCTTTCCGGGCCCGTCGAGGACGAGCTTCGTCGCGCCCTTGTCGGCCACCTGCAGCGCCTGGCTTCCCTGGTACTCCCAGAGCACGTGGGGCATGCCCACGTTCGGGAACACGGTGTTGTTCCACCCGGACTTGGCCGCCGGGTCGCGGTAGAAGCCGCGAAGGTAGGTGTAGAGCCAGTCCGCACCCCGCGACCGGGCGACGAGCGACAGGTCAGGGGGCATCACGCCGAACCACGCCTTGCCCTCCTTCGGGTCGAGCGTCGTCGACATGGGATCGCCGATCTTGTCGGAGGCCAGCATCAGGTTCTCGCGGATCTGGCCCTGGTTCAGGCCCAGGTCCGTGAGCTTCGAGTAGCGCATGGCCGACGCCGAGTGGCAGTTCAGGCAGTGGTTCACGAAGACCTGCGCGCCTCGCTGCAGCGAGAGCTTGTCGTGCAGGTTGACAGGCGCGGGGTCGAGGACGACCCCGCCGCCGAACGCGAAGCCGAGGCTCGGCGCCAGGAGAAGGATGGCAATCAGCTTTTTCATCGTCAGGTCAGCCTCTGGGGCACCGGTTTTTCCTTGTCCCTGGCGGTGTACCAGGGCATCAGCAGGAAGAAGGCGAAATAGACGGCGGTGAGCGCGCGCGCCACCCAGGTGGCGATGTAGTCGCCCCCGACCATCGGGATGCCCTTCGGAAACTCGCCCCACACGTTGGTGGGCTCGACGCCGAGGTAGCCCAGGATCACGAAGGTCACGACGAACACGGCGAAGAACGCACTGTAGATCGGGCCGCGGTAGCGGATGGACTTCGTCCTGCCGCGGTCGAGCCAGGGCATCGCGAAGAAGATCATCACCGCCGCCCCCATCACGATCACGCCCCAGACCTGCATGTTGAAGAACGACGGGATCGCACGGAGCATCGCGTAGAACGGCGTGAAGTACCAGACCGGGGCGATGTGCGTGGGCGTGGTGAGCGGGTCGGCCGGGATGAAATTGTTGTACTCGAGGAAGTAGCCGCCCACCTCCGGCGAGAAGAAGACGATCGCGCAGAAGACGATCAGGAAGACCGCCACCCCCACGAGGTCCTTCACCGTGTAGTACGGATGGAAGGGGATCCCGTCCACCGGCGTGCCGGTCTTCGGGTCGAGGTTCTCGTAGATCTCGATCCCGTCGGGGTTGTTGGAGCCCGTCTCGTGCAGGGCCATCAGGTGCGCGGCCACCAGCCCCAGCAGGGCCATCGGGATCGCGATCACGTGCAGCGCGAAGAAGCGGTTGAGCGTCGCGTCCGACACGTTGTAGTCGCCCCGGATCCACACCGAGAGGTCCTCGCCGATGATCGGGATGGTGGCGAAGAGGTTGATGATCACCTGCGCGCCCCAGAACGACATCTGGCCCCAGGGAAGCAGGTAGCCGAAGAACGCCTCGGCCATGAGGCACAGGTAGATGAGGACGCCGAAGATCCAGGTCAGCTCGCGCGGCTTGCGGTAGGAGCCGTACATGAGGCCGCGCGCCATGTGCAGGTAGACGACGATGAAGAAGGCGGAGGCGCCGGTGGAGTGGATGTAGCGGATGATCCAGCCGCCCGGGACGTCCCGCATGATGTACTCGACCGACGCGAAGGCGTGCTCCGCGCTCGGCTTGTAGTTCATCGTGAGGAAAATGCCCGAGACGATCTGGATCACCAGGACGAGGGCCGCGAGCGAGCCGAAGAAGTACCAGACGTTGAAGTTCTTGGGCGCGTAGTACTCGGTGAGTTGCGTCCTCCACAGCACCATCAGCGGGAAGCGCTGGTCGAACCAGGTGAGGACGCCGTTGAACGGACCGGCGCCGGTGACGGGGGGCTTGTTGGTGACGGCCATGGCGCTATCCCTTCTGGTCCTCGCCCACGATGATCCTGGCGTCGCTCAGGTAGCGGTGGGGCGGGATTTCGAGGTTGGTCGGAGCCGGCGAGCCCTTGAACACGCGGGCAGCGAGGTCGAACCGGGAGTTATGGCAGGGGCAGTAATAGCCGCCCGGCCAGTCGGTGCCCATGTCGGAGGCGGCGCCGACTTCCTTCTTGAGGGTGGGCGAGCACCCCAGGTGGGTGCAGACCCCCACGGCCACGAACACTTCGGGCTTGATGGAGCGGGCCGCCCCCTTGACGTAGTCGGGCTGCTTGGACGAGCCCGACTGCGGATCGGCCAGGAGGGCGTCGTTCTTCTCCAGCTGCGCGAGCATTTCGGGCGTGCGCCGCATGACCCAGACCGGCTTGCCCCGCCATTCGACGGTGATCTGCTGGCCGGATTCGATCTTGGATACGTCCACTTCGACGGGGGCGCCGGCGGCGAGCGCGCGGGCGCTCGGAAACCAGCTGCCGAGGAACGGGACGGCGACACCTCCCGCGGCAACGGCGCTCGCGGCGGAGGTGGCAACGATAAGGAAGCGCCGCTTCTTCTCGTCGACTTGGTCTAGGACGATGGCAGTCATTGCGGGATGGGGGGGCTCAAAGCGCGGGTGGGAGGAGTGTCGCCCTCCATTTTAGCCGATTCCCCGTAAGGACTTACAGTCCCGCGTCGGCCGGCGAGGGTTGACGCCCCCCCTCCCCCCCCGTAGATTCAGGCTCGAGGCCGCCGTCGGCCGCGAGGGAGAGACGATGAGTTTTGCCTCTGAATTCAAGCAGTTCGCGCTCAAGGGCAACGTGATGGACCTGGCCGTCGGGGTGATCATCGGCGCGGCTTTCGGCAAGATCGTCGACTCGGCCGTGAACGACCTCGTGATGCCGCTGGTGGGCCGGGCCCTCGGAAACATGGACTTCTCCAACCTCTTCATCGCCCTGCGGGACGTCCCGCAGGGCGTTCCCCTGACCCTCGAGGCCGTGAAAAAGGCGGGGATCCCGGTGTTCGCCTGGGGCAACTTCGCCACCGTCGCGCTCAATTTCGCGATCCTCGCGCTCATCATTTTCGTCATGGTGAAGCAGATCAACCGGCTCAAGCGCGAAGAGCCCCCCGCAGCGCCGCCCCCGACGCCCGAGGACGTGCAGCTCCTGCGGGAGATTCGCGACAGCCTGAGGAAATAGGGACTCGATGCGCCGGCTCTGGCTCATCTTCGCGCAGGTCGTCACGGCCACGCTTGCGGCGATCTTCGTCGTGAGCCTGGTCAAGCCCGAATGGGTGCCGTGGCGGACGAACAGCGTCGTCGCGATCCGCGAATCGCCCCCGGCGGCGACGCCCGCCGGGCCGGACCGGCTCGCCTCCTTCAGCGACGCCGCCCGGAAGGCCGTCACCTCGGTGGTCAACATCTCGGCCACCAAGCAGGTCCGGCGTCGCAGCCCGGTCCTCGACGACCCGGTCCTGCGCCGGTTCTTCGGCGAGCGCTTCAACGTCCCCGAGACCCAGCTTTCGCTCGGTTCGGGCGTCATCGTGAGCCGGGAGGGCTTCGTGCTCACCAATTCCCACGTCGTCGAGGGCGTGACCGAGATCCAGGTCACGCTCAACGACGGCCGCACCGTGCCCGGCAAGATCGTCGGATCCGATCCCGAAACGGATCTCGCCGTCGTGCGCATCTCCGCCACCGGGCTCACGCCCATCACGTTCGGGCAGTCCGACCAGGTTCGCGTGGGCGACATCGTGCTCGCGATCGGCGACCCGTTCAGCGTCGGCCAGACGGTGACCATGGGCATCGTGAGCGCCGTCGGCCGGGAGATCGGGTCGGCGAATCCCTTCGGGAGCTTCATCCAGACCGACGCCGCGATCAATCCGGGCAACTCGGGCGGCGCGCTGGTGGACGCCAGCGGCAACCTCGTGGGAATCAACGCGCTGATCTACTCGAGGTCGGGCGGCTACCAGGGCATCGGCTTCGCCATCCCGGTGGGGCTCGCCAGGAAGGTCATGGAGCAGATCATCGAGACGGGCTCGGTCACGCGAGGGTGGTTCGGCGTGGAGGTCGCCAACATCACGCCGGAGCTCGCCGAGTCGCTGGCGCTCGCCGGCACGCGCGGCTCGATCGTCGGCGGCATCGAGCGCGGCAGCCCCGCCGAGCGCGCCGGCATCCTGCTGGGCGACGTGATCGTCGGCATCGGCGAGCGCAGGGTGACGGACCTGGCCGCCACGCTGAACGCGATCGCCGACATCCCGCCCGGCAAAACCGTGCAGGTGAAGGTGCTCAGGCGCAACCAGGAGGTGACCCTCCCGGTCACCGTGGGGCGGCGAAAGCCGCGCGCCGCAGAGGAGGAGTAGCGCGCCCTATTCCGGGGCGCCGGCCTCGGCGTGGGGCTTGCGCTTCTCGACGAAGCGGGCGACGAAGATCCCGACCTCGTAGAGCAGGCACAGCGGGATCGCGAGCAGGAGCTGCGAGACGACGTCGGGAGGCGTGACCACCGCCGCCACCACGAACGCGCCCACGATCACGAAGGAACGGATCTCGCGCAGCTTCTCCACCGAGATGAGCCCCGTCATCACGAGGACGACGACCACGACGGGCACCTCGAAGGTGATGCCGAACGCGATGAACATGCCGAGCACGAAGTTGAAGTAGGCCTCGATGTCCGGGGCGACCGTGATCGACTTGGGCGCGAACTGCGCGATGAACGAGAAGACCGTCCCGAAGACGAAGAAATAGCAGAACGCCATGCCGAGGAAGAAGAGGAGCGTGCTCGACACGACGAGCGGCAGGACGAGCTTCTTCTCGTGGGCGTAGAGCCCGGGCGCCACGAACGCCCACGCCTGGTAGAGGATGTAGGGGAGCGCGATGAGGAACGACACCATCAGCGCGATCTTCATCGGGATGAAGAACGGCGTGATGACCCCCGTGGCGATCATCTTCGACCCCTCCGGCAGCGTGCGCATCATGGGCCTCGCGACCAGGTCGTAGAGCTCGGAGGCGTAGAAGAACGTCGGGATGAAGACGACGCCGAGCGAGACGAGGGAGCGCACGAGCCGGTCGCGCAGCTCGAACAGGTGCGACAGGAACGTCTCCTGCGGCGCCTCTGTCATGCCTGCCCGGACTTCCGGTCCGCCGCCGGCTCGTCGATCGCGAGCTCGAGCTGCGGCGAGGCGACGGCGGGGGCCTCCGGCATGGCGCCGGCCGCAGCAGGCTCATCGGGGGCGTGAGCGGGTGCCGCGGCGCTGTCTCCCCGCATCTGCCGGTCGATGTCGCTTTCGACCTCGCGGATGTCGCGCTCGGCCTCGTGCACCTTCGATTCGATGTCGCGCTGGAACTCGCGCGCGGCGCCCTCGAACTCCGTCTTCACCTTCGAAAGCTCGGAGAGCTCCATCTCGCGGTTGATGTCCGATTTCACCTGCGAGACGTAGCGCTGCAGGCGGCCGAACAGGACCCCCATCGTGCGGGCGACCTTGGGAAGGCGCTCGGGGCCGATGACGACGAGCGCCACCACCCCGATCACCAGCAGCTCGGAGAATGCGATATCGAACATGGAATCGCCCGGCGGGACGTGCTGCGCCCCCGGACGCTCAGCTCTTCTGCTTGTCCTTGACTTCGCCCTCGAGCGTGGCGCCCGTGGAGGCGATCTCGCCGGATGGCTTCTTCTCGTCCTCGCCCTTCATGCCTTCCTTGAAGCCCTTGACGGCGCCACCCAGATCGGCACCGATGTTGCGCAGCTTCTTCGTGCCGAACACGAGGAGCACGATGACGAGAACGATCAACCAGTGCCAGATGCTGAATGAACCCATGTGACGCTCCTTGCGGCGCCGCTATTCCGCCGCGATCATGCGCGGAAGGCGATCGGGGCCGCCGATGATGTGAATGTGCAAATGATACACGTCCTGTCGCCCCACCCTGCCCGTGTTGACGATCGTGCGGAAGCCGTCGGTGGCGCCCTGCTCGCGCGCCAGGCGCCCCGCCATCGCCATCATCCGGCCGAGCACGGCGGCGTGCTCCGGTCCGCATTCGGCCATGGAGTCCACGTGCGCCTTGGGGATGATCAGGAAATGGACCGGCGCGACCGGCTGGATGTCGTGGAAGGCGAAGATCTCGTCGTCCTCGTAGACCTTCTTCGACGGTATCTCCCCCGCCGCGATCTTGCAGAAGATGCAGCCGTCCTTCTTCATCGGGATTCCTTTCTCGACGCCTTTTCCTCGATCCCCGAGCGGCCCTCGCGGCGCTCGAGCTCCGCCAGCACCTCCGACACGGCGATCCCCTGCCGCTCCAGCAGGACGAGGCAGTGGAACCACAGGTCCGCCGTCTCGTGCACCACGCCGCCTCGCTCGCCCGCCATCGCGGCGATGACGGTCTCCGTGGCCTCCTCGCCGATCTTCTTGAGGATCGCGTCCAGCCCCTTCTCGTTGAGCCTTGCCACGTAGGAGGCCGCGGGATCGGCCTGCCGCCGCGCCGCGATCGCCGCCTCGAGCCGCTCGAGAATCGACTTGTCAGCCGCCATCGCGAAAGCGTCCCGGCTCCGACAGCACGGGGTCGGTGGCGCGCCAGCCCGCCGCGCCCTCGCCCGCCTCGAGGAGGTTGAAGAAACAGCGCCGCCGCCCCGTATGACAGGCGATGCCACCGACCTGTTCCACGCGCAGCAGCACCGCGTCCGCATCGCAATCGAGGCGGATCTCGACGACCTTCTGGAGGTGCCCGGAGGTCTCGCCCTTGCGCCAGAGCTTCGCGCGCGAGCGCGACCAGTACACCGCCTCGCCGGTGGCGACCGTCCGCGCCAGCGATTCGCGGTTCATCCACGCGAGCATGAGCACCTCGCCGGAGACGGCATCCTGCGCCACCGCGGGCACGAGCCCGTCGGCGTTCCAGGCGATGGCGTCGAGGTAATCCACGCTTGCTCCTAGAGCCTCATCTCGATTCCGCGGGCGGCCATGAAGCGCTTGGCCTCCCCCACCGAGAACTCCCCGTAGTGGAACACCGACGCGGCGAGCACCGCGTCCGCGCCGCCGACCTCCACGCCCTGCGCCAGGTGCTCGAGCGTGCCCACGCCACCGCTCGCGATGACCGGCACCGGCACCGCGCGCGACACCGCGCGCGTGAGCTCGAGGTCGAAGCCGGACTTGGTGCCGTCCCGGTCCATGCTCGTGAGGAGGATCTCCCCCGCCCCGAGCCCCGCCATCTTCGCAGCCCATTGCACCGCGTCCAGGCCGGTGGCCTTTCGACCCCCGTGCGTGTAGACCTCCCACCGGCCGGGCCCGGCGGCCTTCGCATCCACGGCCACGACGATCGCCTGGGAGCCGAAGCGGCGCGCCGACTCCGCGACCAGCGAGGGATTGTCGACGGCGGCGGTGTTGATGCTCACCTTGTCGGCCCCGGCGTTGAGCAGCCTCCTCACGTCCTCCACCTTGCGAACGCCGCCGCCGACGGTGAGCGGGATGAAGACCTGCTCGGCCACGCGCTCGATCACCGGGACGATCGTGTCCCGGGCGTCGCTCGAGGCCGTGATGTCGAGGAACGCGATCTCGTCCGCCCCCGCCTCGTCGTAGCGGCGCGCGACCTCCACCGGGTCGCCCGCGTCGCGCAGGCTCACGAAGTTGACGCCCTTCACGACCCGGCCGGCATGGACATCCAGGCAGGGAATGATTCGCTTGGCGAGGCCCATGGTCGCGCGGATGGGTGCGGGGCGTCGGCGGCGCGCCGATCAGGCCTCGCCGTCGGCCAGCTTCTGTGCCGCGACGAAATCGAGGCGACCTTCGTATATGGCCCGGCCGGTGATGGCGCCGACGATGCCTTCGCTCTCGACGGCGCACAGGCGCTTGACGTCGTCCAGGCTCGCGAGGCCGCCGCTCGCGATCACGGGGATGGTGAGCGCCTGCGCGAGCCTCACCGTGGCCTCCACGTTCACCCCCTTCAACATGCCGTCGCGGCCGATGTCGGTGTGGATGACGGCCTCGACGCCGTAGTCC
>JAGRPO010000092.1 GCA_019449455.1 Betaproteobacteria bacterium | reverse complement strand
GGCGGCCTCGTCCACCTGGTTCAGGAGCGCGAGCGGCACGGTCATCGTGACGCCGTCCATCGGGTGCCCCGGCTCGAAGCGGTAGGCAAGCGCGAAGGCGTGGTCGCCGATGCGCAGCTCTTTCGGGAAGAGCTCCTCCGTCACCGATTCCGCGCCGTGGCGCATGAGGTCGGCCTTCTCCAGGAAGAGGAGCTTCGGGTCCGCCTTCGCCGCCTCCGCGTACCACGCCTCGAACGAGCGCGCGTCGCGGACGTCGGCCGGAATGCGCGCGGCGTAGAAGGCGAGGATCGCCCGGTCGTCCACGAGGACGTCCTGGCGCCGCGCCCGGTGCTCGAGATCCTCCACCTCGCGCACGAGCGCCCGGTTGCGGGCGAAGAACGGCAGCTTCGTGTCGAACTCGCCGGCCACGAGCGCGCCCTCGATGAACACCTCGCGGGCCCGCGCGGGGTCGAGGCGGCCGTAGCTCACCTTGCGGCGGGCCGCGATGACGAGCCCGTAGAGGGCCACCGTCTCGTAGGCCATCACCTCGCCGCGCGCGCGGTCCCAGTGGGGCTCGGCGTGGGTGCGCGCGACCAGGTGCGCCGCCGCCTTCTCGATCCACTCCGGCTCGATCCTCGCGACGTTGCGGGCGAAGACGCGCGTGGTCTCCTGCAGCTCGCCGGCCATCACCCAGCGCGGGCGGCCCTTCTTCAGCCCCGACCCCGGCCAGACGACGAAGGGGATGCCGCGCGGCGCGTTGTAGTGGTCGCCTTCCTGCGCCTTGAGGCCGACGTTCGAGATGAGGCCCGAGAGGAGCGCGCGATGCACCTGCTCGTAGGTGGCGTCGGTCGCGTTCTCGCGGATCTTCAGGTCCGCGGCCATCTCGCGAAGCTGCCCCGCGAGGTCGCGCCATTCGCGCATGCGCACGTAGGAGAGGAAATGCTCGCGGCAGGTGCTCCAGAGCTTGCGGTTGGACTCCTTGTGGCGGAAGGCCTCGTCGAAGAACTTCCACAGGTTGATGAGCTGCACGAAATCGGAGGACTCGTCGCGGAACTCCTCGTGGGCGCGGTCGGATTCCTGGCGCAAGGCCAGCGGCCGGTCGCGCGGGTCCTGGATCGAGAGGGCGGAGGCGAGGATCACCATCTCGCACAGGCAGTTGAACTCGCGCGCGGCGATGAGCATGCGGCCGATGCGCGGGTCCACGGGCAGCTTCGCGAGCTCGTGGCCCAGCGGCGTGAGGGCGCGCCGCCCGTCGATGGCGCCGAGCTCGAAGAGGCTGCGGTAGCCGTCCTCGATCTGGCGGGGGGAAGGCGGCTCGAGGAAGGGGAAGGCCGCGATCTCGCCCAGCTCGAGCGCGGCCATGCGCAGGATCACGCTCGCGAGCGAGGTGCGCAGGATCTCGGGCGTGGTGAAATCGGGGCGGGCGTCGAAGTCCTCCTCGGCATAGAGGCGGATGGCCACGCCGCTCGCCACCCGGCCGCAGCGTCCCGCGCGCTGCCTCGCCGCCGCCTGCGACACCGGCTCGATGCGCAACTGGTCGATCTTCTGCCTCGGGCTGAAGCGCTTCACGCGCGCCAGGCCCGTGTCGATCACGAAATGGATGCCCGGCACCGTGAGCGAGGTTTCGGCCACGTTGGTGGCGAGCACGATGCGCCGGTGCGGGGCGGCCTCGAAGACGCGGTCCTGTTCCTCGGCCGACAGGCGCGAGAAGAGCGGCAGGATCTCCGCGCCCTTCGGGTGGTGCTTGCGCAGCGTCTCCGCCGCCTCCCGGATCTCGCGCTCGCCCGGCAGGAAGACGAGGATGTCGCCCGTGCGCGTCTCGCGCGAGATCTCGTCGACCGCCTTCGCGATGGCCTCGTTCATGTCCACGGGCTCGTCGTCCTCGTCCTCCACCTCGAAGAACTCGGGGCGGTAGCGCACCTCCACCGGGTAGGTGCGGCCCGACACCTCGATCACCGGCGCGCCGCCGAAGAAATCCGAGAAGCGCTGCGTGTCGATGGTGGCCGAGGTGACGATGACCTTGAGCTCGGGGCGGGCGACGACGAGCCGCTTCAGGTACCCGAGCAGGAAGTCGATGTTGAGGCTCCTCTCGTGGGCCTCGTCGACGATGATCGTGTCGTAGGCGCGCAGCTCCCGGTCGGAATGCGTCTCCGCCAGCAGGATCCCGTCGGTCATCACCTTGAGGACGGTCTCGGGCACCGTGCGGTCCTGGAAGCGGATCTTGTGGCCCACGAAGCCCCTGGGGGTGCCGGGTAGCTCGTGCGCGAGCCGCGAGGCGAGGCTGCGCGCGGCGATGCGGCGCGGCTGCGTGCACCCGATGAGGCCCGCCGAGCCGCGCTTGAGGGCGAGGCAGATCTTCGGGATCTGCGTCGTCTTCCCGGAGCCCGTCTCGCCGCACACGATCGTGACCGGATGCTTCGCGACGAGGGCCGCGATGTCGTCCCTCCTCTGCGCGATGGGGAGATCGTCGGGGAAGCGCGGATCGGGCAGCCGCGCCAGGCGCGCGGCAAAGGCCTTGCGCGAGCGCTCGAGCAGGGCCTCCAGGAGCGCCCTTTCGCGCTCGCACGGCCGGCCCGCCGCCGAGCGCTCGCGCACCGTGGCCGCGAGCGCTGCGATCTTCGGGTGGTCGGCCGCGAGGGTGGCGGCGAGGAAGTCTTCGGGAACGGCGTTCAAGCCGCCATTCTACGAAAAATGGCGGCTACCCCCGGCTGGCGAGCGGCGCGGCAGCCCTCAGAACCGCGTGGCCGCGGAATCTTCGGGAGGCAACACGCTTCCCCGGGAGTCGGCCGCGGACACGAGATCCTGGATCTCGTGGCGCAGGCGTGTGTCCGCCCGCAGCCTCCGGACGACCAGCCGGTGCTCGCGAAAGGAGTAGTAGAGGACCATCGCGCTGAAGAAGAGCGCCGTCGCGCCCGCGGAGTAGTGCGGCCCCGACTCGACGAAGAAGACGTAGATCATGGGCGGAACGGTCGCGGGGATCGACAGCGCCGGGTGGGCCCAGCGCACGGGCGCGTAGGCCGTGATCGATCCGCCGACGAAGGAGGTGATCACCATGATAGTGAAGGTCTGCCGGAAGCCGGGCTCCTCGGGGAAGAGCCACGTGCCGAGAAGGCCCCACTGGATTCCCGCGAGCACGTTGCCGAGCACGGCGAGCCGCGCCCACTGCCGGGGCTCGAGGTGCCACCCGAACTCGGCCTGCCTGCGGATCGCCCAGCACAGGCCGAGACGCAGCGCGGCGACCACGGTGCCATAGGCGAGCCAGGCGACGTGCGCCCCCCGCAGGCCGTCCTCCATGAACACCGCGGTGCACAGCAGCGTCCCGAAGAATGCCGCCGGCGCGGATACGGTGAGATTGTGGAAGAACTCGGCGACCGCCAGGGCCTCGACTTCCCTGGACAGGAACGAGGAGGGATCGCCGCGGCTTCCCGGCTGGATCGACATTCGGCGTGTGCGCTTCGCGGGGACAGGCCCCGCAATGGTCTTTTGGAGAACGGCTGACGCCAGTTGACGCCAGTTGACGGCCGGAAACTGTGAACTGCGTCACAATTCCGGCGCCCCGGCCCGCCGGCCTCAGGGATTGAGCTGGCGGTAGACGCTGGTCGAGATGCGCGAGAGCGTGGCGCGGTCGATCTCGCCCGAGAGCGCGTAGCCCCAGTTGCCGTCGATCCAGTAGAAGACCGACACGGCGCCTTCCTGCGCGAAGCGGAAGGCGGTCTGCCCCTCGCCTTTCGCGCGCGAGGAGACATAGAGGGTGAGGCGCCTGCCGGCCCCCTCCTGGTACATGAACTGCGCCACGGGTCCTTCGGGACCGGGCAGCAGCCGCCCGCCCAGCAGCTCGAAGCCCTCGGCCGTGAGCGCGGGCGCCTTGAGCTTCGTTCCCAGCCGCTTGGAGAGCCAGGCGACGAGATGCTCCTGCTGCGAGGCATCGACCTCGACGGGATGGCGCACCTCGACGGCGTACACCACGTGGGCGCGCGCGGCTCTCACGGGCAGCGCCGGCGCGCCCGCCGAGGCCACGGGGCCGGTTTGCGGCGCGCCCCGCCAGGTGAACGGCAGCGCAAGCCCGATCGCGATCCCGGCGGCCAGAACGGCCGCGGCCCGCGCGTGGCCGATCCAGGCCGGACGGCGCATCTGCAGGCGCGCGGGAATCGGCTCGACGAGCACCGGGTCGAACCGATCGTGGAGCAGGCGGCCCAGGTCGTCGTCGGGCTTCATTTCACCACCTTCAGGTCGGTGCGCTCCGGCTCGCCGTCCATGTGGCGGCGAAGCTTCTCCCGGGCGCGCGACAGGCGCGACATCACGGTGCCCATGGGAACGCCCAGCGCGCGGCTCACCTGCTCGTACGTCATGTCCTCCAGGCTCACCATGAGGAGCACCTCGCGCTGCTCGGCGGACAGCAGGGCGAGCCCGCGCTCGAGGTCGCGCACGTCGGTGACCCAGCCCGGCGTGGTCGCGCCCGCGAAGTTCTCGTCGAGCTCGGCCGACGGCGGGATCCGGCGGGACTTGAGCTGGTTCACGAAGACATTGTGCATGACGGAGAAGAGCCATGCCCGCAGGTCCCCCGGGCGCCACAGGTGGAACTTCCTCACCGCGCGCTCGAGCGTGTCCTGGACGAGGTCGTCGGCCGCGTGGCGGTCCCCGACCAGCGCGCGCGCGTAGCGCCGGAGGTTGGGGATGTAGACGACGACCTGTTCGTAGTCCAAGGGGCGGGTTCCTGGCCGGGCTTCGCGGCAATTCGCGAGATTACGCCGAGGTGAACACCGGTGTCCCGGCGATTATTCCCGGGCGTCGGACTCGGGCAGCAGGACCACGCCGCGCGGCGAATGCAGCACCGCGGACAGTCCCGTCGCTTCGCTGGCCACGAGGAGCACCGGGGCGCTCTCCGGCAGGCCCAGCCGGCGCAACGTGGACAGGCATTCCGCGGCCGCCGGGGTGCGGGCCGTCAGGCGCTCGAGGCGGCACCCCGAATCCGGAAGCGCGCTGGCCGGATGCCGGCCGCCCTCCCACTGGATCACGGTCGGGAACGCGCCGTGCGCCGGGAGGGAGCCGTCCGCGGGCACCCCGATGCGCCAGCGGTAGTCGCCGCGCGTGAGTGCAAGGATGTCGCCCACGAGACCCGGCGCCGCCTCGCGGGCCGCGTCGATGTCGTCCGTGCGCGCCACCCAATGGATGATGGCCGGCCCGGCGTCCAGCCGCCGGCGCATCGCCGGGCTGTCGAGCGAGAACCAGCGCGGTCGCGCCGGCGGCGGCGCGGCCGGGTCGATCGCGATGATCTCGAGGAATGCGCCGCTCCCGAGCCCCATGAGGCGGTTGTGGGTGCCCATGAGCGCGTGCTTGCCGCCGGCGACGGTGGGCACGCCCGTGCGCGCCTCCAGCCACTGCGCGCCCTCCTCCAGCGTCCGGGCGGCCACGACCAGGTGGTCGAGGGCGAGGCTCATGCCATCGTGATGCCTTCGTCGGCCATCACCCTCTTCACGGCGGGGCGCGCCAGGACGCGCTCGACGAGCGCCGTGTAGTTCGCGAGGTCCTTGACCGCGAAGCCGTTGCGGTTGCCCCAGCGGTAGAAGACGAGCAGGTAGGCGTCGACCACCGAAAAGCGGGCGCCCACGGCCCACCGCTTCCCCGCCACGAGGCGGTCGATCTCCGCCAGGCTCTCGCCGAAGACCTGGCGCCCCTTCGCCTTGACCGCCTCCACGCAGGCGGGACCTTCCACGTAGCGCTCGGGACGGTAGACGTGCGCGAAGGCGGGATGGACGGTGTCGGCGAGCCACGCCATGAGGGAGAGCGCCTGCGCCTGGTCCCAGGTCCTCGCGGGCCACAAGCCCTTGTCCGGGAACCCGCCGCCGAGGAACGCGAGGATGGCCACGTTCTCGACGAGCACCTTCCCGTCCACGGCCAGCGCCGGGACGCGCGCGCGCGGGTTGATCTTCAGGTACTCGGGCGATCGCTGCTGGCCCTCGGCGGTGCTGATCCGCACCGTCTCGTACGCGATGCCGAGTTCCTCGAGAACGATGTGCGGCGCGAGCGAGCAGGCGCCGGGCGAGTAGTACAGGGTGATCGTCATCGTTCAGAGTCGGGTGATGAGGGAGGAGGTGTCCCAGCGCTTGCCGCCGGCCTTCTGCACGTCGCCGTAGAACTGGTCGACCAGCGCCGTGACGGGCAGGCTCGCGCCGTTTCGCTTGGCCTCGTCGAGGCAGATGCCGAGGTCCTTCCGCATCCAGTCCACCGCGAAGCCGAAGTCGAACTTGCGCTCGACCATGGTCTTGCCGCGGTTCTCCATCTGCCACGACTGCGCCGCGCCCTTGGAGATCACGTCGATCACGAGGGCGGGGTCGAGGCCGGCCTTCTCGGCGAAGGCGATGCCCTCGGAGAGCGCCTGGACGAGGCCCGCGATGCAGATCTGGTTCACCATCTTGGTGAGCTGCCCTGCGCCGGCGACTCCCAGGAGAGTGACCGCCTTGGCGTAGGAGTCCATCACCGGCCTGGCGCGCTCGAACGCGTCCGCCTCACCGCCGCACATCACGGTGAGCTTGCCGTTCTCGGCGCCCGCCTGGCCGCCCGAGACCGGCGCGTCGATGAAATGGATGCCGAGGGCTTTCGCCTCGGCGAAGATGCGCCGCGCCGCGTCGGCCGAGGCCGTCGTGTGGTCGATGAGGATGGCGCCCTGTCTCATGCCCGCGAGTGCCGCCGCGGAAACCTCGGCGAGATCGCGGTCGTTGCCCACGCACATGGCGACGAATTCGGCGCCGCGCGCGGCCTCGCCCGGCGTGGCGGCGGACTTCCCGCCGTGCTTCTTCACCCACTCCTGCGCCTTGGCGGCGGTTCGGTTGTAGACCGTGACCTCGTAGCCCTTTGCCACGAGGTGGCCGGCCATGGGAAAGCCCATGACGCCCAGGCCGAGAAAGGCGACTTTCGCGCTCATTGCATGCTCCTCAAGCGAGTTCCTTGTTGACGAGATCGGGCGGCGTGCGTCCCTCGAGCGCCGCGGAAAGATTGGCCACGGCGGTCTCGCACATCCTCATCCGGGTCGCGCGCGTGGCGCTCCCGATGTGCGGAGTGAGGACGGCGTTGGGCAACCCGAGGTAGCCGGGGTTCAGCTTCGGCTCGCCCTCGAAGACGTCCAGCCCGGCGCCGGCGATGCGTCTCGCCTTGAGCGCATCCACGAGCGCGGCATCGTCGACGACGCCGCCCCGCGCCGTGTTCACGAGGATCGCCGTCGGCTTCATCCTCGCGATCTCCGCCGCGCCGATGAGGTGGTGCACCGCCGGCGAGTAGGGGACCATGACCACCACAAAGTCGGATTCGGCCAGCAGCCGGTCGCGCTCGACCCAGGTGGCGTTCAGGCGCAACTCGTCCGACTCGGGGATCCGGCCGCGGTTGTTGTAGAGCACGCGCATGTCGAACCCGGTGGCGCGCTTCGCGATCGCCTGCCCGATCCGTCCCATGCCGATGATGCCGAGCGTGGCGTGGTGCACGTCCGTGCCCAGCGGGGATTGCATGGCGAACGCGAGCTTCCAGTCGCCGCGGCGCACCTGCGCGTCGCCCTCCGCGATGCGGCGCGCGGCCGCCATGAGCAGGGCCCACGTGAGGTCGGCGGTGGTGTCGTCGAGCACTCCCGGCGTGTTGGTCACGCGGATGCCGCGCTTCGTGCACGCGGGGATGTCCACGTTGTTCGTGCCCACCGCGATGTTGGAGACGACCTTGAGGCCGGGCGCGGCGGCGAGCACCGTCTCGTCGATGCGGTCCATCACCGAGGCGAGCACGCCCTGCTTGTCCGCCGCCCGGCGCGCGAGCTCGTCGGTGGGCCAGGGGCGGTCGTCGTCGTTGTGCTCGACGTCGAAGCGGGCGCGCAGGGCCTCGACGATCTCGGGAAACACCTGCCGGGTGACGAGTACTCTCTGCTTCACGATTGTTCCTGCTCGATGGAAAGGGGTTGCCCGAAATTCACGGCGACGGGCCTTCCCGAGACTCTATGACGCCCAGGATGGGTCCCCGATGCGGGCCGGCGGCCGCGCCGCGTTGAACGGCTAGCCCGTTCGAACGCGGCGAAGCGAAGGCGGCGGCAAGGCCGTCCGCCTTCGCGCTATTTGTAGAGGATATGCGGCAGCCAGAGACCGATCCCGGGGAAGATGTACAACAGCGCCAGCGCCACCACCTGTATCCCCATGAAGGGCAGCATTCCCGCGAATATCTGGTTCAAGGTCACGTGCGATGGAGCCACGCCCTTCAGGTAGAACGCCGCCATCGCCACCGGCGGCGAGAGGAACGCCGTCTGGAGGTTCAGCGCCACCAGCAGCCCGAAGAACAGCGGATCGACGTTGAACTTGACCAGCAGCGGGATGAAGATCGGCATGAAGATCACGATGATCTCGGTCCACTCCAGCGGCCAGCCGAGGATGAAGATGATGAACTGCGCGAGCAGCATGAACTGGATCGTCGTGAGACCGAGGGACAGCACCCAGCGCTCGATGATCTCCTGGCCGCCCAGCAGCGCGAAGGCCGCAGAGAAGATCGAGGAGCCGACGAAGAGCCAGCACACCATCGCCGTCGTCTTCGCGGTGAGGAAGGAGGACTCCTTGACGATTCCCCCGAGGTCCCGGAGGGTCGTCGCGATGGCGGTGCCGGACGGACCCCTCAGGGCGGCAATGTAGCGGTAGGCGCCGGCGAGGAGAAAGCCGCCGAACGCGCCGACCGCCGCCGCCTCCGTGGGCGTGGCGAGCCCGAAGACGATCGACCCCAGCACCGCGATGATCATGACGGACAGCGGGAAGAACGAGGTGAGCAGCATCTTGAAGATCTCGAGCCGCTCCCAGCTCCACAGGTAGTAGAGCAGCGCGATGGCCGCGAACGAAATGGCCAGCACGATCCAGTACCAGAGCGGCACGGGCAGGCGCTCGGCTTCGGGGGCTGCCGGCGCCGCGGGCGCCTTCGCCGCCTTCGCCGGCTTCTTCTCGGCCGCCGGCTTCGGCGCCGTCACCGGCTCCTTGGCGATTCCGGCATCGGCCTTGGATCCCTCCGCCGGCGGCTCCTGGAGGCCCGATTCCTCGACGGGCTCCGCGAGGCCCCCGATCACGCCCTCGGATGTCTCCTGCACATCGGCGGCCAGCGACCCGCCCGCCTCGACGAGGCCGGAGGTGTCCACCTTGGCAACGGGGGACGTGGCGCCCAGGAAGGTGATTCCGAGCAGGACGGCGACCGTCATCGCGGGCAGGAGCGATACGACGAGCTGGCCGTACACCGCCGACTTGTTCACGCCGGGCGCGCCGCTCAAGGCACGAAACAGCCCGGTCAGGGCGTTGCGGCCCTGCTTGGAAAGCTCGGCGGCCGTGGGCGGGAGGGGAACATGGCGCTCGCTCTCGGGCAGCGGCGGCATGAGGTGGGGCTTCCACTTCGCCAGCACGACCACGTAGCCCACGTAGAGCCCGGCGAGCATGATCCCGGGGAAGAACGCGCCCGCGTAGAGCTGCACGACCGACACCCCCGCCGTCGCGCCGTAGACGATGAGCAGCACCGACGGAGGAATCAGGATGCCCAGGCAGCCGCCGGCGGTGATGGCGCCGGCAGATACCTGCACGCTGTACCCGGCGCGCAGCATGGCCGGGAAGGCGAGCAGGCCCATGAGAGTCACCACCGCGCCCACGATGCCCGTCGCGGTCGCGAAGATCGCGCAGGTGACGATGGTGGCCACGGCGAGCGACCCGGGCACGCGCGCCATGGCGAGGTGCAGGCTCTTGAACAGCTTCTCGATGAGGTTGGCGCGCTCCACCAGGTAGCCCATGAACACGAAGAGGGGCACGGCGATGAGCACGTCGTTCGACATCACGGAGTAGGCGCGCTGAACCATGAGGTCGAGGATCTGCGCGACCGCGAGATCGGGGTTCACGCTGCGGTAGGCGAGCCACCCGAAGAAGACGCCCATGCCCATGAGCGTGAACGCCGTCGGGAAGCCGAGCATGATCGTCACGACCACGAGCCCGAGCATGATGAGCCCGAGGTTCCCGTTGGTGAGGTTCGTCCACGGCGTGAAGACCAGGGTGGGCAGCAGGATCAGGGCCATCAGCCCGAAGCCGAACCACAGTTCCTTGCGGATCCTCATCGCGCGTCCCCCTCGGTGGGAATGAGCGCGTCGAGCTTCTCGATGTCCTCGGTCTTCACGTGCACCATTTCCTTCAGCTTGTCGACGTCGACTTCCTCGACGTCCTCCTCGCGCGAGGGCCATTCACCGGTCTTGAGGCACATCACGCAGCGCACGATCTCGACGAACCCCTGCAGGAGCAGGAACGCGCCCGCGACCGGGATGATGGTCTTGAACGGGTAGATCGGGGGGCCGTCGGCCGTGATGTTCGAATGCTCGTTGATCGCCCAGCTTTCGGCCGCGTAGGTGTATCCCGCCCAGCACAGCGCGATCACGCCGGGGATGAAGAACAGGATGTACAGCGCGAGGTCGATGCTCGCCTGGGTGCGCGGCATGAAGAACCCGTAGAGGACGTCGCCGCGGACGTGCCCGCTCTTGGCGAGCGTGTACGCGCCGGCCATCATGAAGAGCGTCCCGTAGAACATGATCATCACGTCGAAAGCCCACGGGTGGGGGTTGTCGAGCGCATAGCGCGAGAACACCTCCCAGGAAATCAGCAGCGTCAGCGCGACGATGAACCACGAGAAGACGTGGCCTATCCAGGTGCTCAGCTTGTCGACGAAAAGCAGGAGTGATTGCATGGCGAAGGGTGACTCGATGCGATGTTGCGGTGGAAGGCCGTGTTGCCCTCGGGATCAAACAAAACAGCCATCCGGCGATCGCCGGATGGCTGCGTGTGCGGCGGTTGCTCAGCCCTTCTTCGGCGCTGCGGCGGACTTGCCGAAGTAGTGGTTGTAGGCCATGCGGCGGCCCACGTTCGTGTCGAGGTCCCAGCGCACGGCGCGCTCGGCGAACTGCTTCTGCGAAGCCTCGATTTCCTTGAAGAGCGCGTTGCCCTCGGCCTTCTTGGCGGCGGCCCCGTCGTAGGCGCCGAGCTGGTACTGGAGCACGGAATCCGGGGTCTTGTAGAACTTGACGCCCATCTTCTGCAGCTCGATGTAGTCCTTGGAGTAGCGGTCGACCGCCTTCCACGACATGTCGGCCGAGGCGGCCTCGACGGCGTTCTCGATGATCGCCTTCATCTTGGCGGGCAGCGCGTCGAACTTCGTCTTGTTGAACATGATCTCGAACTGCTCGGCGTTCTGGTGGAAGCTCTGCAGCATGCAGACCTTCGAGACGTCGGCGAAGCCCAGGAGCTTGTCGGAGGAGGCGTTGTTGAACTCCGCCGCGTCCAGCAGGCCGCGGTCCATCGCGGGGACGATCTCGCCGCCGGGCAGCGCGTTCACCGCGGCGCCCAGGCCCGTGAACACGTCGATGGAGATGCCCACCGTGCGGAACTTGAGGCCCTTGAAGTCTTCCTTCTTGGTGATCGGCTTCTTGAACCAGCCCAGCGGCTGGGTCGGCATCGGGCCGTACGGGAAGGAGACCACGTTCGCGTTGATCGAGCCGTAGAGCTTGCTCAGCAGTTCCTTGCCGCCGCCGTACTTGTGCCAGGCCAGCAGCATGTTGGCGTCCATGCCGAAGGCCGGGCCGGAGCCCCACAGGGCCAGGGCGTTCTGCTTGCCGTAGTGGTACACGAGAACGCCGTGACCGCCGTCGAGCGTGCCCTTGGACACGGCGTCGAGCAGGCCGAAGGCGGGAACCACCGCGCCGGCGGGCAGCACCTCGATCTTGAGTTCCCCGCCCGTCATGTCGTTCACCTTCTTGGCGAAGTCCAGGGCGTACTCGTGGAAGATGTCCTTCGAGGGCCAGGTGGACTGCCAGCGCATCGCGATCGGGCCCTGGGCCTTGGCGATCATCGGGAAGGCCAGCGCGGAAGCACCTGCGGCGCCTGCCAGGAACTTGCGGCGGGAAGCTTGCGTCGCGGGCTTCGCGACGGGGGTCTTGTCGGTCATTTGTGAATCTCCTCGGGTTGTTTGTATTGCGCTCTTCGGGAAGCAGCTTTTTGGTCGGGCCGGCCGTCGGGAGACGGCTCGCCCGGTAGGGTGACACGGAATCCTAGTTCTTCGTGGGGGGTAAGGCAATAGAATCCCCCGATTTGCCGGTCGGCTTGCCCCTGGCGCCCGAACCGGGGGCAGGGTGGCGACGGCAGCTTTACCTAAGCCCCGGTATAAACGAAGGATACCGGCGAACGGGGCCTCAGCGTGGCGCGGGGGCGGAGGCGGCCGGCGCCGGGTGGCTGCCGCCCTTGTGCGGCTCGTGCGGCTCCCAGCCGACGACGGCGAACATCACGAAGAAGCCGACCACGTAGGCGACCGGAACGGCCCACCCGTGCCGGATCCATTGCCCCACGGAACGGGCTTCCGGGAACAGGTTCGACAGCGCCACGCCGGCCGAGGAGCCGAACCACAGCATCGAGCCGCCGAACCCCACGGCGTAGGCGAGGAATCCCCAGTCGTAGCCTCCCTGCTTGAGGGCCAGCGCCGTGAGCGGGATGTTGTCGAACACCGAGGAAAGGAACCCGAGCCCCAGGGCCGTCTGCCAGGACGCGGCCGGGAGCTTCTCCACCGGCATCATCGAGGCGCACATGACCAGGCACAGGAGGAAGATCGTGCCCTTCAGGTTTCCCGGAAGCAGGTGCCAGTCGGGTTGCCGCACGGGCGCGGAAAGGATGATGGCCGCCCAGACGGCCACCCCGATCACAGGGAACACGTCGAGCACCGCGGGAAACTTGAGGTTGGCCACGACGTTGGCGAGGATGGCCGCCGCCAGGATGAAGGCGACGATTCCCACGCGCGCCCAGTCCACCCGCGTATCGGCCGCCACGTCGCGCACGATGGGCGAGTAGGCGTGCTGCTGCTTGGCCGCCACCACGCCGAAGATCAGCAGCGCCACTCCCGCCGCGACGAAGGCGTGCAGCACGTCCATGGGATCGACGCCGTCGATCCACATCATGGTGGTGGTCGTGTCGCCCACGACGCTGCCGGCGCCGCCGGCATTGGAAGCCGCGACGATGGCCGCGAGGTAGCCGATGTGCACGCGCCCCTTGAACACGACGCCCGCCATCGTGCCGCCGATGAGCGCGGCGGCGATGTTGTCGAGGAAGGAGGACAGGACGAACACGATCGCGAGCAGCGCGAAGGCGCCCTTCCAGTCGCCGGGAAGGTAGGCCGGGAGCGCGGCCGGCACCTGGCTGTCCTCGAAATGCTTGGACAGGAGCGCGAATCCCATCAACAGGCAGAAGAGGTTCGCGAGCAGCACCCATTCGTGGCCCAGGTGCACGAGGAGCCCCGCCACGCCCGCCCCCGTCTTGAGCCCCGTGACGAACGTCTTGTAGACGGTGATGACGACGAGGCCCGTCACCGCCACCTGGAACGTGTAGTGGTGGAAGAGCGCGACGCACAGGAGCACGGCGCCGAAGAGGATGAAGTCGAGCGGCACCGGGCCCACCATCACGAGCTCGGGCACGAACGTCCCGGTGGCGGCAACGGCGGGCGCGGCGAACGCCGCCAGGGCGGCGAGGGCGAGGGTTCGGATCATGATCAGATGAGGATGACGTGGACTCGGTAGGGGCCGTGGGCGCCGATGACGATGGTTTGCTCGATGTCGGCGGTCCGCGAGGGGCCGGAGACGTAGAACACCGCGCGCGGCGGGTCGCCGACCTCGCGCCGCAGGAGCGCGAAGGAATCCTCCATCGTGTCGAGCAGCCGCTCCTTCCTCACCACGCAGACGTGCGTCTCGGGCAGCAGCGCGGTGACCTTCGGCGCGGCCGGCGAGGACAGTAACAGCACGGTGCCCGTCTCCGCAATGGCGCAGAAGCAGCCCGTGAGCCCGGTGCGGTCGTCGGCCGCGGCCGGGCGATTGTGGAACGCAATGCCCGCGCCCGCCCAGTCGAGCCCCGCGAACGCGCCCCACCCCGCGAGGCTTCGCTCGAGCCCGTTCGCCGCCAGGTAGCGCGCCACCTCGGCCGGAACGTCCCGCTCCGACGCCACGGTCGCGAGCGTGGTGCCGGTCCGGTCGCACTCCTTCGCGAATTGCGCGAGGCGATCCGGCGCGTGCGCGAAAGGCGGCTGCGGCCCCACCTCGTGCCGCGCGATCGCTTCCCGCACGGCTGCCATCTCCGCCTCGGTCGGCGCGGCGCCCGCGCGGCCCTGGGCCTTGCGGATCCGCGCGAGGATGTTCTCCCTAGCGCCCATGGGAGGCCCCGCTTCTCTTCTGCCGGTACATCTCGCGGAACGTCCTCCCCGACGGCGCGGGCATGTCCCGCCCTTTCGTCCACCCGTCGATGCCGGGCAGCCAATGGATGAGGCCCTCGGAGCCGCCCATCCACCGCGCGACGCGCGCCCCTATCCTCGAGAGCAGCGCGTAGAGAGCGGGCCGCGTCGCCGTGAAGCCCCACGCCGCGATGACCATCCGCTCGCTCCACGGCCGGAGCTTCCGGTCGAACTGCTGCTCGCGCAGCTTCCGCATGAGGTCGGGCAGCGGGATCTTCACCGGGCACGCCACCGCGCACTCGCCGCAGAAGGTCGCCGCGTTGGGAAGGTCGCCCGCGTTCTCGAGGCCGACGTACACGGGCGTGAGGATGGAGCCCATGGGGCCGGGATAGACCCAGCCGTAGGCGTGCCCGCCGACGTTCTGGTACACCGGGCAGTGGTTCATGCACGCCCCGCACCGGATGCAGCGGAGCATCTCCTGCAGGTCGCTGCCCACGAGCTTCGTGCGGCCCGCGTCCACGAGCACGATGTGCATCTGCTCGGGGCCGTCGGTGTCGCCCGGCATCTTCACGCCCGTGGTGAGCGTGAGGTAGTTGGTGATGCTCTGGCCGATCGCCGATCGCGGCAGCAGGCGGATGAGGGTCGCGAAGTCCTCGAGCGTGCCGATCACCTTCTCGATGCCGGTGATGACCACGTGGATCCGCGGGAGGGTGGTCACCATGTCGGCATTGCCCTCGTTGGTGACCGTGAGCGTGGTGCCGGTTTCGGCGATGACGAAGTTCGAGCCCGAGATGCCCATGTCCGCGGTGAGGAAGTGGTCGCGCAGCGCCTCCCTCGCCTCGCGCGTCATCGCCGGGATCTCGGTGAGCCGCGGCTTGCCGTGCGCCCGCACGAAGAGCTCCGCGACCTGCTCCTTCGACTTGTGCACGGCGGGGGCCACGATGTGCGAGGGCGGCTCGTGGGCGAGCTGCAGGATGTACTCGCCGAGGTCCGTCTCGACGACCTGGACGCCCGCGGCCTCCAGCCGCTCGTTGAGGTTCACCTCCTCCGAGACCATCGACTTGGACTTCGTGACCTTCCTCACGCCGTTCTTCGCCGCGATGCCGGCGATGATCGCGCAGGCCTCCTCGGCGTCCTCGGCCCAGTGCACCACGGCCCCGCGCCGGACGGCGTTGCGCTCGAACTCGACGAGGTAGGCGTCGAGGTTGGCGAGCGCGCGGTCGCGGACTTTCGCGGCATGCGTGCGCACCTCCTCCCACACGCCGAATTCGGCAACGGCCTTCGCCCGGCCGTCGACGAACTTGCCCTTGGCCCTTTTCATGTTGCCCTGCAGGATCGCGTCGTCGAGCTTCTCCGACGCGCGCTTCTTGAAGAACATGGACTGGATCTGCATCGCGCGTCACTCCTCGCCGGCGATCACTTGCGCGAAATGAAGCACCTTCGTGTCCTTGTCCCCCGTGCGGCGCAGCCGCCCCTCGATGTTGAGCAGGCACCCGAGGTCGCCTCCCACGATGGCGCCCGCCCGGGTGGCGCGGATCGACTCGCACTTGTTCTCGCACATGCGCGTCGAGATCTCGCCCAGCTTGATGGAGAAGGTGCCGCCGAAGCCGCAACATCGTTCCGCGCCGTCCATCTCCGCGATCGAGGCGCCCGCCATCTGCAGGAGGTAGCGCGGCTGCATCTTCACGCCGAGCTCGCGAAGCCCGGAGCAGCTGTCGTGGTAGGTGACGGTTCCTGCGAACTTCCCGGGCACCCGCTCGACCTTCAGGACCTCCACCAGGAACTGCGATAGCTCGTACCACTTCGCCGCGAGCTTCTCGAACTCCGGCAGGTCGGGCTCGCCCTGGAAGAGATCGTGAACGGTGGCGACCTTCATCTGGCCCGAGCAGGAGCCGGAGGGGGCGACCACATAGTCGCAGTCGCGGAACTCGGCGAGCACCTTGCGCGCGAGCGCCTTCGCGATCTCGCGCCCGCCCGAGTTGTATCCCGGCTGGCCGCAGCAGGTCTGCGCCTCCGGCACGACCACCTCGCAGCCCGCGCCCTCGAGGAGCTTCAGCGCCGCGAACCCGATGCCGGGCCGCGAAAGGTCCACGAGGCAGGTGACGAAGAGGCCGACTTTCATGGCCGAAGTGTATCAGCGCGAGGCTCGCGCCTCATGCCGCGGCGTCGCCGGCTCAGCGCGTCCCCGCGACACGCGGAATGCGGCTCCGGCCGGAATAATCCGGCCTTCGCGGTGTTCTCCCATTGCTTCTCGCGTCGGGATCCGTTCTGCGTCCCGACGCGAAACCCAGGCAAGTCCCGACGGACGAACGAACGAGGAGATCGCCATGAAGACCGGCAAATGGATTGCAGTACTGATGATGGGGATGGGGATTCCGGCTGCGGCCATGGCCGAGGGCCCGCTCGTGCGGTTCGAGGGCGGCATCGGGAGCCAGCCGCTGCGCGCCGGCGGAGCGCCGAACGCCGTGCTGGGCGTGAACCCCGGCGGCGCGCCCTGGGTGATCGACCGGTTGAGCGTCGAGGTGAAGACCGACGGCCGGATCTCCGTCGCGGGCCGGGGGTTGCTCCTCGGCGGCGGCAACGGCATCGGCACGACGGGCAATCAGAGCGTGCGAGCGAGGCTCGCCTGCGGCGGGGTCTTCCACGACACGGCGCTCGTGCCGCTCGAGCCGGACGGCGACTTCCGGATCGACGACGTGCTCCTTCCCGCGCCGCCCGTTCCCTGCGCGAGCCCCGTGCTGCTGATCGTGAGCGGCGGCGGCAGCTGGTTCGCGGCCGGCATTCCGAAGCTGTAATCGCGAGACCCGCGCGGGAGGCCGGGCGACCGGCCTCCGGACTTCCGGGGGAGGATACCGGCGGTCAGCCGGCGCGCAGCGCGCCCGCGAGGCGGGCGGGGTTCTTTTCGAGCCAGCGCTTGATGCGGTTGGCGTCGCCGATGCGCGTGAGCCGGCCCCACGATTCGAGGAGCACGATTACGACCGGCGTGTTGGCGATCATCGCCTGCATGACGAGGCACTTGCCGGACTCGCTGATGTAGCCGGTCTTGGAGATGCCGATGTCCCAGTTTCCGGCGCGCACCAGCGCGTTGGTGTTCACGTAGCTCACCTTCCGGCCGGAATCGGGCAGCGTCACATCGAGGGCCGGCGTGGTCGAGTACTCGCGGATGACGTCGTACTTCGAGGCCTCGGCCACCAGGCGGGCGAGATCGGCCGAGCTGGAGACGTTGCCCGGCGCGAGGCCGCTGGAATCGACGAAACGCGTGGCGTAGAGGCCGAGGAGCTTCGCCTTGGCGTTCATGGCGTCGACGAACGCGGGGACGCCGCCGGGGTAGGCGCGCCCCAGCGCGGCCGCGGCGCGATTGTCGGAGGCCACGAGGGCGATGCGGATGAGATCGTCGCGGCGGAAGTGCGCGCCCACGGGAAGGCGCGACTTCGTGCCCTTGAGCGTGTCGAGATCCTCGGAGGAGATCTGGACGGCCTCGTCGAGCGGCAGCTTCGCGTCGAGGACCACCATCGCCGTCATCAGCTTGGTGATGGAGGCGATGGGGTGGATGGCGTCGGCGTTCTTGGCGAAGAGCGTCTCGCCGGTGTTCGCGTCCAGGACCACCGCGGCGGTGGACATGAGCCTCGGATCGCCATTCTTGTCGACGTCTGCCACGGCCCGGGAGAACTTCGCCGGCGTCGCGCGCGATACGGGCTTGTCCGCCGCGAAGGCCGCGGTGGCAAGGGCGAGCAGGGCGAAAAGGGCGGCAAGGCGCTTCATGGGGACCGATCGGGCGACGAGGCAAGCAGCACCATAGCAAAGATGTCCCGTCCGTGACAAGATAAGGCGGCTCAAGAACAATTCCCAAATCCCTGATTCGATGGCCCATTCAGGACCCAGGTCCCCGCACCCCGACACGCTCGCGGTGCACGCAGGCCAGTCGCCCGATCCCGCGACCGGCGCGCGGGCCGTTCCCATCTACCAGACGTCGAGCTACGTCCTGCCGGACACGGACACGGCGGCGGCCCTGTTCAACATGGAGGTGCCGGGGCACGTCTACTCCCGGCTTTCCAATCCGACGGTCGCCGTCTTCGAGGAGCGCATGGCGGCGCTCGAAGGGGGCGTGGGCGCCATCGCCACCGCGAGCGGCCAGGCGGCGCTGCACCTCGCGATCGCGACCCTCATGGGCAGGGGCGGGCACATCGTCTCCTCGGCGAGCCTGTACGGCGGCTCGCACAACCTGCTCGGCTACACCCTTCCCCGCTTCGGCATCGAGACCACGTTCGTGCCCTCGCGCGACATCGACGCGTGGAAGCGCGCGATACGCCCGGAGACGCGGCTCCTCTTCGGCGAAACGGTGGGAAACCCGTCGGTCGACGTCCTGGACCTTCCCGCCCTGGCCGCGCTGGCCGACGAGAACGCCATCCCGCTCCTCGTCGACGCCACGGTGACCACGCCGTACCTCGGCCGCGCCATCGACTCCGGCGCGCACCTCGTGATGCACTCGGCGACGAAGTTCCTCTCCGGCCACGGCGTGG
>JAGRPO010000015.1 GCA_019449455.1 Betaproteobacteria bacterium | reverse complement strand
CGGGCTCTGGAGCGGGACGCCGAGCCGCCAGAGAAGGAAGATCGCGAACAGGGGCGCCACGACGACGCCCGCCTGCGCGCCCAGGCGGACCTGCTTCCAGTGCCGGGGCACTTCGTGCGCCTGCTCCAGTTCGCGGCGGAACTGCGCGTCGCCGAAGTCCGCGACCGATTTCCCGTCGGCCGATATCGCCTGCAGCCGGTAATTCGTGGCATCGGCCACGATGGCGCGCTCGCCGAACCGGACGATGGCGAAGGGATCGGAGTCGTCGCCCAGGTCGATCCGCCGCCTCGCCTTGCCGTCCTCGCCGAACACCACCAAGTCGGCGTCCTTCATGCCGTTGCGGGCAAGGAGCGCCCAGTGACCGCCATCCGGGAAGACGGCCGCGGCGAACGGCCAGATGCGCCCGGGCCTCGCGACCCCCTTCGCGTCGAGACCCATCCGGTGGACGAGCGGGCCGACCCGGTCGCCGAACACGTCGAACGTCGCGATGCGGTGGTGGTTCGTGTCCACGACGGACAGCCGGTCCGGGGCCGAAATCCAGAGCTTGTTCGGGAAGTGCAGATGGCGCCGCGCCGGGGAAGCTTCGAGGGTCCGGCCGTCGAGGTCCGCGATGACCAGCCGGTGGCCGCCGTTGTCCGACAGGTACAGGCGGTTCGCCGCCTCGTCGACGAAGACCTTGAAGGCATTGCCGGGCACGAGGTGCTCGCGCGTATGCGGGGTGAGCTCCACCGCGACCCGCTCGCAGCGCCCCGCCGCCGTGTCGCAGCGCACCAGCACCGGCCCTTCCGCATCCGCGAGCAGGAGCCGACCGTCGCCGAGGACGGCGATGTCCGACGGCATGAGCGGCGCGCCGAGCGCCTCGAGATCCGCCGTCGCGATCCGCAGGCCCGCCGCGTCGAACGCGTGGACCTTGCCGTGGCTTGCGACGTGGAGCCGTCCCTGCGCGTCCACCGCCAGGGCGCTCGGGCCGATCGTGTGGTTGATGCGGTTGCCGGCGTGGATCACGAGGGCGACGCACCCCAGCGCCGAGAGGATCGCCAGGGCGGCGACCATGTAGCGGATGTGCGCCATCAGGGATCGATCCCCGCGGGGCGGACCGGACGCCTAATGCCGGAAATGCCGCATGCCGGTGAAGACCATGGCGAGGCCGTGCTCGTTGGCCGCGGCGATCACCTCCTCGTCGCGCACGCTCCCGCCGGGCTGGATGACCGCCTTCGCGCCCGCCCTGGCCACCACGTCCAGGCCGTCGCGGAAGGGGAAGAAGGCGTCGGAGGCCGCGACCGAGCCGGCGAGCGAGAGCCCCGCGTTCTTCGCCTTGATCGAGGCGATGCGGGTGGAGTCGACGCGGCTCATCTGGCCGGCGCCCACGCCCAGCGTCATGCCGCCGGCGCAGAAGACGATCGCGTTGGACTTCACGAACTTGGCCACCCGGAAGGCGAACACGAGGTCGTTCATCTCGTCCCGGGTGGGCTTCCTCTTCGTCACGAAGCGAAGCCCGGAGACGTCGAAGGCATCGGCGGTCTGCACGAGGAGGCCGCCGCCCACGCGCTTCATGTCGAGGCGGTTCAGGTCCTTGGCCGCCTCGATCGCGAGGAGCCGCACGTTCTGCTTGGCGGCGAACACCTTCTTCGCGGCCTCGTCGTAGGACGGCGCGATCACCACCTCGACGAACTGCTTCGAGACGGCCTCCGCCGTGGGCCCGTCCACCGGCAGGTTGAAGGCGATGATGCCGCCGAAGGCCGAGGTGGGATCGGTGAGGAAGGCGCGGCGGTAGGCCTCCAGCGGCGACTGGGCGATGGCCACGCCGCAGGGATTGGCGTGCTTGACGATGACGCACGCCGGCACGTCGAAGGTCCGGCAGCATTCCCACGCGGCGTCGGCGTCGCCGATGTTGTTGTAGCTCAACTCCTTGCCCTGCAGCTGGCGGAAGCGCGAAAGGGTCCCGCGCGCCGGGTCGCGCTCGACGTAGTAGGCGGCATCCTGGTGCGGGTTCTCGCCGTACCGCAGCGTCTGCGCGAGGCTGAACTGGAGGTTCAGGCGGTCGGGAAACTCGCGCGCCGCCCCCTTCTCGTCGCGGGCCGTGAGCCACGAGGAGATCATGCCGTCGTACTCGGCGGTGTGGCTGAAGGCCTTGGCGGCGAGCGCGTAGCGGTCGGCGAATCCGAGCTTGCCGCCGCTCGCGGCGAGCTTCTTCGCGAGGCCCGCGTAATCGGCCGGGTCGGTGACGACGGCGACGAAGGCGTGGTTCTTGGCCGACGCCCTCACCATCGCGGGGCCGCCGATGTCGATGTTCTCGATCGCGTCGTCCATCGTGCAGCCGGGCGTCGCCACGGTCTGCGCGAAGGGATAGAGGTTCACCACCACCATGTCGATGGGCGGGATGCCGTGCTGCTTCATGGCCGCCACGTGCTCGGGGAGGTCGCGGCGCGCGAGGATGCCGCCGTGGATCTTCGGGTGCAGCGTCTTCACGCGCCCGTCCATCATCTCCGGGAACCCGGTGTAGTCGCCCACCTCGATGACGGGCAGCCCGGCCGAGGCGAGGAGCTTCGCGGTGCCGCCGGTGGAGAGGAGCTCGACGCCCTTCGAGGCGAGCGCCTTCGCGAATTCGACGACGCCGGACTTGTCGGAGACGCTGATCAGCGCCCGCTGGATCTTGATCTGGTCGATTGCCATGGTTCGTCCTTGGGTGCGCCTCGCGAGGACGAACGGCTCAGTCGATGCCGTGTTCCTGCAGCTTCTTGCGCAGGGTGTTGCGGTTGATGCCGAGGAGCTCGGCGGCGCGGGTCTGGTTGCCCTGGGCGTGGTACATGACCACCTCGAGAAGCGGCTTCTCGACGCAGTTCACGACCATGTTGTAGATGCCCGTGGCCTTCTCGCCGTCGAGATCCTTGAAGTACTGCTTCATCATCTTGCGGACCGTGAGGGAGAGCTCGTTCTCCCGCTCGGAGGCTTCCGCCCTGGCGGCGGACCGGGCTTGGGTTCTAGGCTGCAAGTGCCACCTCATCGATGTATTCGAGGCGCTCGGAGCGTGCCGACAGGGCGTCGAAGAAGAGGCGGACGGCGTCGAGCTGCTCGTTCGAGGTCTGGAGCTGGTTCATGCGGGCGCGGAAGAGCGCGGAGTTCTTGAGCCCCCTGGTGTACCAGGCGATGTGCTTGCGCGCCATGCGCGAGCCGCGCTCGACGCCGTAGAAGGCGTAGAGGTCGTCCAGGTGGCCGAGGAGCACCTCGCGGATCTCCACGACTTCCGGGGGTGCGAGCTTCTCGCCCGTCCTCAGGTAATGGTCGATCTCGCGGAAGATCCACGGGCGGCCCTGGGCGGCGCGGCCGATCATGACGGCGTCGGCGCCCGTGTACTCGAGGACGTGCAGCGCCTTCTCCGGGGAATCGATGTCGCCGTTGGCCATGACGGGGATGCCGACGGCGGCCTTGACCGCCTTGATGGTGTCGTACTCGGCGTCCCCCGTGTACATGCAGGCGCGCGTGCGGCCGTGCAGGGCGATGGCGGCGATGCCGCACTCCTCGGCGATGCGGGCGATCGCGAGGGCGTTGCGGTTCTCCTTGCTCCAGCCCGTGCGGAACTTGAGGGTGACGGGAACGTCGACAGCGCCCACCACCGCCGCGACGATGCGCGCGACCAGCGGCTCGTCCTTGAGCAGCGCCGATCCCGCGGCCACGTTGCAGATCTTCTTGGCCGGGCAGCCCATGTTGATGTCGATGATCTGGGCGCCCTTGTCCACGTTGTACCTGGCCGCCTCGGCCATCATCGCGGGGTCGGACCCGGCGATCTGGATGACCTTGGGCTCGACCTCGCCCTCGTGGTTGCCGCGCCGGATCGTCTTCTCCGACCCCCAGAGGAGGGAATTGGAGGCGACCATCTCCGAGACCGCCATCCCCGCGCCCATCTTCTTGCAGAGGCTGCGGAATGGCCTGTCCGTCACGCCCGCCATGGGCGCGACGACGAGGTTGTTCCTGAGGGAGATGGAGCCGATCTTCACGGCGTTTGTAATCGGTCTGGGAGCCGCGGAAAAGGCGCCCATTTTATACGCAGTCGAAATCCCCACAAACTCTTTTTTGATGCTGCGTTGCGCGACTGCGACACCTTCTGCGCGAAGTCAAGCGTTCTCGACTTCGGCGGCGCTACCCAAGAAACGTGCCACGACCTCAGGGCGCGCCGAAGCCCCCGCCGCCGGGCGTCTCGATGACGAAGACGTCGCCGGCGCCGACCTCGGTCTCGTCGGCGAAGCCCAGGTCGGTGCGCGAGCCGTCGGCGCGCTCCACCCAGTTGGCGCCGAGGGCGCCGGGGGCGCCGCCCGCCATGCCGTAGGGCGGCACGCGGCGGTGTCCCGCGAGGATCGCGGCCGTCATGGGCTCGAGGAATCGGATGCGCCGCGTGGCCCCGTTGCCGCCGTTCCACCGCCCGCGCCCGCCGCTGCCCGCCCGGATCGAGTGTGCATCCACTCTCACCGGATAGCGCCATTCGAGGACCTCCGGGTCGGTGAGGCGCGAGTTGGTCATGTGCGCCTGCACCGTGTCGGTGCCGGGGAAGCCGGGCCCCGCGCCCGTCCCGCCGGAGATCGTCTCGTAGTACTGGTAGGTGGCGTTTCCGAAGGTGAAGTTGTTCATGGTGCCGTAGGAGGCGGCCATGACGCCCAGCGCCCCGTAGAGCGCGTCGGTGATGCATTGCGAGGTCTCGACGTTGCCGGCCACCGTCGCCGCGGGGGAGCGCGGGCTGAGCATCGAGCCCTCGGGAATGCGCACTTCCAGCGGCTTCAGGCACCCCGCGTTGAGCGGGATGTCGTCGTCCACCAGCGTGCGGAAGACGTAGAGCACCGCCGCGTACACCACGGCGGAAGGGGCGTTGAAGTTGCTTTCGAGCTGGGCGCTCGTGCCCGCGAAGTCGATGACGGCGCTCCTGCGGTCGGCGCCGATCGAGATCTTCACGCGGATCGTCGCCCCGTTGTCCATCTCGCAGGCGAACTCCCCGTCCTTCAGCACGCCGATGACGCGCCGGACGCACTCCTCGGCGTTGTCCTGCACGTGCGACATGTACGCCTTCACGACGTCGAGCCCGAAGTGGGCGACCATGCGGCGCAGCTCCTGCACGCCCTTCTCGTTGGCCGCGACCTGGGCGCGCAGGTCCGCGATGTTCTGGTCGGGATTGCGCGCGGGGTACTTCGCCGAGGCGAGCAGGCGGCGCATCCCGGCCTCGAGCATCTTGCCGTCCTCGACCAGCTTCACGTTGTCCAGGAGGACGCCCTCCTCCTCGACCGTCCTCGAGAAGGGCGGCATGGAGCCGGGGGTGATGCCGCCGATGTCGGCGTGGTGGCCGCGGGAGCCGACGTAGAACAATGGCGTGGGGACTGTCCCCGTCTCCTGGGGGCCGTCCCCAGGCCGTTCCGGGTACACGGGCGTGATCACCGTCACGTCCGGCAGGTGCGTGCCCCCGTTGTACGGGTCGTTCAGCACGTACACGTCGCCCGCCCGCATCTTCCCGGCGTTCTTCGCGATCACGGTCTTGATCGACTCGCCCATGGAGCCCAGGTGCACGGGCATGTGCGGGGCGTTCGCGATGAGGTTGCCCCCGGCGTCGAAGAGCGCGCAGGAGAAGTCGAGGCGCTCCTTGATGTTCACCGAGTAGGCGGTCTGCGCGAGGCGAACGCCCATCTGCTCCGCGATCGACATGAAGAGGTTGTTGAAGACTTCGAGCATCACCGGGTCCGCGTGCGTCCCGGCGGCGTAGCGCGCCGCGCGCGGCGCCACGCGGCGAAGCACCAGGTGGTCCAGGGCCGTGACCTCGGCCTCCCAGCCGGGCTCGACGACGGTGGTTGCGTTGCGCTCGGCGATGATCGCCGGCCCCGGCACCCGCTGCCCGGGCACGAGATCGTCCCGCAGGAACACCGGCGACCGGTGGCGCTCGCCCCCGCTCGTCATGTCCGCATGCTCGACCGGCCGCGCGGGCGCCCGTCCCTTCCCGTCGACGGGCACGCCTTCTTCCGGCGCGTCGGACTTGCCCACGGCCTCCACCGACACCGCCTCCGCGATGAGCGCGCGGCCGGGCATGAGGAAGCTGAAGCGCGTGCGATAGAGGCGCTCGAAATCCGCGCGCATCGCCTGCGGCGTCCCCAGGGGCACCGCCAGCGGCGAATCCGTGCCTTCGTACTTGAGGTGCACGCGCTTCTCGATGCGCTCGACGGCGCTGCCCTGCGCCTCGAGCTCCCGCGCGCACTGCTCCCCGAGCCGGTCCGTCCGCTCCGCCAGCTCGGCCTGCGCGTCCTCGAGGCGGCGCTCGACGGCCTCCTCGCGCAGCGCCCGCACCTGCGCGAGGCCCATGCCGTAGGCCGAAAGCACGCCGGCCAGCGGATGGATGTAGACCTGCGTCATGCCCAGCTCGTCGGCCACGAGGCAGGCATGCTGGCCGCCGGCGCCGCCGAAGCAGGCGAGCGTGTACTCGGTCACGTCGTGCCCGCGCTGCACGCTGATGAACTTGATGGCGTTGGCCATGTTGGCCACGGCGATCCTCAGGAATCCCTCGGCGGCCTGCTCCGGGGACTGCGGCTTGCCCGTCGCCTTCGCGATTTCGGCCGCGAGCGCCTCGAACCTGGCGCGCACGACGGCGGCGTCCAGGGGCTCGTCGCCCCGCGGCCCGAACACCTTCGGGAAATGGGCGGGCTGGATCTTGCCCAGCATCACGTTGCAGTCGGTCACCGCGAGCGGCCCGCCGCGGCGATAGCAGGCGGGGCCGGGGTTGGCGCCCGCGGAATCCGGCCCCACGCGCTGGCGCTGCCCGTCGAAATGCAGGATCGAGCCGCCGCCGGCCGCGATCGTGTGGATCGACATCATGGGCGCGCGCATGCGCACGCCCGCCACCTGCGTGTCGAATTCCCGCTCCAGCTCGCCGGCGTAGTGCGACACGTCGGTCGACGTGCCCCCCATGTCGAACCCGATCACCTTGCCGAAGCCCGCGGTCTCGGCCGTCTTCACCATGCCCACGATGCCGCCCGCCGGCCCCGAGAGGATGGAATCCTTGCCCTGGAAGCGGTGCGCGTCCGTGAGCCCGCCGGAGGACTGCATGAACATGAGGCGGGCGCCGGGCAGCTCCCCGGCCACCTGGTCCACGTACCGGCGAAGGATCGGCGACAGGTACGCGTCCACCACCGTCGTGTCCCCGCGCGAGACGATCTTCATGAGCGGGCTCACGGCATGCGAGGCCGACACCTGCGTGAAGCCCGCCTCGCGCGCGAGCGCGGCCACGCGCGCCTCGTGCGCCGGGTAGCGGTAGCCGTGCATGAAGACGATGGCGATGGAGCGGTAGCCCTCGGCGAAGGCCGCGGCCAGGTCGCGCCGCGCGAGCGCCTCGTCGAGCGCCGCCACGACCTCGCCGTGCGCGCCCACGCGCTCGCCGACCTCGACCACCTTGCGGTAGAGGAGCTCGGGCAGCCGGATGTGCCGGTCGAAGATCCGCGGCCGGTTCTGGTAGGCGATGCGCAGCTGGTCGCGGAAGCCGCGCGTGACGAAGAGGACGGTCGGCTCGCCCTTCCTCTCGAGGAGCGCGTTGGTCGCGACCGTGGTCCCCATCTTCACCGCCTCGATGCGCTCGACGGGGATCGGCTCGCCGGGCGCCACGCCGAGGAAGTGACGGATGGCGGCGATGGCCGCGTCGGGGTAGCGCTCCGGGTTCTCGGACAGGAGCTTGTGCGTGGCGATCGACCCGTCGGGCCGGCGCGCCACCACGTCGGTGAACGTGCCCCCCCGGTCGATCCAGAACTGCCAGCGCCCGCTCATAGCGAGGACGCCGCCCGCGAGGCCTGGTCGTACATCCCCGACATGAAGCGCAGGAAGGAGGCCACGTCGGCGAGCTTCTCGTTGTCGCTGCCGTCGGGGTCGAGGCTCGCGACCAGGCAGGCCTCGCGCACCTCGCGGTAGCGCTCGATGAGCGCCTGCCCGCGCGCCGTGGTCGAGAAGAGCACCTCCTTGCCGTTCCTGTCGCTCTTCACGAACCCGGCCGCGACGAGCTTCTTCAGCGAGTAGCTCACCACGTGCGTGTCCTCGACGTTCAGGACGAAGCAGATGTCGGCGAGCTTCTTGTTCCTCGCCCGGTGGTTCACGTGGTGGAGCGCCAGGACGTCGATGGGCGTGAGGTCCTTCACGCCGGCCGCCGCCATGCAGCGCACGATCCAGCGGTGGAACGCGTGGCCGCAGATGATCATCCCGTACTCGAACTCGGAGACCTCCGCGCCGCGGCCGACCGCGAGATGGGCGGAGGAGACGATGCGCGGCGGCGCGATGGGCGGCGCGCGCTTCGCGCGGCTTCGGGGTTTCATGGGTTCCTCCGGGGGGCGGCGACGCTTTGCCGCATTTTGCCGACAAGTTATCAGCAATTTGTTGACATGGGCAACCGCCCTTGCTAGCGTCGCCCGGTTCCCGTAGAAATGGGAGCCCGCCCCGTCCACCGCCCGAGGAGACCGTTCCATGAAGCGCATGCAGGGATTCTTCGCGATCGCCGCCGTCGCGTTCGCCGCGACCGCCGCCGCCCAGACCAAGTGGGACATGCCCACGCCCTACCCCGCCACCAACTTCCACACGGAGAACATCGTCCAGTTCGCCGCCGACGTCGACAAGGCCACGGGCGGCAAGCTCAGGATCACCGTGCACCCCGCCGCCTCCCTCTTCAAGGCGCCCGAGATCAAGCGCGCCGTGCAGGGCGGGCAGGCGCAGATCGGCGAGATCCTGATCTCCGGCTACGCCAACGAGGACCCGATCTTCGGCATCGACTCGGTGCCCTTCCTCGCCACCAGCTACGCCGAGTCCGCCAAGCTGTGGAAGGTCTCCAGGAAGGCCGTCGAGGAGCGCTTCGCGAAGCAGGGCATGGTCGTCCTCTACGCCGTGCCGTGGCCGCCGCAGGGCATCTATTCGACCAAGCCGCTCAATTCCGTCGCCGACATGAAGGGCCTGAAGCTGCGCGCCTACAACCCGGCCATCTCGCGCATCGCGGAGCTCGCGGGGGCCCAGCCCGTCACCATCCAGGCCGCCGAGCTCGCGCAGGCCATGGCCACCGGCGCGGTCAACGCCAACATCACCTCCGGCTCCACGGGCTACGACACCAAGGCCTGGGAGGTCGTGAAGAACTTCTACGACACGCAGGCG
>JAGRPO010000091.1 GCA_019449455.1 Betaproteobacteria bacterium | reverse complement strand
CCCGAAGGGGTGGCCGATGGCCACGCTGCCGCCGTTGGGGTTGAAGCGCTCCCAGGGGAACTTCCCGAGCGCCGCGGACACGCCCGCCTTCTCGCGCACGAACGCCTCGTCCTCGAGCGCGGCGACGTTGCACAGCACCTGGGCCGCGAACGCCTCGTGGATTTCCCACAGGTCGACGTCGGCTAGCGCAAGCCCGTGCCGCGCGAGCAGGCGCGGTATCGCGTAGGCCGGCGCCATGAGCAGGCCCTCGTGGAAGACGTCGACGGCGGCGACTTCCCAGTCGACGAGGCGCGCGCGCGGCCGCTCCGGCGCGAGCCGGCCGAGGCCCGCGTCGGTGGCGACCCACAGCGCCGCCGCCCCGTCGGTGAGGGGCGACGCGTTGCCCGCGGTGATCGTGCCCGCCTCGCGGTCGAACGCGGGCCTCAGCTTCGCGAGCTTCTCGATCGCGGTGTCGGCGCGCGGGACGCCGTCGCGCACGGCCTCGCCCGCGGGGATCACGAGGTCGTCGAAGAAGCCCGAGGCCAGCGCCTTCACGGCGCGCTCGTGCGAGGCGAACGCGAGGCGGTCCTGCGCCTCGCGCGCGATCTTCCAGGCCTTGGCCATCTCCTCGCAGTGCTCGCCCATGCTGCGCCCGGTGGCGCGGTTCTTCACGCCCGGCACGTGCAGGCGGATGTCCCGGAAGGCGATGTCGGCGAGCCGGTCGATGCGCTCGCCGATCGTGCGCGCCTGCGTGAAGCGGCGAAGCCAGTCGGACAGCCCCTGCGAGAGCGCGATCTGGACGCGGCTCATGCTCTCGACGCCGCCCACGAGCGCGAGATGGTGGCTGCCGCCGAGCATCCCCGCCGCCTCGAAGGCCGCGACCATGCTGGTCGAGCAGGCGAGCACCGTGGAAAACGCCGGCGTGGCCTGGTCCAGGCCCGCGTCGATGAGCACCTCGCGCGCGATGTTGCTCCAGCCGAGGTTGGAGGCGACCGTGCCCCACACCACGAGGTCGGGACGGCCGCCTGCGCCGAGCTGCGCGCCCATGGCCTTCGCCACCGGCACCGACAGCGCCACCGCGTCCAGGGCGCGCAGCCCCCCGTCCACGCGCGCGAAGGGCGTGCGCACGCCCGGGACGAACCACACGGGAGCGGAAGTCGTCGCGTTGCCAGCCATGGGAATCCTCCAGTCGACGGCCCGTGCCGGGCCGGGTCAGCCCGCGAAGGGCGTCGGGAACCGCGTGTCCAGAGCCACGCCCGCGAAGACCGCGAGCCCGATCCAGTGATTGTGCAGGAAGGCGCGGAAGCACCCCTCGCGCGAGCGGCCCTTGATCCAGAGCAGGTGGTAGCCCGCGATCACGCCGCCGAAGAGCAGGCCCGTGAAGTAGAACGGCCCGTAGCCCTGCCAGGCGCCGATCGCCGCCATCGCCGCAAAGAAGATCCCGTAGCAGGCCAGGACCGCGAGGACGTCGAAGCGCCCGAAGAGGATGGCGGAGGTCTTGATGCCGATCCTCAGGTCGTCGTCGCGATCGACCATCGCGTACTCCGTGTCGTAGGCGAGCGTCCAGAAGATGTTGGCGACCCAGAGCCACCACGCCAGCGCCGGCACGTCGCCCGTCTGCGCCGCGAAGCCCATGGGGATGCCGAAGCCGAAGCACATGCCCAGCCACGCCTGCGGGACGGCGAGGAAGCGCTTGGTGAACGGGTAGATCGCCGCGATGACGGCCGCCACGACGGCCAGCCCCGTCGTGAGCAGGTTCAGCATCCACACGACCATCATGAAGGCGAAGAAGGCGAGCGCGGCGGCGACCAGCACGGCCTCCTCGGGGTGGATGGCGCCCGCGGCGAGCGGCCGGGCGCGCGTGCGCTCCACCTGCGGGTCGAAGGACCGGTCGGCCCAGTCGTTGATGGCGCAGCCCGCCGAGCGCATGAGGATCGTGCCGGTGACGAAGATCCAGAGGATGCGCCAGTCGGGTACGGCGCGCACCGCGAGCCACAGGCCCCAGAGCGTCGGCCACAGCAGGAGCAGCGACCCGATCGGCTTGTCGAGCCGCGTGAGCTTCTCGTAGGCGTCGAGGCGCGATATCACGGCGGCGACGTTCATGCGGCCCTCAGCGCAACGCGAGGAGCGACGGCAGGAAGACCTCCGTCACCAGCAGCGGCCGGCCGCGCTTCACGAAGCGCGAGCGCCGCGCCCAGAGGACGGGGAAGTCGCGGCCGAACACCTGCCGCGCGCGCCTGCCCAGCGGGTGCCTCGCGTCGATGCGCACGAACTCCAGCGCGCCCCGGGCGACGAGCGGATCGGTGAAGAGCTCCTGCGCGAGCGGCCGGCTGCCCAGCCCCCGCAGGTTGCGCCACACGCCGGAGAGGTCGCGCCAGGCCGCGATGGAGTGCGCGAGGACCACCGGCTCGCCGTTCGCGTGCAGCACCACTTCCCGCACCAGGGCCCGCCGGTGCGTCGGCTGCCCGAGCTGCCGGTACTCGTCCTCGTTGGGAATGTGCAGGCCCTGGCGGATCACCTCGACGCGGAAATCGCGCGCATGCGCGGTGATGCGCCACGTGAGCGAGGCGCGCCAGGCGAGCCAGGGGCGCCAGGGATCCGCGTGCGGCGGCGCGAGCCGTTTCCATCGATTCATGCCTTGAGGTAGAACTGCCGGTGGCCGAGCCAGCGGTCCAGGTGCCTTTCCACCGCGTGCGAGCGCTCCGTGATCATGGTGTCGGCGGCTTCCCTCGCGAGCTCGATCAGGTCCGCGTCGCGCTCGAGGTCGGCGAAGCGAAGCAGCGGCGCGCCGCTCTGCCGCGCCCCGAGGTACTCGCCGGGCCCCCTCAGCAGCAGGTCCTGGCGCGCGATCTCGAAGCCGTCGGTGTTGCCGTAGATGATCCTGAGCCGCTCGCGGGCCGTCTCCGACAACGGCTGATGATACAGCAGGATCGCGAGGCTCCTCGCGGTGCCGCGACCCACGCGACCGCGCAACTGGTGCAGCTGCGCGAGGCCCATGCGCTCGGCGTGCTCGATCACCATGAGGGTCGCGTTGGGCACGTCCACGCCGACCTCGATGACGGTCGTGGCGACGAGGAGCTGCACGCGCCTCGCCTTGAAGTCCGCCATCACCCGCGCCTTCTCGTCGGGCTTCATGCGCCCGTGCACGAGCCCCACGGCGAGGTCGGGAAAGGTGGCCTTCATGGTCTCGAAGGTCTCCAGCGCGGTCTTGAGCTGCAGGGTCTCGGATTCCTCGATGAGGGGGCACACCCAGTAGGCCTGCGCGCCCTCGGCGCAGCTCGCGCGGATGCGCCGGATCACCTCGTCGCGGCGCGACTCGTCCACGAGCTTGGTGACCACGGGGGTGCGCCCGGGGGGCAGCTCGTCGATCACGCTCACGTCGAGGTCCGCGTAGTAGCTCATGGAGAGCGTGCGCGGGATGGGGGTCGCGCTCATCATGAGCTGGTGCGGCTCCGTCCCCTTCCCCGTGAGCGCCAGGCGCTGCGCCACGCCGAAGCGGTGCTGCTCGTCGACGATGGCGAGCCCCAGGCGGCCGAAGCCGACGTCGTCCTGGAAGAGCGCGTGCGTTCCGATGGCCAGCTGCGTCTCGCCCTTGCCGATGGCCTCCACCGCGGCCCTCTTCGCGCGCGCCTTGAGGCCGCCGGCGAGCCAGCTCACCTTCACCCCCAGGGGCTCCAGCCAGTGCGAGAGCTTCAGGTAGTGCTGCTCCGCGAGGATCTCCGTGGGCGCCATGAGCGCCACCTGCCAGCCGTTCTCGATGGCCTGCAGCGCCGCGAGCGCGGCGACGAGGGTCTTGCCGCTGCCCACGTCGCCCTGCAGGAGACGGCGCATCGGGTGCGGCTGCGCCAGGTCGTGGGCGATCGTGGCCCAGGCCTTCTTCTGCGCGCGGGTGAGCGCGAACGGCAGCGACTTCACCAGCGCGTTGGTGAGCGTGTGCCCGTCCGGCATGCGCGGCGCGGACTTGCCCCGGCGCTCCCGGTAGGCGATGCGCATCGCGAGCTGCTGCGCGAGCAGCTCGTCGAACTTCAGGCGCCGCCACGCGGGGTGCGTGCGCCCGTCGAGGCTCGCGGCGTCGACGTCGGGCGGCGGGCGGTGCAGGAAGAGCACGCTGTCGCGGAAGCTCCCCAGCGCCAGGCGCTCCAGGAGCGCGTGCTCGAGGGTGTCGTCGAGGAGGAGCGTGTCGAGCGCGTGCTCGATGAAGCCCCGCAGGTTCGCCTGCGACATGCCGGCGGTCGTGGGATAGACGGGCGTGAGCGACGAGGCGAGCGGCGCACCCGGCTCCACCACGCGCACCTTGGGGTGGACCATCTCGGCGCCGAAGAAGCCGGGGCGCACCTCGCCGAACAGGCGCAGCCTGCGGCCCGGCGCCATCTGCTTCACCTGGCTGGGATAGAAGTTGAGGAATCGCACCCACAGGTCGCTCTTCCCGTCGGTGAGCTTCACCACCAGCGTGCGGCGCGGGCGGTACTTGACCTCGCAGTCGACGACGTCGGCTTCCACGAGCACCGGCTCGCCCGTCCCGGCGTCGGCGAGCTGCGTGAGCTTCGTCTCGTCCTCGTAGCGAAGCGGGAGGTGCAGGACCAGGTCCAGGCGCGAGTGGATTCCCAGCTTCGCGAGCTTCGCGCGCACGGACGGGCCGGCGACGAGGTCGTCGCGCCGCGGCGGCGCGGCAGGCTCCCCGGCAGGCGCCGCGCGCGGGGGACGCGAGGCCGCCACGAGACCGGCTAGCCCCGGTCTTCCGGCGGCGGGAAGTGCATGACGGCGTCGATCTCCACGGCCGCCCCGCGCGGCAGCGACGCCACCCCGACCGCCGCGCGCGCCGGATAGGGCTCGCGGAAGTACGACGCCATGACCTCGTTCACCTTGGCGAAGTTCGCGAGGTCGGTGAGGTACACGGTCACGCGCACCACCTGGTCGAAATCGCCGCCCGCGGCCCGGCAGACCGCGAGGAGGTTGTCGAAGACGCGCCGGACCTGGTTCTCGAAGCCCTCGGCGAGCTGCATCGTCCTCGGGTCGAGCGGGATCTGGCCGGAGAGGTACACGGTGTCGCCGGCGCGCACGGCCTGCGAATAGGTGCCGATGGCGGCGGGGGCGTCGTTCGTGGCGATGGTCTGTTTCATGCGGGCTTCTTCTTGAGTCGCTGCAGGCGGACGACCTCGGGGATGCGGCGCATGCGCCGGAACACCTGCGCGAGGTGCATGCGGTTCCTCACCTGGATGGTGAAGACGATCGTGGTGTAGGCGGTGCTCGCGCGCTCCTCGGTCTCGATGTGGTCGATGTTCGAGTCCGCCTCCGAGATCTCGGCGGCCAGGCGCGCGAGGACGCCCCGCTGGTTGGAGGCGGTGAGGCGCACGTTCACGTCGAAGAGCCGGCCGGGCTCCGGGTCCCACTGCACGTCGACCCATTTCTCGGGGTCGAAGTGGAACGGGTGGATGGCCGGGCAGTCGTGCGTGTGCACCACGAGGCCCTGGCCCTTCTTGATCTGCGCGATGATCGGGTCGCCGGGAATGGGGCGGCAGCACGGCGCGAACTGCACGGCGAGGCCCTCGCTGCCGCGGATGGTGACGGATTCGAGCCGGTGCGTCCCCTCGGCCATCGCCTCGGGCGTGGCGAGCAGCTTCTTCGCCACCACCACCGCGAGCCGCTTGCCCAGGCCGATGTCGGCCATCACCTCGGCCCTCGTGTGCGCGGCGTCGCCCTTGAAGAAGCGCTTCCAGTGCTCCTCGCCGACCTCGTCCGGGTTGGCCTTGAGCGAGCGAAGCGCCTGCACCAGCAGCAGCTCGCCGACCTCCGCCGATTCCGCGGACTGCATCGTCTTCAGGTAGTGGCGGATGTGCGAGCGCGCCTTGCCCGTCGCGACGTAGGAGAGCCACACCGGGTTGGGGCGCGAGTCCGCGTCGGTCACGATCTCGACGCGGTCGCCGTTGCGAAGGGCCGTGCCCAGCGGGACGGTCTCGCCGTTGACCCGCGCCGCGATGCAGTGGTTGCCCACGTCGGTGTGGACGGAATAGGCGAAATCGATGGGCGTGGCCCCGCGCGGCAGCGAGAAGATCTTGCCCTTGGGCGAGAAGACGTACACCTCCTCGGGGAAGAGGTCGACCTTGATGTGCTCGAGGAATTCCAGCGCGTCGCCCGACTCGCTCTGGATCTCGAGGAGCGACTGCAGCCACTGGTGGGTCTTCAGCTGCATGTCCTTCGACGGGTCCTCGGCGCTCTTGTAGAGCCAGTGCGAGGCGACACCCGCCTCGGCCACCTTGTGCATCTCCGGAGTGCGGATCTGGACCTCGACGGGCATCCCGAACGGGCCGAAGAGCGTGGTGTGCAGCGACTGGTAGCCGTTCGCCTTGGGGATGGCGATGTAGTCCTTGAACTTGCCGGGTATCGGCTTGAAGAGCGTGTGCAGGGCCCCGAGGGCGAGGTAGCAGGCCGACACCTCGGGCACGAGGATCCTGAAGCCGTAGATGTCGAACACCTCGGAGAACGAGATGTTCTTCTCCTGCATCTTCTTGTAGATGGAGGAGATGTGCTTCTCGCGGCCGTGCACCTGGGCCTCGACCTTGAACTCCTTCAGCCGCGCCTGGATCGCGTCCTTGAGCTTGCCCACGGCGTCGCGCCGGTTGCCGCGCGCGCGCCTGAGCGCCTTGTCGAGCACGCGGAAGCGGTTCGGATGCAGGTAGCGGAAGCCCAGGTCCTCCAGCTCGTAGTAGATGGCGTTGAGGCCGAGCCGGTTGGCGATGGGCGCGTAGATCTCCAGCGTCTCGCGGGCGATCCGCTCCTGCTTCTCCGCGTGCACCGCGTCGAGCGTGCGCATGTTGTGCAGGCGGTCGGCCAGCTTGATCAGGATGACCCGCACGTCGCGCGCCATCGCGAGCAGCATCTTGCGGAAATTCTCGGCCTGGGCGTGCTGGAGCGTCGCGAACTCGATGCGGTCGATCTTCGAGACGCCGTCGACCAGGTCCGCCACCGGCTTGCCGAACTGGCGCGCGATCTCGGATTTCGTGGTGGGCGTGTCCTCGACCACGTCGTGCAGCAGCGCCGCCATGAGGGCCTGCGGGTCGAGGTGCCACTCGGCGAGGATCTTCGCCACCGCGAGCGGGTGGGTGACGTAGGGCTCGCCGCTCTTGCGGTACTGGCCGGCGTGCGCGGCCCGCGCCGTCTCGTAGGCCCGCTCGATCTGCGCGATGTCCTCGGGCTTGAGGTAGCCGAGGCTCGCGGAGAGCTCCGACGCGTCCGGGCCGGGCGGCGTCGTCCCCGGGCCCTTAAGGCCTCCCGCGACCGTCTGGACGCCGGGGAGGGACATGACTCAGGTCAGAGGACGGGAGGCGTGGGCGCCGGGGGATTCAGGAGTTCCTTGCCCACCTTGCCGGCGGCGATCTCGCGCAGCGCCACCACGGTCGGCTTGTCCCGGTTGGCCTCCACGAGCGGCGTGGCGCCCAGCGCGAGCTGGCGGGCGCGGTTCGTGGCCGCGAGGGTGAGCTCGAAGCGGTTGGAGAAGTATTTGACGCAGTCGTCGACCGTGATGCGGGCCATGGTGATCTCCGTTACCTGAATTCGTCGAGGAGGCGCGAAAGGCGGTTGCGGGGCCGATCGCGCGAAAGACGGGACGCGCGCACCACCGCCTGCAGGTCCGCTATCGCCACGTCGAATTGTTCGTTGACAATTATATATTCAAATTCAAGAACATGCGAGATCTCTTCGCGGGCGCTGGCCATTCGCCTCTCGATCGCCTCCGGCGAGTCCTTGCCGCGCGCCGTGAGGCGCCGGCGCAATTCCTCGATCGACGGGGGAAGGATGAAGATCCCGACCATGCGCGGGAAGAGCGCCCGCACCTGCATCGCCCCCTGCCAGTCGATCTCGAGCAGGACGTCGTGGTCGCCCTCGAGCTCGGCCTCGATCCAGCGGCGCGAGGTGCCGTAGTAGTTGCCGTAGACGTTGGCGTGCTCGAGGAAGTCGCCCGCGGCGATCATCGCCTCGAAGGCCGCGCGCGAGACGAAGTGGTAGTCGCGCCCCTCGACCTCGCCCTCGCGCGGGGCGCGGGTCGTGTACGAGACCGACAGGCGGATGCCCGGCTCGGCCCGCAGCACCGCGTTCACCAGGCTGGTCTTGCCGGCGCCCGAGGGCGCCACCACGACGAAGAGATCACCGGACATGATTTGTGCCGTTTCCGACGTCGCTTCGCGTTGCCTACTCGATGTTCTGGACCTGCTCGCGCATCTGCTCGATGAGGACCTTCAGCTCCACCGAGATGCGCGTCATGTCCGAGGACACCGATTTCGACCCCAGCGTGTTGGCCTCGCGGTTCAACTCCTGGCACAGGAAGTCCAGGCGCTTGCCGCAGGCGCCGCCCTTGTCGAGCACGCGCCGGAATTCCGCCACGTGCGCGACCAGCCGCTCGAGCTCCTCGTCCACGTCGATGCGCGCGGCGTAGAGCACGACCTCCTGCTGGATGCGCTCGTCGGTGGGCGCCGCCGCCGCTTCCGCCAGGCGCGCGGCGAGCTTCTCGCGGAAGGCGTTCATCACCTCGGGCATCAGCGGCTGCGCCTTCGCCACGAGCCCGGCCATGGAATCCAGGCGCTCGCGAAGCACCTGCGCGAGCTTGTCGCCCTCGCGCCGGCGCGTCTGCGTGAGATCTCCCACGGCCTGCGCGGCGAGCTTCGCCACGTCCTCGCGGATCTGGTCCGGGGCGACCAGCGTGTCGGCGAGCACGCCCGGCCAGTGCAGCACCTCGTAGACCGACAGCGGCCGCGCCTGCGGGAATGCCGCGGCCGCGCGCGCCGAGGCTTCGGCGAGCGCGGCCATGGCCGCGCCGTCGGGTGCGAGCGCCCGCTCTCCCGCGGCGGCCGGGGTGAACGTGAGGCGGCAGTCGACCTTGCCGCGCGTGAGCCCGGAGGCCACCGCCTCGCGCAGCACGGGCTCGAGGGCGCGCAGGTCGTCGGCCAGGCGGCACTGGAACTCGAGGTAGCGGTGGTTGACGCTCTTGAGTTCCACCGCCAGCTGCCCGCCGGCGACCTCCCGGGTGGCGGCGGCAAAGCCGGTCATGCTGGCGATCATGGCGCTCTGATCTCGATTGGGGGTGGAGTGGCTCGCGACCGGCCGGCGTCGCGCGGAGAAAAAAACCTTTTACCTTCGCGGCTTTACAAGCCGTTTTCGATTGCCGACAATGCAGCGAATTATAGCGGAACCCCCGCATCCCATGGCTTCGCAGGTGAATCAGCCGTTGCCCGGTGGCTACGTGCTCAACGGCTATCGCATCGACAAACCCCTTTCCTCCGGCGGTTTCAGCATCGTCTATCTCGCCCATGACGAGAGCCAGACGCCGTTCGCCATCAAGGAATACCTCCCCGCCTCCCTCGCGCTGCGGACCGAGGGCACGGAGGTGAGCATCGAGGACCCGGCCAACCTGTCGACGTTCCGCCACGGCCTCAAGTGCTTCTTCGAGGAAGGGCGGGCGCTCGCCGTCATCTCGCACCCGAACGTGGTGCGCGTGGAGAACTTCTTCCGCGCCAACGAGACCTGCTACATGGTGATGCAGTACGTGCGCGGCAGGACGCTCCAGTTCCACATCCAGAGGAACCGCGCCGAGTTCACCGAGACCTTCATGCGCCGCATCTTCATCCACCTGATGAACGGGCTGCGCGAGGTGCACGCCAACAAGCTGCTGCACCTGGACATCAAGCCCGCCAACATCTACATCGCGATGGACGGCCGCCCCGTGCTCCTCGACTTCGGCGCGGCGCGCATCACGCTCTCCGACGAGCCGATGAAGCTGAAGCCCATGTACACCGCGGGATTCGCGGCGCCGGAGCAGTACAAGTTCGAGCCCGGGAGCCTCGGTCCCTGGAGCGACATCTACTCCGTCGGGGCCACGCTCTACACCTGCATCGCGGGCACGCCGCCGCAGGCGGCCGACACGCGGCTCGAGAAGGACCGGCTGATCCCGCTGCGCTCGCTCGCGCGCGAGGCGTATTCCGAGGAGCTCTACTCCATCGTGGACGCGTGCCTGAAGCTCGACCACCTCGAGCGCCCGCAGACCGCCTTCGAGCTGCAGAAGCTGCTCATGATCGAGCCGGCGGGCGCCGGGCGGAAGGGCTTCCTCGACACCCTCAACAAGCCCATCTCGAAGTTCTTCACGAAGTAGGCGGGCGACGCGACCATGCGCTTCACCATCTTCCAGGACAGCCGGCAGGGCGACCGCTCGGGCAACGAGGACCGGATCGGCTATTCCTACAGCAAGGACGTGCTGCTGATGGTGGCCGCCGACGGGATGGGCGGGCACATGCAGGGCGAGGTGGCCGCGGAGATCGCGGTGACCGAGATCACGCGCCTCTTCCAGCAGGAGGCGAGGAACCGCCTGCGGCGCCCTTCCGACTTCCTCGTCTCCGTGATCAACTCCGCGCACCGCGCGATCGTCTCGCACGCGGTCGCGCACAACCTGCTCGAGTCGCCGCGCACGACCTGCGTGGTGTGCATCGTGCAGGACGGCACCGCGTGGTGGGCGCACGCGGGCGACTCGCGCCTGTACGTGCTGCGCGGCGGCAGGCTCGTGGCGGCCACGCAGGACCATTCGCGGGTGCAGCAGATGGTCGACTCCGGCGTGATCACCGCGGAGATGGCGGCCACGCACCCCGAGCGCAACAAGATCTTCAGCTGCCTGGGCGGCGTCGTGCCGCCGGTGATCGCCGCGGGCGGCGATTTCGCCCTCCAGACGGGCGACACGATCCTGCTCTCCTCCGACGGGTTCTGGAGCCAGATCCCCGCCGCCCTCATCGCCAACCTGTTGCGCAAGCAGGACGTCGTGGGGCTGCTGCCGGGGCTGCTCACCGAGGCCCACAAGCGCGCAGCGGGCGAGAGCGACAACCTGTCCGTCGTGGCGATGACGTGGGAGGCCCAGGACGACCCGCGCCACGCCGACACCGAGCTGATGGACAGCGAGCAGTTCACCACCTCCTCGAACACGATGGAGCTCGACCGCCCCGTCGCCACCGACGACGTGACCGACGAGGAGATCGAGAAGGCGATCGCCGAGATCCAGACCGCGATCAAGAAGGTCCCCCGCTAGCCCCTCCCGCGAAAGCATTCCCATGCCCCGTTTCCAGGATCGTCCCGCGGACCGGCTCCGCCCCGTGCGCATCACCCGCGGCTTCACCCGCCACGCCGAAGGCTCGGTGCTCGTCGAGTTCGGCGAGACGCGCGTGCTGTGCACCGCCAGCGTCGAGGAGAAGGTGCCCGGCTTCCTCAAGGGCAAGGGCTCGGGCTGGGTGACGGCCGAATACGGGATGCTTCCGCGCGCCACCCACACGCGGGGCGCGCGCGAGGCGGCCGCCGGCAAGCAGTCGGGCCGCACGCAGGAGATCCAGCGCCTCGTGGGCCGGGCGCTGCGCACCGTGGTGGATCTTCCCGCCCTCGGCGAGCGCCAGGTCACGATCGACTGCGACGTGCTGCAGGCCGACGGCGGCACGCGCTGCGCCTCGATCACGGGCGCCATGGTGGCCTTGGCCGACGCGGTGGCGTGGCTGAAGGGCAAGGGCCTCGTGACGCGCGAGCCCGTCCGCGACTTCGTGGCCGCGGTGTCGGTGGGCATCGTGGGCGGCGTGCCCTGCCTCGACCTCGACTACGCCGAGGACTCCTCCTGCGACACCGACATGAACGTCGTGATGACCGGCGGCGGCGGCTTCGTCGAGGTGCAGGGCACGGCCGAGGGCGTGCCGTTCTCGCGGCACGAGATGGACGCGCTGCTCGCGCTCGCGACGAGCGGAATCTCGGAGATCGTGGCGATGCAGAAGGCCGCCCTCGCCGCCGGACCCGCTTCCTCCGGGAGAGGGTGAGGCGACCATGAAGCGCCTCGTCATCGCCTCGAACAACGAGGGGAAGCTGCGCGAGCTCTCGGCGATCCTCTCGCCCCTCGGGTTCGAGACGGTGCCGCAGGCCGCGCTCGGCGTTCCGGAGGCCGACGAGCCGCACCACACCTTCGTCGAGAACGCGCTCGCCAAGGCGAGGAACTGCGCGCGCCACACGGGCCTCGCGGCGCTCGCCGACGATTCCGGCCTGTGCGTCGATGCCTTGGGCGGCGCGCCCGGCGTGCACTCCGCCCACTTCGCCGGCCGGCACGGAACGCGCGCCGAGCGCGACCGCGCGAACAATGCGCTCCTCGTCGAAAGGCTCGCGGGGCACACCGACCGCGCCGCGCACTACGTGTGCGTGATCGTCCTCGTGCGCCACGCCGACGACCCCGAGCCCGTCATCGCCGAGGGCCACTGGCACGGCGAGATCACGCGGGCTCCGCGGGGCACCGGCGGGTTCGGCTACGACCCCTATTTCCTGCTCCCGACCTTCGGGCTCACCGCCGCGGAGCTCGCCTCCGACGAGAAGAACCGCCTGAGCCACCGCGCCATCGCGGTCGCGCTGCTGGCGGCGAGGCTGCGCGGCGGAGACTGAACGCCCGCGCGAAGGCGCCGGATCCGCCTTCCCGCGCCATTAAGGCTGGCTTAATGTCGCCGCCGCAGACTGCCGGCCATGACGACCACGCCCCGTTTCCACGCCTTCGCCGCAGCCCGCCGCTGCCTGTCGGCGCTTGCCATCGCCGCCGCGCCCGCCCTGCTCGCGACCGCCCTTCCCGCCGGCGCGAGCGCACCCTCCGAGCGCGTCTCCTGCACCACCGAGCCCCGGTCGCGCTGGATTTCCGAGGCGGAGGTGAAGCGCCTCTTCGGCGTCGACAAGTACGTGCTGGTGAAATTCAAGGTCTCGCGCGCGAACTGCTACGAGTTCTACGCCGTGGGCCGGGAAGGCGGCGTCGTGGAGGCCTACTACCACCCGATCACCGGACGCCTGATGAAGGAAAACCGCGTCGGCACCGAGCCTCGCCCGGGGCAGTAGGCGCCGCGCCGGCGCGGCTGGGCGTCATAATGCGGGTTGCCGGCTTCCGGCCAACCCGACGACAGCCCCCATGCAGCAGGTCACCTTCGCGCCGCGGGCAGGCAACGCGGTGCGCCTCGCGGCCCTGCCGCCGCTCACGCTCTACATCCACGTGCCGTGGTGCCTGAAGAAATGCCCCTACTGCGACTTCAACTCGCACGAGGCGAGGGGCGAGGTCCCGGAGGCGCGCTACGTGGATGCCGTGGTCGCGGACCTCGAGGCGGCCGTGCCGAAGGTCTGGGGCCGGCGCGTGCACGCCGTCTTCTTCGGCGGGGGAACGCCCAGCCTCTTCTCGGCGCGATCCATCGACCGGCTCCTCACCGCGGCGCGCACGCTCCTGCCCGTGGAGGCCGACGCGGAGATCACGCTGGAGGCCAACCCCGGCACCTTCGAGCAGTCGAAGTTCCGGGACTTCCGCGGCTGCGGCGTGAACCGGCTTTCGGTGGGCATCCAGAGCT